>CAYSAG010000045.1:0-24056 GCA_964428935.1 uncultured Planctomycetaceae bacterium | reverse complement strand
CCTGCAGGCGGTGCCAAACTTCGGTGGGCCCCCCGACTTCAATGAAGCCCAAGACTGGCAGAATGAGAATGCCGGCCCAGATGAGAAAGAATTGGATGACTTCTGTGAAAATGGCGGACATGAGCCCGGCGGCCGAGACGTAAATTCCCACCAGGACGGCTCCGGCCCACACACTGTACTCCCACGGCCACCCCAAAACGGTTTCCATGATCATGGCAAGCAGGTGCAATGAGATGCCGGAGACCAAAACCATCATGACAGAGAAAATGGCCGCGTTGAACAAACGGGTCTTTTCGTCGAAGCGTTCCTTCAGGTAACCGGGAATCGATTTGATTCGGCCGCTGTAGTAAAAGGGCATCATCACGATGCCCAGGACGACCATGGCTGGAATGGCACTGATGAGGTAGAAGTGCGCACATTGGAGGCCGTACTTGACGGCAATGCCCGTGTAGCCAATGACTTCCATGGCGCCCATATTGGCGGACATGAACGCGACGCCGGCGACCCAAGCGCTGTTTCTTCGGCCGGCGAGAAAGAAGTCTTCGTCAGTGACGGCGAATTTCTCCAAATAGACGCCCAGCCCCAAAATGAAGACGACGTAAATGGCCAGCAAGAGCCAGTCGATTGGTTGAAGAGAAATGATGGGGTCGGCAGCCAAAAGCAGTGTGTCCATCGAGTCCGCTCCCGTTGCTGCAGGTCCTGTCGTCACTCACCGTGCACACCGCCCGCTCGGCTAACGAGGCCAGCCGGATTGGAGCGTCCCGGGCGCCCAACGCTTCGCTCAGGAACTGCCAGGGCGCCGAAACACGCACCCGGCTGGTCAAGACTTAGACGGGCCCCGTAGTCTACCCGCTGCCCCCAGTTTGTCAAACCGTCGCCGCCGCGCAGCCGGTGAAGGGGCAACCCACCGGAGGCCGTGGGCAACTCGCCCGGTACTGGAGCGAGTCTCGCACGGGTTGGGCCTTCCGACGTTGTCTCCGCCGCGGTCCGCTGGCTGCCCCGCGGCGGTTGGGTACGACGGAATGTCTGCCTCCAATTGACCCGAGCCCCGCGCCGAACTCCCTTTACGTCGAGCTCAGCTTCTTCCAGCAGTTTTCCAGGTAGCCTTTCGCTTTGCCCAGTGCCTGTGACATGGTTTCCGTCGGGACTTTCCCGTGCATGAACGGGTTGACGTAGCCTGTGTAGTGAACCTCGGCCAGCGCGGCCAGCCAGGGTGTGAAGTCGGTGGGTCCGTGTCCGGGCAGTTGCTCCAGAGAGCCGTGCCCCGCTCGCTGCCACGCGTAGAAGAAGAGAAGCTGTTTGCCGGCGATTCGAATGGCTTCTTCGACCGACGCCCCCAGCCTTTGCAAGTGGTAGGGGGCCAGAGCAATGCCGACGCGCGGCGACGGGTTCAGCTCGACAAAGGCTCGGAACGAGTCAAGCGTGTTGAGCAGGTTGTTGCCGTGGTTCTCAATGGCCACGTACGAGTCGTACCGTTCCGCCAGCTCGATTTCCGGCTTGAGCCGCTCGAAAAACGCCTTCATTTGTTTGGTCAGTGGCTGGTGTCGGTCGAACCGTCCGCTGCCGTGAATGGCCAAGCCGCCGCCGAAGTCGCCCAGCAGCTTGGCGTAGCGGGGGTAACCACCGCGGTAGACCGAAAACGCGCACAGCTTCAGTCCCGTTTTTTCCAGCAGCTTTCGCAGCCCGTCCGGACCGAGCCGCTTTTGGACGTCGTCCAAGTGAGGGCAGCCGCTGTGAGCCGACCATATGTCAACGGCTTCGTACCCGAGTCCGGCAATCCGCTCGCACGCCTGCTCAATCGGCAATTGCATGAAGTGAATGGACGAGGTCGACAGACGCATCTTCCAGGCACGGTGCGACTGCGCCCAAACCGTTCGGCTCGCCACGGCGGCGGCCGCGAGCGACGTTTGAAGGAAGCGTCGCCGCGTGCAGCCGGGCGTGCCGTCGGCTTCGACCGGCTCGGTGGGGCGCGAGCCGGCCACCGAGAGCTTCGAGTGCGTCGCTTCAAACGGTGCTTCAAGAGTCATGTCTGCTCCTCCCGTCAGTTCTCGTTGGTCGTTCTTGCTTCCGGGCGGGCCAGCTGGAAGCGCCAGACCGGCCCGGGGACCAGTCGTCGCCCGACCAGTGTGTCGACTCGCCAGTAAACCGTCGGCGGCAGCCGGAGCCCTTGCAGCGGGAACCGGTTTGTCTTCCGCGCCCCCTTGAACTCGCGCGAACGGACGTTGGCCACGGCGACGGCGTGTCGACTGGAGCCAACGTAGACGCGGAAAGCCGTGGCACCCGCTCCCCCCAGCCAAATCAGTTCGCGGTCTGCTCGGACGCCCGTGGCGCCGTCGGGGGGAATGGGACGCGACGCCGCAACAGCTCGAGCTCCCGGAATCCAGTAGCCCGCCTCGCCCCACTCGTACGCGCCGACGTCTGGGCCTCCGCCGACGTACTGCTCGACCAAGTCCTTGACCATGCGTCCTGCGTCGACCAGCGGCGAGTCGGGCCGAGGCCGGAAGTCGAACCACTCCGGCCGGACCAGCCAGGACTTGACGGAGCTGGTCGTCGGCGCTTGAGCCTCCGGACGCTTCGACGACTGCGGCGCGAGGTTGTTCGACAGCTCAGCCGGCGGCGGTTCCGCCCCTTCTGGTCGGTCGGCGGCTCCGGCCCGAGCCACCGTCGCTACTCGAGCCAAGTTGTTGAAGGCCCTGGTGCGAGCGGCGGACGGGCGGGGCTGGCGGGACGCAGCAGCGGAGGGAACCGGCTCGGCGCCGCCTAGCCCCAAAACCAGCACCAAGTCCGGCCCCGCGTTGTCGAAGCACGTGTTGTTGTACACCTGGTTGTGGTTGCCCTCGACGACGAGCCCGGCTCGGCTGCAGCTCCACACCACGTTGTGGTGGACCAGCGTGCCGTCCGCGCAGGCGTCGGTGTGAATGCCGACACCGGCGCCGTCGTGCACCCAGTTGTAGCGGACCGTCGTTCTTGCCGTTGCCGTCGTGGTGACGCGGCACTGAATCAACGCCCCCGCCGGCAACACCAGGCCCCCGTCGTGGACGTCGTTCAGCTCGCACAGGCAAGCTCCCGTGCTGAGCAACGTCACGCCGTCGGCCGAACCGACGTTCCACAGGCTGTTCCGCCGGAAAACGGTCAGTTGCGACTGGCTCAACCAGACGCCGCTCGAGCTTCCGACGACCCCGCTGCCCAGACCGCGCCAGTCCACGTCGTGAAACCGGCAGTTCTCGACTCGGTTCTGGCTGCCGACCACGCACAGCGCCGGGCCTTCGCTGAAAGCCACTTCACAGTCCCGCACGACGTTCCGCTGGCCGGAGACCCAGGTCGGAGCGACCACACCCAAACCGCCCAGGTAACGCTCGGCCGCCTCTCGAACCGCCGTCGGCAGCTCTCGCACCTGCTCCAGCGACGGAGCCAGCCGAAAGTGCGTCGGGAACTCCAACCGGCAGCCCTCGACCACGAAGTCGCTCACGTCTTCCAGCAGAAAAGTGCAGGCGAAGAACCGGAGCCCGCGAATTTGCACGTGTTGGACGTTCCGAGCCACCAGGCCGTAGTCTCGCACACGTCCCTCGACGCGGCTTGCAGCCGGAGGCTTTTCTGCCGGCGGCCACAGGTAGACCGTGTGCGTCTTGCGGTCGAAGAACCACTCGCCCGGCGAGTCCAGCGCGTCCAGCTTACCCCACAAGAAGTAGCGGTCGGTGGACCCGGGTCGTTCTGGCGGTTCGCCCGTCCGCTCGCTGGAGACGGTCTTGAGTGGCGAGCCCCCGTGGCCCGGGTGCTCGTGGCCGCTCGACGACGCGCTCCCTTCCGGCATGAAGTCCGTTTCGTACACGAAGCGGTCGCTGCCCGCGTAGTGTCCGTGTACGACTCGCAGGACGGCTCGTTCTCCGTCCAGGCAGACGGTGACCAACCCGCCGCTCCAATCGACGCCCGTGCTCGCCAGCTTCGGGTCGACCACCAACCCGACTCGACTGCCCTCCCCTTGCGACGCCCACGTCCGCGGCTCCCAGCGAGCGTCCCACGGCTGGTTGGGCCAGCGGGCTTCGACCAAGGGTTGTCCGTCGAAGAAAAGTTGGCTCGGAGCGGCGTCCCAGTGGGCCTGGTAGACGTGCTCGTCGTGCAAGCGCCACTGGCCCGTGAACGGCTCGGTGCCGCTCAAGACAACTTCCTCGCCAGGAAGAGCCAGAATGCGAATCGGACGGCCCGGCTGGCCGGAGCGGGTCAGGTGGACCGTTTCACGGTAGACCCCGCCGGCAATCCACAGCGTGTCGCCCGGCTGAAGCAGCTCAACACCGCGCGAAATGGTTCGCACGGGACGTTCGACCGAGCCGTCGTTCGTGTCCGAACCGTCCGGCGAGACGTAGTACGACCGGGCCGTGGCGGGCTGGCCGCCCAAGACGGTCCACCAGACCGAGGTCAGACACGCAACGGCCGCCGCGCGGAGCCAATTGGTTCGGGCAGTCCGGCACGTTCGTACTGTTTTCAGTGGCTCGAGCCGTTGCACGGTTCGTCCCCCGCCGCTGAGCCGCGTCACCTCTGAGCCGTCACGCGAGCCGCCACAGCCAACTCCAGCACTGGCGGCAGGACCCCAGTCTATTCGGGCGGAGCCGATTTTCCCACCGAGGAAAAGCTTCGGGCGAGCGGGTTCGAGGCGACGTCCGAGGGACGCGAGGGACCGTCCCGTGCACTGCCGAGTGCCTGCTCAGTTCTCGCCCGCCGGTCCACCTTGCTAGAATGCCGGTGAACCGTTGAACCTTGAGGCCGGCTTCGCCAACCTGCCGGTGGCGAGAGCGAAAGCGGAGGTCGGCAAGAAGCTGACGAGAAGTTTGTCGAGGCGGCTTGCGCCGGACCGAGCCGGACTGTTGACCGTCGCTTCCGACAAAGTCCGCTGACGCGCTGAGCGCTCACCGTCGCCGGGTCCGAATTGGAAAGTTCGTTTGCCTGCGCGGCACGGCACCGGAAGGAAGTCCACAGTCACCAAGCACGTCGTAGGGAGAGAAAAAAGAGGACACGCCCATGGCCAAGAAGAAATCCGCTCAACAGTCGACCCAAGCAGCCAGCCAGGACTTGCTGGCCAACGCAGTGAGCCAAATTGAAAAGACGTTCGGTCAGGGAGCCATCATGAAGTTGTCGGACGTCAGCGGGCAGGCCGTGCCGGGCATCTCGACCGGCTCGCTGTCGCTCGACATTGCCTTGGGCGGCCAAGGGTTTCCGCGCGGCCGAATTGTCGAGCTGTTTGGGCCCGAGTCGAGCGGCAAGACGACGATTGCTCTGCACGCCATTGCGAATGCTCAGCGGGAGGGAGGCGTGGCCGCGTTCATTGACGCCGAACACGCCTTGGACCCGGCCTGGGCGAAGCGTTTGGGCGTGGACTTGGAAGAGCTGTTGGTCAGCCAACCGTCTTACGGCGAAGAAGCTCTTCAAATTGCCGAAATGTTGATCAAGTCGAATGCCGTGGACATCATTGTCGTCGACTCGGTCGCCGCCCTGGTGCCCAAGACCGAACTGGACGGGGAAATTGGCGACTCGCACGTTGGCTTGCAGGCTCGAATGATGAGCCAGGCCATGCGAAAGTTGACCGGAGCCATTTCCAAGGCCAAGACGACGGTCATTTTCATCAATCAAATTCGCGAAAAGATTGGGGTCATGTTTGGCAACCCCGAGACGACACCGGGCGGGCGAGCGCTGAAGTTTTACAGCTCTTGCCGCGTCGACGTGCGGCGAATTGCCACGCTGAAGGAAGGCGACACAGCGGTCGGCATTCGAATCAAGGCCAAGGTGGTGAAGAACAAGGTCGCGCCGCCGTTCCGCACGGCCGAGTTTGACATGTTCAACGACCGCGGCATTAGCTTGGCTGGCGACGTGCTCGACCTGGCGGCCGAAAGCCGCATTGTCCAGCGCAGCGGCACCTGGTTCAGCTACGGCGACTTGAAGCTGGGACAAGGCCGCGACAAAGCTCGGGCCTACCTGGAGGAGCACCCGGAGCTGTTGGAGGAAATCAAACAGAAGGTGTTGGAGGCTCGGGGGCTGGCTGTTCCACAGGCGACCGCCGAGGCCGAAGCGTAATGCGAATGTCGGTTCGAGGGGGACCGCCCGGCCCGCTCGGGCCAGACGACCGCTCCGCCCTCATTTCACGAGCCCGGCCGCACGGCAAGCCGACTGCTGGTCCGTCGACGCGGCCGGGACGGTGGGAAGTCGGTTGCCGCCACGTCCAAACAGAATGAAACGCCGTTGCCATGAAGTGCGCTTCGCCTCAGGACGCCGTACGAACGTGCCTGGTCGGTCTGGCCGTTGGCCTGCCGGTGCTGCTGACCGTGCCGAGGGCGGTTTGGGTTGTTCCGTCGCTCGCCGCCGCGTCCCCGGACGCCGTTGCCGCGTCTGCCGGTCGGTCCGACCAGCAGCCGGAGCAGAGCGGCGCGTCCAAGAGGTCGACGTCGAAACAGGCGACCGGTCGCAGCGGGGCGGGCCGGTCGGAGCGGACGGCGGAAGAAGCTCCAGCCGAACCGGCGTGGGTCAGTCTGCAACGGGCGGTGGAACGGGCCATTGAGCGGGCGGAGCCGAGTGTGGTCGCGGTGGCTCGTGTGCGCCGCCAGGCGGCTCGCGCGCTGGGGGCTCCCCTCGATTCATTTTGGCCGGCGTTTCAGCCACCTTTGGACGTCAACGGCCCGGACTTCGTGCCCAACGAGTTCGGCAGCGGCGTGGTTCTGCGTTCCGACTCGGACCCGCCGGAGTTGCTGGTCTTGACCAACTACCACGTTGTGGTGGCGTCGAGTCCGCCGGGGCCGGGCGTTGAGGACCACATTTTGGTCCGCTGGTCGCGCAGCCCGTACGTGAGCGCGGAAATCGTTGCCGCCGACCGACGCAGCGACCTGGCCGTGCTCCGGCCGAAGCTGAAGCAGGCGAGCACGGCGGCCGCACGGTTGAAACCGGCTACGCTGGCCGACGCGTCTCAACTCCGCAAAGGCCAGTTCGTCGTCGTGCTGGGCAACCCGTACATGATTGCCCGAGACGGCTCGCCCAGCGCGAGCCTGGGAATCATTAGTAACTTCTCGCGTTTCCCGGCTGCACCGCGCGAGGACACTTTTCCGTACGCTCCCTACCGAGACACGCTGGCTCACTTGGGTCTGCTGTTGCACGTCGACACGCGGCTGGAAGTGGGCACCAGCGGCGGCGCGTTGGTGAACCTGAAGGGCGAGCTGATTGGTTTGACCACGTCGTTGGCGGCGCTGGAAGGCTACGAGAAGTCGGCTGGCTTTGCCATTCCTCTGACGCCGCAAGTGCAGCGCGTCATTCGGTCGCTCATGCACGGGCTGGAACCGGAGTACGGCTTCTTGGGCATCGAACCGACGGACGCTCAGTTGGACCAACTGGCCGCTCAGGCCGTCGCCAACCTGAACCTGGGGCCGTTGGCTGTGCGGGTCGGACGCGTGCTGCCCGGCTCGCCGGCCGACCGAGCGGGGCTGCGAGCCGGTGACTTCATTCTGGCCGTTGCGGGCCGTCCGGTCTTCAACAAGTACGACCTGATGCGGGAGGTCGGACTGCTGGAGCCGGGCCAGGTGGCTCGCATTCACCTTTGGCGACCGGTCGAGCAGCGGTTGTTGACATTGCTGGTCAAACTAGGAAAATGGCCGCTCTACGACGAGCGAGACTTGGTCGTCACGCAGCAGCGCTACCCGTTGTGGCGGGGAATGCGAGTCGACTACCCGACGTCTCGCCGACGCTTCCTCCTGGGGCCGGACATGCGCTACCCCAACGCAGTGGTGGTGACGGAGGTTCGGAAGGGGAGTCCGGCCGAAAGAGCGGGGCTGCGGCCCGGCGACTTTGTCGAACGGGTCGAAGGAGTGCCGGTGCGGGCGCCGACGGAGTTTTACGACGTCGCTCGCTCGCTGTCCGGCCCGGTCCGTTTGAGCCTGCTGCAGGGAAGAGAAGTCACGGTGACGGAACCCCAAAATGAGAACTGACGAGCTGCGCGAGAAGTTCTTGTCGTTCTTCGAGTCGAAAGGGTGCGTGCGGCGCCCCAGCGACGTGCTGGTTCCGCGCAACGACCCGACGGTGCTGTTCACGCCGGCGGGAATGAACCAGTTCAAGGAGCAATTTCTGGGCATTGGCAAGCTGGAGTTCACTCGCGCGACGACCTGCCAGAAATGCCTCCGGACCGGCGACATTGAAAAAGTCGGCGTCACGCCCTACCACCACACGTTTTTCGAAATGCTGGGGAATTTCTCCTTCGGCGACTACTTCAAACGCGAAGCCATTGTGTGGGCGTGGGAGTTCCTGACGGACAAGAAGTGGCTGGGGCTGGACCCCGAGCGGCTTTCGGCGTCGGTTTACGTCGACGACGACGAGGCGTACGAAATCTGGCGCAAGGAAATCGGACTGCCGCCGGAGAAAATCGCTCGAAACGACGAGTACGAGAACTTTTGGCCGGCTGGAGCTCCGTCCGAAGGCCCAGACGGCGTTTGTGGTCCCTGTAGCGAAATTTTTTACCACCCGCCCGGCGGCGGCGAGCCGGTCGAAATCTGGAACTTGGTCTTCACGCAGTTCAACCGCGTCGGACCGCCGCCGAACAACTTGCACCCTCTGCCCAAGAAGAACATTGACACGGGCATGGGGTTGGAACGAGCGGCTTCGGTGCTGCAGGGCGTGTCCAGCAATTTTGAAATCGACATTCTGCGGCCGCTGTGCGAAGCGGCCGGCGAGGCGGTCGGAGTGCGCTACGAGTTCGAAGGCCCACAAGGACGTCCGCTGCGTCGCATTGCCGACCACATTCGAGCGGTCACGTTCTGCGTTCACGAGGGCGTCGAGCCGGGTACGGAAAAACAGGCGTACGTCGTGCGTCAGTTGCTGCGCCGAGCTTTCCTGGAAGGCTACTTGCTGGGCAAGCACGAACCGTTCCTGTACACGCTGGTGCCGGTCGTCGTCGAGCTGATGAAAAACCCGTACCCGGAGCTGCAGGAAACGGCCGAGTCGGTTGCGAACATCATTCGCGAAGAGGAAGCGCAGTTCCTCGACACGCTCGAGCGGGGCATTCACAAGTTTGAACGCATTGTCGAGAAGACCAAGGCCGAAGGACGCACGGTCATTTCGGGCGACGACGCCTTCGACTTGCACCAAACCGACGGCTTCCTCATTGAACTGACCGAGGCCATGGCCGCTCGACACGGCCTGTCCGTCGACCGCGAACGCTTCAACGAACGAATGGAAGAGCTGAAGCGGGTCAGTGGCAGCGGCGCGTTCGTCGACGCAGTCATGGTCGAAGGCCCGCTGGCCGACCTGCGGAAACGGGTGAAGGAGACCGAGTTTCTGGGGTACGAGACCACCGAGGCCGAAGCGCGAGTGGTGGCTCTGATTGCCGACCAGCAGTTGGTCCAGAAGGTCGACCAGCAGACGAAGACCGAGCTGGTCGGAGTGGTCTTGGACCGCACTCCTTTCTACGGCGAGGCCGGTGGACAGGTCGGCGACACCGGGTACCTGAGCAGCGAGCAGTGTCAGTTTCGAGTGGTCGACACGCAACGCGACGGCGACCTGATTGTTCACATTGGTCGGTTGCGTTCCGGAACGCTGTCCGTCGGCGACACGGTCCAGGCGCAAGTGGACGCCGAGCGGCGGGCGGGCATTCGCCGAGCTCACTCGGCTACGCACCTGCTCCACTACGCTCTGCGCAAAGTGCTCGGGCCCAACGCTACGCAGCGCGGCTCCAAAGTCGAACAAGACTACCTGCGGTTCGACTTCACGCACCGGGGACCGCTGACCGACGAACAAATCCGCCGAATTGAAGACGAGGTTTGCCGTCGCATTGCCGAGGGAGCTCCCGTTCAAACGGCCGTCATGCCTTTGGAAGAAGCCCGAAAGAGCGGCGCCCTGGCTCTGTTCGGCGAAAAGTACCCGGACCGAGTCCGCGTGGTCCGAATGGGAGACTTCAGCGCCGAGTTGTGCGGCGGAACACACCTGACCAGCACCGGACAGGTCGGGTTGTTCAAGATTGTTGGCGACGAGCCGGTGGCCAAGGGCGTCCGACGGGTCACCGCGCTGACCGGCCCCAAGGCGTTGCAGCGAATTCGCGAAACCGAAGACGTCCTCAAGCGGCTCATGGCTTTGCTGAAAACGCCGCGGCCGGACGAGCTGACTCGGCGCGTCGAGTCGTTGCTGGCCGAAGTGAAAGAGGCTCGACGGCAAATGTCGCAGGTCGCCAGCCAGACGGCGCAGAGCTTGGCGGAGCAGCTGGTGCAGTCGGCCGAAACGGTCAACGGTGTGGCCGTCGTCGCGCACCAGCTGGACGGAGCGGACCGCGAAACCATGCGGGAACTGGTCGACCAAATCCGAGCCAAGGCGGGGCAAGCCGCCATTCTGCTCGGCACCGTGCGCGACGGCAAAGTGGCTCTCACGGCCGCCGTCAGCAAGGACTTGGCCAAGCAAGGAGTCAACGCAGCCGAGTGTGTGCGCACGGCGGCAAAGGTCGTCGGCGGCGGAGGCGGCGGACGACCGGACATGGCCGAGGCGGGCGGCAAGCTGCCGGAAAAACTGCCCGAGGCTCTGAAAGCCGGCGCGGACTACTACCGGTCGAAGCTGCAAGCCGGCTGAACGAACCAGCCTCGACCAGCTGCAACCTCGTTGTGCCCTGGCTTCACTGCGAACGTCTTTGCAAACAGCCGACGCTCTTGCTTCTGCAACGGGAAGGAGTGCCATGGACGACACCGCCAGTGCCGAGACACCCCAAATTTCGGCTCTGCCACCCGCACAGCGACGAGTTCTTGGCGTCTTGGTCGAAAAGGGCCTGACGACGCCGGAGTACTACCCTTTGACGCTGAACGCGCTGGTGACCGGCTGCAACCAAAAGAGCAACCGGAACCCGGTGACCAACTACGACCCCGAAGACGTGCTGGAAGCACTCGACGGGCTCAGGAAGCTCGGGCTGGCGGCCGTGGTTCACACCGAGTCGGGCCGGGTGGAACGCTACCGGCACTACATGCGACACCGCTTCACGTTCACTGAACCGCAACTGGCCGTCTTCACAGAGCTGCTCCTGCGAGGACGGCAGACGCTGGGCGAGCTGCGAGCGCGGGCCAGCCGAATGGTTCCGATTGAAACGCTGGAGCAACTGCGCGAGGAGCTCCGGGGCCTAATGGAAATGGGACTGGTCCAGGCCAACGGCCCGCTCCAGCGCCGCGGCGTGCTGGTGGACCACACGTGGTACTTGCCCGAAGAGAACGTCCGGCTGGAGCAGGCGGTCGTCCACGAGCAACCGGCGCCGCCCGGCGTCGAACGTCCAGCGGCCGCGGCCGCACCGGCCAGCCAGTGGCAGCAACGGGTCGAACGGCTCGAGGCGGAACTGCAGCAGACGGCGGAGGCCGTCGCCGAGCTGCAGAACGAGCTGCGCTCGCTGCGGCAGTCTCACGACGAACTGAAAGAGCGTTTCGAGCGGCTCTACCGCGAACTTTGCGAGTAAGCGGTCGGGAGACCGCGAAGCGTCTTGTGCGGCCCGGGGGCTCTCGGCTTGTTCGCTTCGAAGCGTTCGGCCGCGACTCGTGGGACGACGCGTGGACCGGAGCAGCGCGGCGACCGACGGTGGCAGCTCGCGGTTCGACAAGACGAACTGGACGGGCCGCCGTCCGCAACTCGACAGGAGCCTCGTTGAACCGACCGACGGTCGCGCCGGGTCAACGCGTCCGGACCGAACGCCACCGGCGCACCAGGGTCGCAATTCGTCGCCCCAGCCGGCGACCGCTTTCCTCCTCGACCTCGCTCACGCCCGGGTCAATCGGTCCGGTCATGGCTCCGGCTCCAATTTCGCCCCACTTGTCTTCGCCCGTCTCGTCCTGGAACAGCGGCCCGGCCACAATCATGCGGTTGTTGAGCAGGAAAAGCAGTAGGGAAATGGCGACGTGCTCCTTTCCGCCCATTTGTCCGCCACCGGTCGCGAACGCTCCGCCGATTTTGTCGGTGAAGTCGACCTTCCACTTCCAGTTCCACAGGTCGAGCCGTCGCTTCATTTCGCCCGGAATGTTCGCGAAGTAGGTGGGCGAGCCCAAAATCAGTCCGTCGGCCGCCTGCAAGTCCTCCTTGGTCACCTCTTCGACCCGTTTGACCTGCACGTCGACTTGCGGCACCGAGCGGACTCCGTCGGCCACCGCGCGAGCCATTCGCTCGGTGTTTCCCGTCAGCGAGTAGTACACAACCAGCACTTTCGGGCGACCGGACGGACCGGCGTCGCGCCGGGCGGTGTGCTGCCGGCCGTCGGCTGCCCACGTCTGCCTCAAGCCGGCCACCAGTAGCGCGAGCCCGCAGACAACGACCACCCGTCGCTTCCGAAGCGTGCCAACGACGCGTTCTCGACGGCTCATTTCTCTTTCCTCCGGCTGCTTTCGTTCTGCCTGGGCGAGTCAGGCTGCGGCTTGTCGAGACCCGAGCCTGTCTGGCCGCGCGGCGCCGGTGCGGGCGGAGGCTGGCTGCCGGGCGGGCCGTCGGGCGAGGAAGCTTTTTGGTCTGGTTCGGGTCGAGCTGCCGCTCCGAGCGACGACGCGTCCGGCTCGGCGGGAAGCAGCGGCGGCACGGCTCCAGCCGGGCCCGTCTCGGCACCGGGCGTCGAACTCTTGGCCGCCTCGCCGGCACCGGCTTCCGGAACCGGTTCTGGCTCCGCCGAGCGTTGCGGCACCTCCCACCCGCCTCCCAAAGCCTTGTAAACGGCAATGAGGTTCAAAACGACTTTGCCTTGGCTGGCCGCCAGAGCGTCTTGTTGAGCGACCACGGCACGCAAAGCGTCCAGCACACGCTGGTAGTCGACCACTCCTTCCTGGTAAAGCTTCAGCCCAAGCTGCAGGGCGCCCTCGGCTTCGCGAGTGGCTCGCTGCAACGCCCGCAGCCGTTCCTGCTCCCGCAAGTACGCCACAATGGCGTCCTCCGCCTCGCGGTTCGCCGCCAGAACGGTGTTCTGGTAGTTCAAAAGAGCCTGCTGGAAACGGGCTTCTTCGACGCGAACCGCGTTCTTCAGCCGCCCGTAGTTCAGGATTTTCCACTGAAACCCGGGACCAATCGACCCGACGACGCCGTGAATTCCGTCGAACAAGTTGGCAAACTCTTCCGAGTTGACAGCAATGTTGCCCGTAATGGCCAACTGCGGAAACAGCTCGGCCTCAGCCATGCCGATTTTCGCACACTGGGCGGCCGCCAGCCGTTCGGCCTTTTGAACGTCAGGCCGTCGGCGCAACAAGTCGGCCGGAATGCCGACGACCAGCTCGGGCGGAGGCGTTGGAATGGGAGCGGGCTGTCCGAGCAGTTCGTCCAGACTCCCAGGCGGCAGTCCCAACAAAAAGCACAGCGCGTTCTGGACTTTGCGGTGCGCCTCTTCGAGGGACGGAACGACCGCCTCCAGCACAGCCAATTCCGCCGCCGCCTGTTTGACGTCGATTTCGCTGACCACGCCGGCGTCGAAACGCTGTTGAGTCAGCTTCAGCACCTCGCGCTGAATCTGAACGTGTTTCTTTGCCAGAGCGAGCCGGGTCTCGAGCGTCCGAAGTTGAACGTACGCCGCCGCGACTTCGGCCTGCAGACTGACCAGCGCGGCGTGGTAGTCGGCCACGGACGCCTGCCAGGCTGCGTCCGCCGCCTCCACACCGCGACGAATCTTGCCCCACAAGTCCAGCTCCCAAGCCATGTCGAAGCCAGCCAGCCAGTTGTCGTAGTAGAAGGGAAACGGGAAGGCGTCGACAAAAATGTCAATGGGGTAAGCGTTCTCGCTGGTGCGGTTCCGTGAGTACAAGGCGACAGCCTGCTGCTTTTGAGGGAAAAGACTGCCAGCCGCAATGGCTCGCTGAGCTCGAGACTCGGCCACACGCCACAGGGCAATTTGCAGCGGAATGTTCTGCTCGCGCACGCGGCGAACCAGCTCCGTCAAGACCGGGTCGCCCAACGTCGTCCACCACTCCGACAAGTCCGGCTCGTCCGTCCGCAGGCCGGCCGCGTCCTGGTCCTGCCACCGGTCCGCGACCACCACCTCCGGCTGGCTGTACTCCGGCCCGACCTTCAGGCCGTTGTGCCACCAGTGCCGAAGCTCGGTGCAGCCGGACAGAAGGAGCACTGCCGCCACCAACAACCGCCTCGGCCGGCCACGCGCCGCAGGTGGTCGTCGTCGTAGGGCGGCTTGCCGACCCTTCGCTCGTCCGTTGGGGTCGAGACTGCGAGGAGAGTCGCCGCGTCTTCGTCTGTCCATTGGCCTCCCTGCCTGCTCAAACTCGCTTCATTCGTCACGACTGGCGCAAACCGAACTCTTGGTTCCTTAATCGACCGTTTGTGTTCGGCCGGGCCACTTTTTTGTGTAGACCTGGGCTTTCGCGGGTCGGCGCTTCGGTCGGTTACGGCGAGCGGGTTGCCCAACGGGACTTCTTAAGTTGTTGTGACGTCGTGTGTTGGGACGTGCGGCCGAGCGGCGTTGGCGTCGTAAGTGGCGCGGACCGGTGGGTCTTGTCTGTGACTGTCCGGTCGCGTAAAATGACCCAGCCGTCACCTTGTGACCAATGGGTTCCCTGCGTGACGGAACGGTCACGCCGCGAAGCGGGCTCGCAACCCACTGTCACACAGTGCCTTAGAGACAAGCTCGGTCGAAGGGAGGTGCTCCGACATGCCAGGTCTGGCCGAAAAACGCAAAGAAATGCTGGACGCGTACACCCGCGAGGCCATTTACGAGGCGGCTGTCAACGTGTTGACGCAACACGGGCTGAGCGGAGCCACCATGGACCGGGTGGCCGCCGAGGCGGGAATTGCCAAAGGTAGCCTGTACAAGTACTTCCGCACGAAGCGGGCTCTGCTCGAATTCGTCCACAACCGGGCAATCGAGCCGCTGCAGGAGGCGTTGCGGGACTTGGTCGGCCAGCCCCTGTCGGCCGTCGAGAAACTGACCCGGATTGTCCGCCTGTGGCGGGAACGGCTCATTGAGAACCGGCCGTTGTTCGAATTTCTGTGCAACGACCGGGCCGTCCAGTCGCTTGTGCGGGACTCGGAAATGACCGCGCGAACCCTGGCCGTGCAGCAAATCGAAGCCATCATCCGCCAGGGAATCGAGCAGGGCGACTTCCGGCCGGTGGACCCGCGTCTGGCGGCCGACTTGTTTGTCGGAGCGGCCATTGGCATGACCGAGCATGAGCTGGAGACGGGCCAAGTGCGGGAGGTGGACGAGGCGGTCCACTCGCTGATTGACATTTTCGTCCACGGACTGGCCGCTCCGCTGCCGCCTTCAGGCGGAGAACAAGACCGCGAACGTCGGTGCTCGTCCGACAGCTCGGCCACAGCTGAGCCTGGTCGGCAGGGACAGACGGACGAGCGGTAGCCCGGTGGTTCGACGCAGGTTCTGGCCCGTCGACGCTGGCGGGACGCGACGTCTCGTCGTTCCAAGTCGCGCGGAGCACTGCAACTGCGTGGAGGCTAACGAAAATGAGAGTCGTGCGTTGGTTCGTGCTGCTGTGTGTGTTGGGCCTGGCCGGCCTGGCTGGTTGGACGAATCGTTCGGCCTGGCTGTCGGCCTTGCGGTCGGCGTCGGGGTCGAGCACCGCGGCTTCTGAAGACGTGCGGCCACAGCGCGTCGTGCCGGTGGTCGTGGCGAAGGTGGGGGAGCGCACTTTCGAAGAACGCGTGACGACCTGGGGGACGACCAAAGCTTTGCGCGACGCGTTGGTCTCCGCTCGCGTTCCGGGAACGCTCGACGCGGTCTTTGTCGACGAAGGCGACCGGGTCGAGAAAGGGAAGACTCGGCTGTTTCAAACCGACGCGCTGAAGCTGCAAAAGGCCGTGGCCATTGCCGAGAAGGCTCTGAAGGTGGCCGAAGCGTCTCTGGCCGAAAAGCACGCTCGCTTGGAACAGGCCATTGCCGAGAAGAACCAGCTGGAACGCGACGTGGCTCGGTTCCGCAAACTGGCCGAAGAAAACGCGTTTCCGAAACAGCAGCTGGAGCAGTTGGAGCTGCGGTTTGTCCAAGCGCAAGCGGCCATCAAGGACATTCAGGCGCTGATCGAGCTGGACCAGGCTCAAGTGGAACAGGCGCGGCTCAACTTGGACATCGCTCGCAAAGACCTTGCCGACTCCCTGGTCCTGGCCCCGATTTCGGGCGTCGTGACGGAGCGGTTCAAGGAGCCGGGCGAAATGGCCGGCGCTGGAACGCCGGTGGTGAAAATCGAAGACCCTTCAGTTCAAGAGGTCTCTGCCTTTCTGCCGGGCGAGGTTTACGGGCGGGTCGTGCCCAACCGGACGCGGATGCGAGTGTCGCTGAACGGGCAGGTGCTGGGTGAGTTTCCGGTCGTGTACCGCAGTCCGCGAATCGACGCTTCTTTGCGGACATTCGAGGTCAAGGCGCGGATCGACTCACCTCCGGCCGACTTGGTGCCCGGCTGTTTGGTGAAGGTTGAGGTGCTGCTGGACGTCCACCGCGGGCTGGCCGTGCCGTCGGAAGCCGTCGCGCACCGCAGCGGCGGCGAGGTGGTTTTCGTCGTCGACGGAACCACGGCTCGAATGGTCCGGGTGCAGAAACGCGGTGACCAGGACGGGTGGGCCGAGGTGGTCTCGGACCGGTTGCAGCCTGGAATCGCTGTCGCCGTGAAAGGGGTGGATCTTCTGACCGACGGCGCGAGCGTTCGTGTTGTGGAGGAGTCGGAAGAATGATCCTGTCAGACTTTTCGATTCGGCGACCGGTGGCGATGAGCTGCCTGATCATCGCTCTGTCGCTGCTCGGGATCAACGCCTTCCGAAAAATGGGCTTGGAGCTGATGCCCAAGGTCGACGTGCCGTACATCACAATCGTCACGGTTTACCCGGGCGCGTCGCCGGAGGAGCTGGAAGCGGACGTCGCAAAGGAGATCGAAGACGCCGTCGTGTCGATTGACGGTCTGAAGCACGTCAGCTCGACGTGCATGGAAAACGTGTGCCTGACGCTGCTGGAGTTCGACCTGGACGTCGACGTGGACATCGCCGCCACCGACGTCCGAGAAAAACTGGACTTGATCAAAGAGGACCTGCCGGAACAGGTCGAAGACCCGATCATTCAGAAGTTCGACATCAACGCTAAGCCCATTGTCACGCTCGCCCTGACCGGCGACGTCCCGCTGGACCAGCTGTACGACTTCGCGGACAACACGCTGCGGGACCGGCTGACGGTCATTCCCGGCGTCGCCGACGCTCAATTGGTGGGCGGCAACGAGCTGCAGGTCGAGGTTCAACTGGACCGAGTCCAGCTGGCCGCCCGCGGGCTGACGGCAACCGACGTCGTGCGAGCCATTCAGATGAACGTCGGCACGATTCCTTCGGGGCGTGTGCGGGACGCTAGAGCGGAGTACTCCGTCAAGTTCGACGCCGACTACCAGCAAGCTCGGCAGCTGGAAACCCTGGAAATTGCGAACAACGGCGGAAGACGCGTCCGCCTGGGGGACGTGGGCCGCGTCGTGATGAAAATGGGCGAACTCCGTCAGGCCGCCCGCCTGGACGGCCAACCGTGCGTGGCCATCAAAGTGATCAAGAAAGCCGACGCCAACGCGGTGAAGGTTGCCCGCGCCGTGCGAGAAGCCGTCAGCCGCCTCAACAGCCAACTGCCCGGTGGCATGAAGCTGGTGTGGGTCGCTGACGACGGCACGTTCATCGAAGCCACGAACCGCAGCGCCTGGATGAACGTGGTGCAAGGGATTTTGCTGACAGCGGCGATTCTGTTCTTGTTCCTGTACAACGTGCGGACGCTGTTCATTGTCTCGATCACCATGCCGCTGACCATTGTCATCGGTCTGTTCTTCATGCACGCAGTCGGCTACACGCTGAACACGTCGACGTTGATTGCCATTGGAATGTCGGTGGGCATTCTAGTGACCAATGCCATTGTCGTGCTGGAGTCGATCGTTGCCCGGTTGGAGAAGGGTGCGGATCCGAAGACGGCCGCCAGGTTGGGCTCACGGGAAGCATTCATTGCCGTTCTGGCGAGCGCCGGGACCAACGTGGTGGTTCTGTTCCCGCTGGCCGTAATGAAGACTCGCGTGGGGCTGTTCATTGCCCCGCTGGCCATGACGATGTTCATCATGACCGTGGTGTCTCTGTTCATTTCCTTCACCTTGACACCCCTGCTGGCTGCTTTGCTGCTGAAGCCGGAGACTGCCGGAACACGTTCCGTGCTAAAACGGCTCGAACAGCTTTGGAACCGGGGCTTTGACCGTGTCGTGTCGTCGTACGGGGCGACGCTGCGATTTCTGGAGCGACATCGATTGGCGGCTGGGGCGGTCCTGCTGCTCGTCGTCGGCCTTTTCCTCCACTCGGTCGTTCTGGCCCGTGACTTGGGGACGAGCGCTTTTGCCGAAGTGGACATGGGGCAGGTGCTGGTTCGACTCGAGTTTCCCACGCGCTACAACTTGCACGAAACGGTTCGGCAGGTGGAGCGAGCCGAAGAGCGGCTGAAGGACTTGCCCGAGCTGAAACACATTCTGTCGACGGTGGGCAAGGTTGAAGCCATTTTGGGACAGTCCAGCGAAGGCGTGTACTTGGCTCAGCTGTTGCTGAAGTTCAGTGAGCGGAACGAGCGAAGCTTGACCATTCAAGATTTGATGAACGAGGTCCGAGCGAGGCTGCAGGACTTTCCCGACGCTCGAATCGTCGTCAGCCAGCCGTCCATTATTGGAGGTCAAAGCAATCCAATCGAACTGGAAATTGCGGGCGACGACTTGAAGACGTTGGACCGGCTGGCCTTGCAGGTCGAGCGGTTGGTTCGGGACATGCCGGGCGTGTTGGACCCGGACACCAGCGTCCGTCCGGGCAAGCCCGAAATTCGGGTGTTGCCAAAGCGGCCTGTCTTGAGCGACCTGAAAACTCCGGCGACCGCGCTGGGCCTCACGCTGCGTGGGAATCTGGAGGGAATCACGGCGGGGACTTTCAAACAGCAAGCTCGCAGCTACGACATTGTGGTCAAACTGTCGGAAGTTCCTGGCAAGGAGCAGGTCCGACAGTTTCTGTTTCCTGGAACGGGCGGGCGTCCGGTGTTGTTGACCAGTCTGTCCGAGGTGGTCGAAGACCGAATGCCCATTCAAATCGTGCGAAAGGACAAGCGGCGAGTCGCGAAACTCTTCTCGCAGCTGGACGAGAAAAAGCTTCCGCTGGGCAAAGCCGTCGAAAAAATCAGCCAGTTGATCGACCAAAAGGTGAGCCTTCCGCCCGGCTACGACTACACCTTTGCGGGAACGTACGAGTTCATGGCAGAGGGGCAGCGAGGACTGCTGGAGGCTTTGGTTCTGTCGCTGGTGCTGGTCTTCCTGACGCTGGCCGCCATTTTGGAATCGTTTCGCCAGCCGGTGCTCATTCTGGTCACGGTTCCTTTGGCGCTGATTGGTGTCGTTTGGTCGTTGGCCTTGGCGGGCGGCAGCTTCAGCATTTTCGTCATCATGGGCTTTGTCATGCTGGTCGGCATTGTGGTCAACAACGCCATTCTGATCATGGACCAGTTCAACACGTACGTTCGGGAACAAGGGTTTTCTCGCCACGAGGCCATGATTCGAGCGGCGTGCGACCGATTCCGTCCGATTGCCATGATTACTCTGGCCGCCGTTTTGGGAATGCTGCCGCTGGCTTTGGGGCGGGGAATTGGAGCTGAGCTGCGGAACGACGTCGGCGTGGCCTCGGTGGGCGGCATTCTGGTTTCCGGCGTGTTGACCTTGGTGGTCGTGCCGGTGCTGTTCGACTTCGGCACGCGACGACAACACGGACCGAAAGAGTCGACGTCGAGAAAGCCCACCGCTGGTTGAGCCGCTCCCGGTTGACTCGCCAAGGACAAAGCAGCTGGCGCGGCTTGCCGAGCTCGAGTTCCCGGCGTGTCTTCAGGGGCGCTCAGACGCGTCCGGCGCGCGGGCCAGCCGCCGAAACGACCTCCTGGGGACGGCCGGAGACGCGTCGGCCGGAAACCACCGCTCCGCGTAGTACAGCTCGTAAGCCGACTGGAACAGAGCGGCGACCCGGCGCACTCGACCCGGTTCGGGCAGTCGGACCGGCGTCAGTTCGAACGTCGTGGGGTCCATGTCGAACTCGGTCACTTTCTTGTTGAAGCCCAACACGGTCAGGCGGTTGTCCGGGTCCAGGACGGCCACGTCGTGGTTGTGCTGCATGACCGCCCGGCCTTTTTCTGGCGGCGTTGTGAGCAGGTCTTGACCGAAGAACACGGAACGGTAGTCACCGCCCAGACGGGCCAGAATGGTCGGTCCGACGTCCAGCGTGCACCCGAGCGTCGTGCAGCGTTCGCCCCGGTGTAGCCCTTCAGGAAAAATCATCAACAGCGGCACGCGGTAGGACGCCATTGGAAACAGCTGGCTGCCGGTGACACGGGCCCCGTGGTCTCCCAAAACCACGAACAGGGTGTTTGCGTAAAAGGCGTGCTTTTTCGCTTCACGGAAGAAGTACCCCAAGGCCCAGTCGGCGTACTTCACCGCGTTGGCCCGACTTTGGCCCGTCTCGGGAATGCGTCCGGGCGGGTAAGTGTAGGGCCGGTGGTTCGACACCGTCAGCAGCAGGGCGAAGAAGGGCCGGCCGCGACGGTGCAGCGAGTCCATTTCTTTCAGGGCTCGCCGGAACATGTCTTCGTCGCTCACGCCCCACGCGTTCTCGAACACCGGGTTGGTGTAGTCCGACTGTTCGACGAACCGGTCGAAGCCGTTGTTGGTCATGAAAGACCGCACTCCGTCGAACAGTCCCCGGCCGCACGTCAGGAACAGCCGCTCGTAGCCGCGCTGCTGCAGCACGTCGGCCAGCGTGTAGACGTGACGCGAGTGGTCCCGTTTCAGAATGGCCTCGGTGGGGATCGGGGGAAACGAGGCGAGGAGGGCCTCCAGCGCGCGGGCGGTCCGGTTGCCGGTGGCGAAGAAATGATTGAACAAAAGCCCCTCACGGCTCAGTCGGTCAAACTCCGGTGTCAGCCCTCGGTCGTCTCCCAGAACGCCGACAAAGTTCGCGCCAAAGCTTTCTTCGAGCACGACGACGACGTTCCAGTCGCGCCGAGGTCGACCGGTGTGGACGATGCGGTCGACGGGGTTCGCCGACGCCACCAGTTCGTCGGTCGGCCCGACCACCTCCGCCCGCAGCACCTGCCTCAACTCGCTTTTCCCCAGCGTCACGTAGTAGCAGTCGTAGTTGAAGCGACATGTCAGCGCGTAGTAGACGAAGTTGTACAAGCCGTTGCCCGCGCACTCGACCACCAGCCGGTTCTGCGAGAATTCACGCGACTCCATTCCCGTCGTCGCCCACAGGCCGACGGCCGTCCCGACGACCGACGCCAGCACAAGCCACCGCCGCTTCCAGTCCATTCGCGGGCGAAGGAAGCTGAGCAGCCGACGCCGAACCAACGCGTAGCTCACCACGGCGAACCCGAAGACCGCAGCCAAGTACGGCACGACGGCGTACGACTCCCAAATGTTGCACGCCACCTCCGTCGGGTACACCAAGTACTCGAAGGCAATGTAGTTCAGCCGCGACTCGAACTCTTGGAAAAACAGTACCTCGACAATGCACAGCAGCGGCAGCAACACCAGCGCGCTGAACCATTCCAGCTCGAACAGCAACCGGCTGGCCGGGCCCGTCAGTCGACCCGAGGGAACCAGAGCCACGTGAGCGGTCTGCCACAGCACCAGACACAGTCCGACGAGCAAGTCGAACCGAAAGCCCACCCAAAGCAACTGAACCCACTCGGAAAGGCCCAACCGAGTCGGAGCCACGTACGCCAGCAGCAGCCCGAGCCGGAGCAGCGAGAAAATCACCAACGCAGTCAGCAGCACGCAGGCGGGGGCCCGGAAGGGGCCGAGCGAGCGAAAGGCAGAGCGGACTCGGGCGGGCCAACGCTTGCGTCGGTCTTCCGAACCGTGGGGTTCCGGCCCGGACGCCGCGCCGGGGCTGGCCAAGCCAGCCGTCTCGCTTTGTGCGCGCCGCCGTTTCGACCAGCTTGGCGACCTGACCGGGCGGACTGGACTTGCAGACGGTGCGGTTGAATGGTCGGAGTCCATTCCGGGGAACTTTCTTGTTGGCGGACAGTCAAGAGACGGCTCAGCGACCGCAGTTGTACGAACGCGGACCGGCTAGTGGTGGACAGATCTGAGCTAACGAGCCGGTCGTCGAGCGGCGGTCTGGCGCCGGTGTGGCTCGGCAGTCGGTCGCGGTGGGCTGTGCTGGAGTGGTGGCGTCCTGGGACCTGTCGGTTGAACCGCGCGGCCGGCAACCGGGCTCACGGCCTTCGAACGTTAAACCCAAGTGCTGCGGTGGGTCAAGAGGAAATTAAACCGTCAGAGTTCATTTTTGCGGCCGCGACGGGTGTCTGTCAGGTGCTGCGGCAGCGGTTGCCGCAAGTGAGAAAACCCTCGTGGCTCGCAGACCGTTTGCCTCGCCGGGCGGTGTGAGCAGGCCGGCCGGTTGGCTGTTCCCCGGCGTAAAGCTTGGATTGAGTTGACCTGTGAGTCATACTTGGGTGGGCAAGAGGTGAAGGCGAACGCGGGCGGCTGGCCGATTCGGTTGCTGAGGCGTCTGTTCGTCTGGTTTGAGCGGCTACTGCGGCGGGTCGTTGCGGGCGGGTCTGTGGACTCTCTCGGACGGCCGGAGGGTTTAGGCCGGTTTTCGGCCGCGAAAGGTTTTGGCCGCACGTGTCTTGTGGAGTCACGAAGCATGAGTAGTTTGTCCGGGAGGCCGAGCTCGAGGCCAGTCGGCGCGGCCGGTGCGGGCCGAGCGGTCGTTGCACTGACGGCGCTCTGTCTAGCTGTGGGACTTGCGGCTCGGGCGGAGGACGGCCGCTCCAGAGACCGCTCGTCGGCGGCTCAGAAGGCCATTCCGCTGAAAGTGTTGCGGTACGCTCAGCGGGTCGTCGAACGCAACGACCGAGACGGCGACGGCGTGTTGAAGGGCGAGGAGCTGGGGCAGTTGAAGGTCGAGGTGGCTGAGCTCGACCGGGACGGCGACGGCTCCGTCACGGTGGACGAGGTCGCGGAGTACATTTTCAGGTACGCTCGGCGCCGGAGGGTCGAGTCGGTTCTGCCGCGAGTCGGAACGCACGGGTTCACGTTTCGCACCGGAGCGAGCGGTTCGGGGAAGGAGCAACGACGCGGGAGCAGCCGGACGCGTCGGTTCTACGTCGACCCGTCGGTGTTGCCGAAAGGGCTGCCGTCGTGGTTTCGCAGCCGCGACCGCGACGGAGACGGACAGTTGTCGTTGGCCGAGTTCGCTCCGAACCTGAGCGAGTCGCTGCTGAAGCTTTTCGCCAAGTACGACCGAAACGGCGACGGGTTTCTGGTGCCGGAGGAGCTGCTGGCGGCGGCACGCCGCGAGTCCGAGCGGCAGTCGGAGGAGAGGGAGTCGGGCGAAGGAGCGAGCGAGCGTGCGAGGAGCCGTCGGGCAGAGGCGGCGAACGAAGAGGAAGAAGAGCCGGCGCCGCGACGGGCGAGCGAGTCGGGTCGACGCCCCGGACCAACGGCCGGCTCACGTGGCGTGCCGGAGCGTCCGCTGGTGGGTCTTCGTCCCTCCGGCAGTCGGTCCGACCGGTTCGAGACGGGCCGGTCGGGAACCAGCGGCTACTTCGGTTCGAGCCACCGTCGCACTCATTCGGAACGACGCTCCTCCAGTCCCGGTCCGAGTTGGCTTCCCGAGGAGATTCGGTCACGCTGGCGAGAGCTGTCGCCGCAGGAGCGTCGGGAAATTCTGGCCAAGTACCGACGGAAACGGCTGGAGGAGCTGAAAAAATCGGCCAGCAGCTCGGACCAAATCCACGTTCCGTCGCACGAACCACAGAGCCGACGCAACACCACAAAGCGCTCACGAAGCGAAAAGAAACTGCTGCGTTCGAGCAGTTCGAGCTCAGCGGCCGGAAAATCGTCTCGATCCAAGTTGTCTAAGTCGAAGCTCTACCAGCGGTCTAGTCAGCAAAAAACCCGCTCCAAGACTCACAAGAAACGCAGCTTGTAGCAGTCACTCCCCGAACGCAGCCCTTCGCCGCAACGGAAATAGGCGTAGGGAAGACCGGTTACCGGTGTTCCCTGCCCCTACGGGTGCGCCGGGTTTCGCTCGCCCGGTCCCTCACGCCCGCGTCC
>CAYSAG010000044.1:0-24196 GCA_964428935.1 uncultured Planctomycetaceae bacterium | reverse complement strand
GCCGGCCCGCCGTCTCGACACGTCGCGGTGAGCCAGCGGGAACGACGCAGTGTGCCGGCTCCACGCGCGCCGGCTCAAGACGGCGAAAAATTCAACGCGACGCCCTTGCGCGCCCGCGGGCCGCGACTTCACGAAGCGAGCAACCGGCAGAGGCTCACCCGTTGGACCGAGCGTGCTCTCCCTCGAACCCACCCCGACTGGGCCCGAAGGCGTAGGCGCACGGCCGTCGCGTTCGCGACCGGCTACCAGCGCCGTCCGCCGAAGGACCGCAACCCCCGCCGACTCGCCGCCGGACGCTTCGGCGACCTCACGAGACGATTCGGTCCAGCAGCTCGTCAATCAAGCCTTCTTCAATCAACGCTTGCCACTGGACCCGTGGAGCGTCGGCCCACAGGTGCTCGAGGTCGTAAAGCTGGCGAGCCTCCGGGCTGAAGACGTGCAAAACGACGTCGCCGTAGTCTTGCAAAATCCAGCGGTTCGAGTCGTAGCCCTCAATGCCGATTCGCTGCGACCCGACCGCGGCCATGGCCCGGTCCACCTCTTCGACCACCGCGTGCATTTGTCGCCGGTTCGTGGCCGTGGCCAGAACGAAGTAGTCGACAATGGGAGTGATTGCCGTCAGGTCCATGACCAGAATGTCCTGGCCTTTGAACTCATCGGCCACTCTGGCCACCAAGCACGCGTACTTCAAACTGCGACGACGCCGTTCTTCCTGCTCTCGTTCCAGCTCGTTCAATTCCTCAATAATCGTTCTCCCCTCGTTCATGCTTGGTTCACTTCGACCTTCGGACACCGGACCGCCGACCGGACCCGAACCGGTGGCTCCACGTCCGGCCGGCCGCTTCACAACTGAACGCCAATTTTAGTGACCGGTGTGGGAAACGGCCACCTTGGGCGGTCCGCCGGTTGGCCCCTTGGCCGAGTTCGCGTTGCCCACGAGCCGGCCGAAAGGCCGGGGACGAAACGTGGCTCGCTCTCTGTGGCCGCAGGCCCGAACGGTACTGCGGAGGCAGGCGAGCCAGGGAAGGGACAGACGTCTGGGCGTGCCCGTCCGTTTGCTGTTCACCGACCCGCGCCGAGAAAAACAGAGGCTCGTGTGAGCCCCGGCTCTCCTCGGACGAACCGCTACTGTGCCTTTTCTCCTCGGCCGGACAGCTTGGAGTTCGTCAGGACCAAGTTGTCCAGGTAGAAGCTCGACGCCCGCTCGGCCGTGCTGCAAATGCCCAGCCACTGCAGCGTTTTCCAGTCCCCGTTCTGGAAGGGTAGGCCGGTCCGTTTAATGGGGGGCCGGCCCGGGACGGTCACGGAGAGCGTCCACGAGCCGGTCGAGTCGGGGCCGAGGCCGGCCGTCATCTCGACGTGCACCCATTGGTCCTCGGGCAGTTCAATCGGCTGAGCGCCGGCAATCAACAGTCGTCCGTCCTGGAAGCGCATGGTCGGCCCCGAGCGGTACGGCGTTGCGTCGTCTCGCCATTGAATGAACCAGCGAGCTCGTTTTTCCGTACGAAGGTCGAAAGCGAAACGGGTCACGCCCTGGGTGTGTCCGGGCTGGTAGTAGAAGTGCGGGTTGTAGACGCGGTCGAGACCTTCGGCGTCGCGGATTCGCAAGCACCGACGCGAGCCTTCGGGACCACCCGGAACGACGCGAATCCCAGCCGCTCTGGGACGTCCGCCTTCCCAGACTTTGGCGTCGGGCGGCTGAGCACCGACGGGCACCAACTCGAAGTCCTCGTGCATTTCGAGAGGCGGCAGGGGTGGGGGCGGCGGAGCGAACTGGACCGGCGGGTACTTCACGGACCGCGCCAGTTCCACCCACTCGCGGTCTCCGTAGACGCCAGCCCGTCTGTAGTCGAAGGGGCGGAAGCCGATGCGGAAAGCGGGCGAGTCCGGCTGAAGGCGGTAATCGCCGCGCTCGGGGTCGACAAACTTCGGGTCGGCCACCAGTGAGCCCTCCCCCTTGCCGGGCAAGCGGCACCATTGCTCGAACGTCAGGCCGTCAAAGTCGATCTTCCCTTTCGTGTTCCAGTACAAGTTGTGGTGGAAAATGACGTTCTTGTCTTTTACGGGGCGGCTGAACAGCGGGCTGTCGTTGCTCCAGTAGACAATGTTGTGGTGGAAGTAGAACGAAATGTGGTCTTCACGCCGCGAGCGCTGAATCTGGCCGTCCATCGACTCGGCGAAAATGTTGTTCCGAACAATGTTCTCACGACCGTAGTGCTGGTGGTAGCCGCCGGTCTTCACGTGGTGGACCAGGTTGTTTTCCATGAGGATGTGGCTGGAGCCCGCGTCGTTGTAGAGTCCCCAGCCGCCGCGGCCGTAGTGGTCGTAACTGTAAACGTCGTGGATGTGGTTGTTCGAGACGGTCGTGCCTTCGGACGGCCCGAGCGTGTAGACGCCGCCCATGTCGCTGAGCACGCCCCAACCCAAGTGGTGAATGTGGTTGAACTCAATCTTGTTCCGCTTGGCCAGACTGGCCCCGAAGCCCCAACGCCACCCGACCGAGACTCCGGTGTAAAAGAAGTCGGCGATTTCGTTGTGCGTCACGACGTTGTCCGGAGAATGACCGATCCACACGCCGACGGCCCCGCGGAAAATTCGTCCGCCGCCGCGAATGATGTTGTTGTGCACCGTCACTCGGCTGGTGACTTCTTCGGGCGGAGGGCTGTCGTTGTCCCAGCCGTGACCGATTCGCACGCCGCCGGCCCCCAAGTCGTGTACGTAGCAATGCTCCACGCGACAGTCCCGGCAGCCCCGCCAGAACCAAAAGGCGTAAGTGCCCACGTGAGCCACCTCGCAGTTCTCGAACCGAAGCTGCTCGACGCCGCACGCTTGAATGGCTCCGCCAATCGTCTTGGCAGCGGCCTGCGGGTCGCTGTAGCCTTCGCGGGGCAGAAGGTACTGAGCGAAGTGGAACCTCAGACCTCGGAAAGTCAGGTGCCGAATGCGTCGCGGTCCGGCCGGGTCGCCTTCGAAGCGCAGGAATCCGGACGAGACGGGTGCAACCACTTCGGCCGTGGCGATTTGTTCGCCTGGCCGAGGCTTGTAGTACAGCGTGCCGTCGCGGTCCAGGAACCATTCGCCCGGCTCGTCCAAGGCCGCCCGAAAGTTCTCCAGGTGGTAACGCTGACTGGCTCCCCAACGGAAGAAGGGCCAACAGGAACGTCCGATTGTGACGACAACGTTCGTCTTCGGGTCGACGCTGGCCAGTCGCAGCAACGACGTAGCCCAGGAGTGGTAGGCCACCAGCGTGACGTCGCTCAGCCGCTCCCGCCGCAGCTCGAGCAACGGACGAATGTCCTCGGCGCGGGCGACGAACGCCCGGTTCCGCAGGTCGGCGGTTCGGCCGGTCAACGGGTCGATTCCGTACGAAACGCTTCGTCTCATGTAGTAGTAGAACTGGTCTGGTTCGCGAGCTCGCACGGCACGGCGGCCGTTCACCCAAAGCTGCTCGAAGTACCACCGTCCAGCCGCGACTTCGGGAATTTCGAGCGTCCAAAGGCCGTCGGCGGATTGTCGGAAACCTCGAAGCACCCGCCCGCCGTGCAGAACCGGCTCGGCTCCGGGAGCAGCTTCGTAGGTGACGGGCGTGGACTCGGTGCCGCTGTCGTCCGGAGTAAACACGACCGGCTCGGTGAGGAAGTACGTGCCGTCGGCGAACAGGACGCGCACGGGCCCTGGCAGCCGGCCGTCGGTTCGAAGACGCCGGACCGCGTCTCTGGCTCCGGCCAGCGTCGCAAGCGGCCCGTCCGTTCGGTCGGCGTTCGGACGCGGCAAGCGACCGGACCAGCCGTCGTTGCCGTCGGGGGCGACGTACAGCGTCACCGCCGCGGGCCGCTCGGCGGCGTGTGCCCGTAGCTCGAACCGCTGCTGCCCGCCGCCGAAGACGACCAGGACGGCCGCCAGGCCGACCAACAGCCGGTACCAGCCGGCGGGACGACGAGCGTTGCCGAATGACCGCGGGCTTCGTCGGCAGGAGTGACCGGAAACGGTTTGCCGCGGACAAGGCGTGTCTGTTGAGCGAGTCGGCATGGGAAGGCCCTTTCTGTCGAAGGTGGGAACACGGGTACGTTCGTAGTTGGGTTTGGCGGGCGGTACGCCTGGGCGAAGACGCAGCGACCGGCAACGCCTGAGCGTGCCGTCTGCGCGTCGACGGCCTCCAGTAACGGAGCGTCTGGGAGGGCCAGCGCGTTGCGGAACCCACGGCTCAAGACATTGCCCGATTGGCCACGCGGTTTCAAGTGAAGGCCGGAGGCTCGTTCCGCGGGCGTGGACGCGCGAGTCGGTTTCGCCGCGTCGACCACCGACGGCCGAGGTTCGGCTGACGGGGGCTGCTCTGCGCGGAAGAGGTTTCGTTGCGTTGTGACAACGAACAAGGTTCCGGCTCGGCTGCCGCCGGCAGGAACGTCGACGAGTCGGAAGAAAACAACGACCTGGCCGGTGTACGGACCGACCAGGTCGTTGTCGGTCTCTCGAAACCCGAGTTCTTTCCTGGCGTCGGCCGACCCGCTCTCGGTCGCCACGTCGGTCCGACTAGGACTCGTTTCTTGAGAACACAAAGGTTTGTTGGGCCCGCATTGCCGGGCCGTCTGTTCCGGCCACCGCACGGTCCTAGGCTGCGACGAGGCTGCGTCGGTCCGGCCTGCCCGACGTCAGCCTGTCGCGGTCGGGCCGTCCCGACCGCCTCGCCGCTCAGTAGAACAGCCGCAACGCGTACTGAACGACGAAGCCGGCAAACACCACCGACACCATGCTCATCAGCTTGATCAAGATGTTCAAGCTGGGGCCGCTGGTGTCCTTGAACGGGTCGCCCACCGTGTCGCCCACGACGGTCGCCTTGTGGGCGTCGGTTCCTTTGCCGCCGTGAGCTCCACCTTCGATGTACTTCTTGGCGTTGTCCCAGGCACCGCCCGCGTTGGCCATCATGATGGCCACAGCGAACCCGGCCGTCAGGCCTCCGCACAGCATGCCAATGACCCCACCGACGCCCAACACCATTCCGACGGCGACCGGAACGGCCAACCCGAGCAGTGCGGGGGCAATCATTTCCTTCTGAGCGGCCGCCGTACTAATGGCGACGCACGAAGCGTAGTCGGGATCCGCCTTGCCCTCCATGATTCCAGGAATTTCGCGGAATTGCCGGCGCACTTCTTCGACCATCTTTCCGGCCGCCCGTCCTACGGCCTTCATGGTGAGCGCGCAGAAGACGAACGCCAGCATGACCCCCATGAAGATGCCGACCAGCACAGCCGGGTTCATGATTGTAATGTCGTAGAAGCGCACAAAGTCGGGAATGGTTGCCGTTCTGTTCCGGACGACGTAGCCTTCGTCCAGCAGACTGGCCAGGTTGACCGTCAGTTTCTGACCGTCGGCTGCCGCTGCGATTTTCTGTAAGTCTGGCCATTTCTCGACGTTCCGGTCGGACGCGAGCACCAGAAACGCCTCGTTCGGTCCGTTCTCGTCTTCGCGTGCGGCAATGACCTCCTTGCTGATTTTCAAGACGGTGGCGCGGTTCAGGTCCTGGCTGACTTCGACCAGCGGGGCTCGGTGAGCCCACCGCTCGAACCCCATTCGCACCTCTTCCACGTACGCGGCCAACAGAGCCAGAGCCGTCAAGGCGGCCGACCCAATGGCAAAGCCTTTGCCCGTTGCAGCGGTGGTGTTACCCAGGCTGTCGAGAGCGTCGGTCCGCTGGCGAACCGAGGGGTCTTGGTTGGTCATTTGAGCGTTGCCGCCGGCGTTGTCGGCAATTGGCCCGTAGGCGTCCGTCGCCAGCGTGATTCCCAGGGTACTCAGCATTCCCACCGCGGCAATGGCTACGCCGTAAAGCCCCATCGCAAACAGGTGCGGCGTGTTGAACTGGAACCAAGTCGCAAAGCCGAAGGCCAGAATGATTCCGACGCCCACCACGACAATGGGCACCCACACGCTCAGCATGCCCTCGGCGAAGCCTGCAATGATGACCGTGGCCGGGCCGGTGAGTGCCTGGTCGGCAATCCGGCGCGTTGGAGCGTACTCTTCACTGGTCGAGTACTCCGTCCACCGGCCGATGATCACGCCCGCGAACAAGCCCGTCACAATGGAAAGGAACACGCCGAACGTTTTCGCTCCCGCCGGAAGCCCGGCTTGTTCCAAAGCCGCTCGGAGGTCCGGCGACGAACTGGGCAAGTAAAGCAGCAGGAAGACGAGCAAGAAGGCGGCCACGGCTACTCCGTAGCTGCTGGCGTTGATTCCGCGGGCCAAGGCCTTCAACAGGTTTCGCTGCGTCGCCCCTTCTTCGGTTCGCACCAAGTAGATTCCGGCGATCGAGAGAGCGATGCCCAAACCCGCGAGCACCATTGGCAGCAGAAGCAGCAGGACCTGCATTTTGGGGAAGCCGTTGTAAGCGGCCACGCCCAGTGCCGCGCTGGCCAGAATCGAGCCGCAGTACGACTCGTAAAGGTCCGCGCCCATGCCCGCCACGTCGCCGACGTTGTCGCCGACGTTGTCGGCAATGGTCGCCGGGTTCCGCGGGTCGTCTTCGGGAATGCCAGCCTCAACCTTGCCGACCAAGTCCGCTCCGACGTCAGCGGCCTTGGTGAAAATGCCACCGCCGACACGAGCAAACAACGCCTGGCTGCTGGCACCCATGCCGAAGCACAGCATGGTCACGGTGATTGTCTCGAGGTTCATTGGCGGGAACCCGAGGGCGGGCACCAGCCAGTACAGGACGGCGAACCAAAGGCAAATGTCGAGCAGCCCGAGGCCGACGACGACCAAGCCCATGACGGCGCCGCTACGGAAAGCAATCTGCAACGCGGCGTTCAGCGAGGTCTTGGCGGCCTGAGCCGTGCGTGAGCTGGCCAGGGTGGCCGTCCGCATGCCAATCCAACCGGCCAAGCCCGAGAAGAAACCACCGGTCAGAAACGCAAAGGGAACCCAGCGCGACTGGGCTCCCAATCCAAAAGCGACCACAGCCAGCAACAACGAAATGACGACGAAGAAGCAGGCCACAACCGTGTACTGTTGCTTGAGGTACGCTCGAGCTCCTTGCCGAACACTCTCGGCAATCTTGATCATCAGCTCGTCACCCTCGTCTTGCTCCATCATCCAGTTGAAGAACTTTCGAGCGAAGACGAGAGCGGCCACGGCGCCGGCCAGCGCACAGGCCCAACCCAAGACAATGGGAAGCTGGCTGACTTCCGCGGCCGACCCGGCCGTGTCCGCAGCGCAAGCGACGCCAGCCACCTGAACCACCGCTCCGAACGTCGCCAAACACGTCAGCCGCGACACCGCACTACCGCACCTGTGACGTTCTTGCATCGTCTTCCTCTGCTCCACTCTTGCTTTGTCCAAACGGTTTTGGAAATCGTTTCCCGGGTTGCGAATGCCCTGTTACTCAACGCCAGACGCTTGCTCCTCGGCTTGCACCGACCGCGCTCACCGCCGACGCCGTGCGCCTGCCGACGGAACAGAACGAGCCACACCAGTCGACACGAGTCCGATTCGGTCAGCCGCCGGCCTTCCCGCTCGGCGTCACGGTACAGACTTGACGGTCTGACAGCGCGTCCACAGACCGTGCTCTTTTGACACACCGTGTGTGCGGTTTCGCCGAGCCGCACACTTCAGGAGCTCACACGCCTCGACGCAGAAACCGTCAAGGCTGCCGGACGGAAGGCTGTGGCCGGAGAGTCAACGATCGGCGCTTGCACGTTTCGTGCCGAACACTGCTTTCTCGACCGCAGTTGGCTGGCTGAGCCGGTCGGGGTGGCGAGACGAGCCGCACCGGCTGCATCAACAACGCCGTGCAGGCTCAACCTCGACGGTCGCCGAGACCAACGCGTCCGGCCCGCGCAGGCCGAAACCGCTGGCTCGACAGACAACCGCGCTAGCAACCCGTCGCGTTGGGGGCCGCAACTGGCAGGGGACCTACCGGACCCGACCAGGCCACAGCCTTCGCCGGAGGCGACGACGCGAAACAGGGAGTTTAGCCCTCACCTTTTCCGTTTGTCAAACGGAGGGAGGGCGGAGATGCGCGGTCGGACGACGACGAAGCGGAGCCGAACCGAGAAGCGCTAGCTGGGCCGAAGAAGCGAGACCGGGATGGGCTTCGGGGCACAGCAGGAGAAGCCGCCTACATGCCGCCGAACTTGCGCTTGAAGTCGTACTCCAGGTCGGGCAGCTCGTCTTCCTTGTTGTAGACCCAAATCTCTTTCAGGGGGAAGTGGTCAGGAACTTCTTCGCCTTCCAGCTCCAGAATCTTTTGCCACAAGTAGATGCCCCACATGATCTCGTCGACCATGTAGTCGTCGTTTTTCAAATCTTTGTACTGCTTGGCGACCTTGGCCATTTTCTTCAAGCCTTCTTCGAACTGCTGCTTGGCCTTGTCGAGGTCGCCGGCCCGGAAGCTCTGTTCGCCCTCGTAGAGCAATCGGTGAGCCTGCACCATGTCCGGTTCCGACTCCCACAGCGCCCGCTCGCGCCAGTACCGGTAGTTCGTTACGTTCTGCGTGCGGTCCAACCAGTAGCGAATGACCGACGGGTCGACGTCGTTGTCCTTGGCCAATTGTTGAATGTCGTTCTCGTCGGCTTCGAGGAAGAGGTAACAGTCCGGCGTGTAAAACTTCATTTTCCCGTACTCCTGCGTCCACTCCCGGAAGGCCTCTTCCCACGCCAGCCGAGCCCGCTCGTCGAAAATGCCCTCACGGTTCAGGACGTTGGCGTAGTCGAACTGCGAGCGGTACGGGTAGGACCGGAAAAGGGCACGCATCATCAGGTGCTGTTCGTGCTTGTCTTCGGCGGCGTTGGCCTTGTAGAACCACTCTTTGGCGACCAGGTAGTTGTCTTGGCCAGCCGGGTTGATGTCGGGGTCCGGGCCGCCGTGGAACCGTTCCTTGTCCGGGTCGGATCGGAAGTAACGGCGATAGAAGCGCCATTCGTCGGCTCGTCCAATTTTCTTGCCACACAGGTTGCCCACGTCCCAGTAAAGTTCCGGGTACCGCCGGTTCCGCTCCACCCCACGCATTGTGAACTTGATGCCCTCCTTGACCCAGTAGTACCGGTCGGGCACCAAGTCCCATTCGGCCGACACATTGTAAGCCAGGTTCCACCCGTGGTAGCGCCAGACCTTCAGGAAGTGGGGCTGGAGCATGATGATCGATTCGGTCGTCGCCCGCATTTGGGCCCAGTTCTTCGTTTCCTTCTGGTGGTCCAGTTGGACCCACAAGATGTCGACGGCCACGCCGCGCAAGCCCAAGAGCACCAGGTTCATGGCGGCGCTGGTGGGATCGACCTTGCCCAGCGTGCTCTCACCCAAGTCGTACTTGTGACGCAACGTGGCGAGAACCCCGCCCGAACCTTCCTCCCCCGTGGACGGCATGCCAAGCACTAGAATGGGAATGGCCAGAACGACGATGCCGGCCAGGTAGACGAGCTTCCGTTGTCGGGACGTCAGTCGGTTCATTTTGCTTCCAGCTCACGCAGTGCCAGACTGTAGTAGCCGATCAAGATGCAAGGAAGAACGTACGCTGCGGTCACGGCCACGCAGGGCAACAAGGCCGCCGACCAGGGAACGTCGAACCCGTTGGCCAGGTAGGGAGTAAACCGGAAGTAGCGGAAGTTCGGAACGATGTTTTCCGCCACCCAGAGGCACCGCAGGATGGCCCCGTCCAGCCCCTTGATGATCGACGTCAGCAGGGTGTCGGGCATTCGGGTGATGAGGTTCATGTGAGTGAGCAATCGGTACCAGGCTTCGAACGGGCCGCCGCCCAGTTCCTGCCCGGTCACCAGTTTGCCCATGAACTCGCGGAACCCCTGTCCGACCACAACAAAGCCCAGCGTCGCCAGCGTCGCGACCGGCCCTTTCACGAAGCAACTGGCCGTCACGCCGACCATGACGACCAAGCACATCATCAGCCACGTGCCAAAGATGGCCTTCGAGTAGCCCGAAATGAACGGCCGGTCCGGCATGCGGATAAAAAGGTCCGACTTGGCCATGCCGACGTACTGACCGGCGTCCAGGCACACGATCACGATCTTCAGCTTGCCGTCCTCGGTCAGGTCGTCGAACAGATCGTACGTCTTGCCTTCATGTGACAGCTTGCGGGGCACGACAATCAAGTTCTGAGCGAACTCGGCGACTTCGAAAATCTTGACCGGTACCCGCAGGTCGCCTTTCTGAACCAGCACGCGGCAGAGCAGGCCGCGTTTCATGTCGCCCTTGTGAGTGCGAAACGATTCGAACCGCGATTCCAGCACCAGCTCGTCCAACTTCCGCAGCTCCGGCGTGACGTCGAACGTCCACGTCGCGCTGCACTTGGTCGCGCCTTCGATGTAACTGCGGAATTCCCAAATGTACCCGACGTTGATGCCTTTCTCGGTCGGGTTTCCTTTGCGGTCGGTGAAGGTCAAGTCTCCGTACACCGGCACGCGGCAGACCAAAGCCTCGGGCGGCACGTGTCGCTTGGTCCAAACGTACGCGACGACGGCCATGATGCCCAGAACCGCTGTTACAATGGCCACGTAGCCCAGCATGCGGCCAATGACAATCTCGCCACGCCGCACCGGTTTGGTCACCACCGTGTGCAGAGAGCGCAAACGGATGTCTTCCGGAATGCCCCAGCACGACAGCAACAACGCCACGGGCAGAACGAGCCACGAAATCGACGTGAGCACAAAGGTAATGTAGACCTTGGCCTGCAGGTCCGGACGGGCATTCGTGTCGCTCAAGAACCAGCCGGCGAACATGAACAACAGCGCGAAGACCACGAACACCAACAGCGCCTTGCGTCGCACCGCCTCTTTGAAAGTCAGGCTGGTGATCGCCAAAATTCGCCGCAAAGACATGTGCGTCAGGTCGACCAAGCCGGCTCGCAGCCGCAACACGACGGCGACCGGCCCGTCCGCGGCTCCGTGGATGATGCTCGCCACAATCAGACTGACGACCAACGCAATGACCAAGAACGTGGCGAAAACGACCACCCAGTAAGCGAAAGCGGGCAGCAGAGCGTACGGTTCCGGATTGAATCCCATGGTTTCGCTCGCCGTCGATGTTTTCAGAAAATCAACAACAACTTACGCCTCCGGTCGCTGCAACCGACCGGCCCCATGACACCACCGCTTACGGACCGGGCCGACGCTGCCTCACGCCCCGGTTCAGGTTCGGCCCAGACTTGCGGCCGTGTCTGCATTCGGCAGAATCTCGACCCCCTGCTTCGAACGCGGAACAACTCACGAGCTCGCGCCCGGACCCGCTCAGTTGACGTCGGTGGGCCCGCTGCCAGCGGCCTGGTCCGACTCGCCGGCAGCCGCTGCAGCCGCCTGCCCGTCGCCCCCCTCTCGCTCCTCTCGCGGAATGTAGCGACGCCCGGGGCGCTCGCGGCTTTCGTGGACCGTCTTCAGGAACAGCTCCTCCAGCGTGTTGGTCGGGTGGTCCACGCTCAGCAACTTGGCTCCGTGCTTCTCCAGCACCTGCTTGACTTCCGCAATGGCTTCTTCGCTGAGCTGCGTGGTGAGCAACTGAGTCTGACCCCGCTCCTTCAGCAAGTCGTCGACCCGTCCCAGCTCCTTCAGCTCGCCTTCGTACAGAATGCCGATTCGGTCGCACACGTCCTGCACGTCGGCCAGCAAGTGACTGCACATGACGACCGTCTTGCCCTGGTCTCGGAGCTTCAGAATCAAGTCCTTCATGTCGCGCGTGCCCAGCGGGTCCAGACCCGTTGTTGGCTCGTCGAGCAAAATCAAGTCCGGGTCGTTAATCAGAGCCTGGGCCAGACCGATTCGGCGGGTCATGCCCTTGGAGTACTCTTTCAGCTGCCGGTGTCGAGCGTGCTCCAGCCCGACCAGCTGAATCAACTCTTCGATTCGCTGTCGCCGGACGTCTTCCGGCATGTCGAACAGCCGTCCGTAAAAGTCCAGCGTCTCTTCCGCGTTCAAGAAACGGTAAAGGTACGACTCCTCCGGCAGGTACCCGATTCGTTCGTTTTTCGTGACGTCCGAGGCCGGCTTGCCCAAAATGGTGATTTCGCCCTCGGTCGGGAAAAGCAGCCCCAGCAGCAACTTCATGGTCGTTGTCTTGCCCGAGCCGTTCGGACCCAGCAGCCCGAACACCTCGCCCTTGTAAATGTCCAGGCTCAGTGAGTTCAACGCGCGGACTTTCCGACGTCCCCAGAAGTCCCGGTAGTCCTTTGTCAGATTGCGAATTTCAATGACAACTTCGCGCTGCTGCATGGGTGCACCTGACTTCAATCGGGTTTGACCCTTCTTCTGACCAGCGACTCGCGGCAGTCCGCCGGCCCGAACGGCTGCCTGTTTTCAGAGATTCTGACGGAAAAGGCTTTCTGATTTGCCTGTTCTCGCCTTACGACCAAGCTCTCTTGCCGACGTCGCGTCCAGACAACGAACGGCCTTCTACTCCTCCGCTCAGAATGCTGGCAGACCTCCCGGCGTCTGGCTTGCCCGACGGCGGGACGGAAGAACGAATTGCCCTGCCTTGGACCTGCAAGACCCTGCACGCTCCGTCGGCCAGTGTCGGCGCGGCCAGTCCGACCTCTGGTAACCGTTTCCCTCACCCCCGTCCGCGCACCGCCTTGGCCAAACGGAGCACGCGACACGCAAGGGACCGACAGACGGTCGTGTCCCGAAAACCAAAGTCTCGACTGAGATTACGCCCTCGGCCCCAAAGACGTTTGGCCGAAATTCCGACCTTCGACAGCCCGACAGCAAAGAGCGTCGAACAATTTATCGGTGCCAGAGCACCCGTGCAAGACTCGAATCCGACCGGCCGAACCGCCGAACGGCGGGGTCGGGCCCGTTTTTGCGGCTCAGTACAGACGGCGCTCGTTTTTTGCCCGGTGCGAAACTGCAGCCGACCAGACCCGGCGCCGTGGTCAAATCAACGGGGGGAGCACGCCGCGGTCCGGAGCGTTGCCACCGCTCCAGCACGCGCAGCCACGCCAACGCGCGCAAAACAAAAGCCAGCCTCCAGGCTGGCCTGCTCGGTCCCGGTGCGTTCGCCGACAGTCAAGCTGCCTCGCCCCGAACGACGAGGCAACCCGACCCGGCCGCACCCGTCACGCTTTCACCGCAATTCGCTTGGTCTGGGCGCTTTCAGCTTTCGGAACCGTAATTCGCAGCACGCCGTCCTTGTACTCGGCCTCAATCCGGTCGGCGTCGACCTCCTGAGCCAACCGAATGACGCGACGGAACTTGCCCGTCGGGCACTCCTGCCGGTGCCAAGTCCAGCCTTCCCGTTCCTCGGGCGTCGAACGTTCACCAGTCACCCAAAGCTCGCCGCGACGCAGCTCCACATCGACCTTGTCGGGCTGAACTCCTGGCAGGTCAATCCAAATTTCGTACTGTTTGTCCGTCTCGCACACGTTGCAGGCGGGACGGTAGTAGTCCCCGCCGTCTGGACCCTCGAAGAACCGACTCATGACACGGTCCATTTCGCGACGGAACTCCTCAAACAGCTCTGGGTAGCGGGTGCCAAAAGGAACGAGGGTCGTCATGGCTTCCTCCTCCTTCGACGCTCCGCTGGTTCCATCCCTGCTTGAGAAGTCACCGTCACGCGACGCCGGCCGCCGGGATGGATCGCGTCCGGCGTCCACCTGGCTTCTCCCGCTGCCGCAGGCATTGCCGGTCGGGCCCGAGCCGGCTGCCTGTCAGACCGGCAGCGAGTGAGTCTGCTCCTGCAAGGTCGTTTGCGACTCTCTGCCCTTGGCCCGCCGCTGAGCCGCATTCCGTTGACGGTCGAGCTGCACCTCGGGCCGCTCCGTCAAGACCGCCGCCAGTCCGTCCGTCGGTCGGCGGCGTCGTGGGCGCCGTGTCGGTTGCGGGGGAGCAGGAACGGCCACGACAGCGGGAAGCTCGTCGTCAACCGGCAAGCGGACCCTCCAAGGCGAGCCGCCCCAAACGGCCGAGTCCGGCGCTTTCAGGGGCCGCGCGAACACCGAACCGGTGCCTGGCAAGGAGCCCACGGCCGGCCGCCACGGCCCGGTCAAGCCAACAGCTGCCGCAGTTAGACCCGTCGCTGCCGCGCCACGCGGGCAGGCAGGTGAAAGGCACCAATCAGTCGTTGCCCGCCAAGTTCTGGCAGCCACCGACCGGTCCGGAAAAGAGCTTGCGACGTCGTCTGTCACCGACGAAGGGCCTTGGCCACGTTCGACTCGGCCAACCTCGAGCGTCGGGCCGGTCGCGAGGAGAGACACCAACAGTACTAATAAAGTGAGGCGTCTTGCTCTCATGGCCGTCTCCTCCGTCGGTCGAAAGCTTTGCGGACCGAACCGTCGTCTCGGCGAACGTCAGCGCCGCACGGCAGTAGACTGCCGGGCACGACTTGCACGCAGAACAACGTCGACGAAACGGCCGTGGCCTCGCACGGCACGGTGAGGCGGTCTTTGGCGAGGCAGTGCCCGAAAGAGAACGCGGTAGAAGGCGACCGTCCGTGGCCGCAGTCCGACGTCCGCTCGCAACTCCACGCGACCACCTGCGACGAACCGTGGGCCGTCGCCGCAGGCCGCCTCGCCCTGCCGACCCGTCGTCACGCCGTCTTCAGCTCAATCTTCCGAGTCTTGGCCTGCTCCGCTTTCGGGACTCGAACGTGCAACACGCCGTCCTTGTACTCGGCCTCGATGTGGTCCGCATCGACGGGCTCTTCGAACCGCACGACTCGGCGGAACTTGCCGAACCGGCTCTCCATGCGGTGCCAGGTTCGACCTTCCTGCTCGGTCCGCTCGTCTTTCCGTTCGCCCGTAATCCAGAGCTCGCCCCGTTTCAGCTCGACATTGAGGTCCTCCGAGCGGACGCCGGGCAAGTCGACCCACACATCGTACGCGTCTGCCGTCTCGACTAGGTTGGCGTCCGGCGTGTACCAGCCGGCTTCCTCTTCAGCCGGCGTGCCAAAAAACCGGTTCATCAGCTCGTCGACTTCACGCTGAAACTCGTCCAGCAGTCCGTGGTACCTCGTGCCGACAGGAAGCAGTGTCTCCTTCATGGCTGACCTCCTTCCTGCTCTGCCCAAGGTTCCGCCCCGCACAAGTGGGACGCTCACCACCGACTGCCGCTTCTAGGTTTTGATCCGCCGGGGCGTAACGCGGACCAAACAAGTGAACCGAAGCCGTGGTTCAGGGCGATGAAGGCCAACCGAGAGCCGCCAGCGGCCGTGCCGCGCCGACGGAAAAAATGGCGAGCGACGAAGGTTTCTGGGGAAACGACCGCCAGCACCGCCGCCCGAAACGCTCGCGGCTCTCGGGCTGAGTCTGTTTGAGCAACCTCGCCAGCCGCTCTTCGCGGCCGCACCGCGCGTCCACTTTTCCGCACCAAGCTCACGCGCGGATTGACGTTCTGTCCGCAAGAGTCCGGCGAGCAATGACTGCCCAAGTGGCAGCCAACCAAGCTGGCTCGCAGGAGGGGTATTTTGCAAACGCCGTGCCGGCCGGAGCCCGGCGGACGCGGAAGCGGCTCCTCCAGGCGGACGGCTCGCACGTCGGTGCCGGCCAGCCGCAGGCCGCGGGGAGGCTCACCGAGCCTGTCCTGCCAACTCGGCCGACCGCTCGGCAGTCCGCTAAAGCCGCGCCAATGGCACGACGGGCTGCGACGCGAGCGTTGCAACTGCGGCGAGTCGGCGCGGGCCGGACGGACCGGCGCGAGGCCCGTTTGGTCGTCGCAAGGCTTTGCCATTTCCAAGCTTGACACGTCTTCTAGGGGAAAGCAGAATTCAAAGTCAGCACACGGTGCGGGGCGACGTCCTGTCTTTTGTGCGTTGGTTCTTCCGTTTCACGTTCAAGGTTCACGAGCACTCTTGCGGCAGGGGCTGGAGTCATGGCGAGCGACGTTTTGGAGAAACTGGTCGAGGACGGCGTCATTAGCCGCGAGCAGTTGGCGGAAGCTCAGCAGATGGCCGCCAACTTGGGCATCACGACCGAGGAGGCGCTGGTCAAGCTTGAGTACGTCGACGCCAGCCAAATCAGCAGTGCCCAGGCCGCTCAATTCGGCTACGAAACCGTCAACCTGGACGAAATCGAAATTCCCCAGTCGGTGATCCAAATGGTGCCCGAGTCGGTGGCTCGGGAAAACATCGTCCTGCCGCTGGCCCTGGACGGCGACTCGCTGGTCGTCGCCATGCACGACCCCATGCGGCTGGACGTCCTGGACAAACTCCGGTTCATTCTGAACCGCGACGTCAAAGTGGCGGTGGCTCCGAAGGACGACATTCTCGCCGCAATCAACCGCTACTACGGGCAAAGCGAAACCGAGTCGGTCGATTCGATGATCCAAGAGTTCACCGAGACGTCGATCGAGTTCTCCTCGGTGGACGTCAAGGAGGCTGAAGCGATCGGGGAAGACGAATCGGACGCCCCGATCGTCAAGCTGGTCAACATGATCATCGACGAAGCCCTCAACATGCGGGCCAGCGACATTCACATCGAGCCGTTCGAGGACCGGGTCCGCATTCGGTACCGAATCGACGGCAGCCTGATCGAACGAGACAACGCGCCGCGCCGACTTCTCGGGCCGCTGGTCTCACGCATCAAGATCATGGCCAAGATGGACATCGCCGAGAAGCGGCGGCCGCAGGACGGGCGGATCAAGACGCGGGCCGGCGGCAAAGAGATCGACCTGCGAGTCAGCATCTTGCCCAGCAACCACGGTCAAGCCGTGGTGATGCGAATCCTCGACCGCGACAGCATCAAGATCGGTATCCGGAATCTCGGGTTCAGCGAGGAAAATTATCGGAAATTCCAGAGGATCATCCGCCGACCGAATGGCATCTTCTTGGTCACTGGGCCGACGGGGAGCGGCAAGACGACGACTTTGTACAGTGCCCTGGGCGAGCTCAACCGGCCGGACCGAAAGATCATCACTGCGGAGGACCCGGTGGAGTACATCTTGCCGGGCGTGAATCAGGTGGAGGTGAAGGCCAATATTGGCCTGACGTTCGCCGCCATCATCCGGGCCATGTTGCGGCAGGCTCCAAACGTGATCTTGGTTGGCGAGATTCGCGACACCGAGACGGCTGAGATGGCAATTCAGGCGTCATTGACCGGACACTTGGTTTTCAGTACGCTCCATACGAACGATGCGCCCAGCTCGATTACGCGACTAATTGACATGGGTGTGCAGCCGTTTCTTGTGGCTTGTAGCGTCATGGCGATCATGGCCCAGCGTCTAGCAAGGGTCGTTTGTCCAAAATGTGCCAAACCCTACCAGCCCGAGCCTGACGAGCTGCAGTTCTTCAACATCAGTCCAGAACAGGCGGCGACCGCCAACTTCCGGAAAGGGAAAGGTTGCAACCACTGCCACCACACCGGCTACCGAGGTCGGACGGGAGTTTTCGAGCTGATGACGATGACGTCGACTTTGCGGGAAATGACGTTCAACCGCGAGCCGACTCAGAACCTCCGCCGCCAGGCCCGGCTTCAGGGAATGAAAACATTGGTCGAGGACTGTGTCGACAAGGCAATTCAAGGCGTCACAACGCTTTCGGAAGCGTACCGGCTGGCCAAAGCGGCTGGCTGACCGAAGCGACCGCCGTCCGGCGACGACGGTCGCCGCCATTTGCGCCGTTGTCTGGCAGCCGCGGGCTCAGCTTGCCGGTTCGGCCCAACGAAGGTGAGAGCGAGCGGGAGCTCCATGCACGGAGGGGGCAGACGAGGGCCGGTCCGTGGCTCGGCGGTCCAGCTCGAGGGCTCGTACCGTCCGACCGGGGTGGCGGACGGACGAAAGCCGTCGCCGCGAAGGGATGCCACGCAGCCGTCGCCCGTGCCCTCGTCGGCACTGCGTGCCCGTTCGGGTCGGACGTCGGTCAGCGAACGGGGACCTGCCAGACTCGACGCAGGCCTGCGGAGTGGTTGTCGGTCAGCTTGGACGGAGGCTATCGCCGTCCGAAGAATTGTCGCGGTCTCCGGAACGGGCCGCAGACCGGCAGCTTGTCCGCCCCGGGCGCTGGCGAGTTTGCGTGAACGGCCCGCGAACACGCCTCCGCGGGTCGACACGGCTGCTGACGAAGTGCCCCGAATCTGGCGATCACCGAGACGCTGACAGTCACCGAGACGGAAAACGGTAGTGGGGAGTCCAAGATGGCTGGAACAGTACAAATCGACAAGCTGCTGGAGACCGTTGTCCGTGAGGGGTGCAGCGACTTGCACATCACCACAAAGCAGCCTCCGGTGGTTCGTCTTCACGGGCGGCTGCACCGGCTGGACACAAAGGTGCTGGAGCCCGAAGACACGGTCCAGTTGATGAAAAGCATCACGCCCGAGCGAAACCAGCAGGAGCTGCAGGAAGTTGGAGGCACCGACTTCGGTTTCGCTTACGGTGACAAGGCTCGGTTCCGCGTCTCGGTGTTCAAGCAGCGCGGGCACATTGCCATGGTGCTGCGGCAGATCCCGAACGAAAAGCTGTCACTTGAGCAAATCGGCCTACCGCCCGTAGTCAAAGATCTGCTCACCCGACCGCGAGGACTGATGCTGGTCACCGGACCGACCGGCAGTGGCAAGTCCACCACGCTGGCCAGCATGATCAACTGGATCAACGAAAACATGGACCAGCACATCATCACGCTGGAGGACCCGATCGAGTTCTACCACGACCACAAGCGGTCGACGGTCAACCAGCGTGAAATCGGCGTGGACGTGCCGTCATTCCAGGAGGGATTGCGACGGGCATTGCGACAAGACCCGGACGTCATTCTGGTCGGCGAGATGCGCGACCTGGAAACGATCGAAGCTGCAATCACGGCGGCCGAGACCGGCCACTTGGTGTTCGGAACCCTCCACACGACCGGGGCTCAGGGCACCGTCGATCGAATCATCGACGTTTTCCCAACGAACCAGCAGGAACAGGTTCGGACGCAGCTTTCGGTGAGCATCATCGCCGTCATCAGCCAGACTCTGGTCCCTCGGAAACCCAAGGGCCGTGTGGCGGCCATTGAGCTGCTGGTCGTCACGCCCGCGATCGCCAACCTGATCCGTGAAGGAAAAACCTTCCGAATCAACTCGTCGATCCAGACGGGACGCAAGTACGGAATGCAATTGCTGGACGACGCGTTGTTCAACCTGTGGAAGTCGGGTCTGTGTGAAGAAAAAGAGGTGCTCATCAAGGCGAACAATCCCGGCGACCTGAAGGCCCGCATCGAAGCGGCCAAGCGGGGCGAACTGGAGGAAGAGGAGGAAGAGTTCGAGGAATGATGCGGTGTCGGTCGCGGCGAAGCTCCGACCGGCGCACCGCGGCCGTGGGGAACACGTCTAGAAAGTGACTCGGGGCAGATATGGCACAGCGACGTCTCGGACAAATCCTGGTGGACCTGGGCTACATCACCGAAGACCAGCTTTGGGACATCCTGGAAGAGCAGAAGAAGAGCCCGGGCGAGGTCATTGGTCAGGTGGCCATTCGCATGGGACTGGTGACCGAAGAGCAGGTCACCGAGGCGTTGGCCGAGCAGTGGGGCATGCCGGTCGTCAATCTGAAAGAGACGACCATCTCGCCAAAGGTCTTGGAGATCGTGCCTCAGACCATGGCCGAGATCTACAAGATCATGCCCATCTCGCTCAAGGACGACGTCTTGACCGTCGCCATGGCCGACCCGCAGAACATGGCCGCGCTGGACGACCTGCGGAACTTTCTTGGGTACGACGTCCGCGGCGCGGTCTCCAACCCCAAGGACGTGGAGGAGGCGATTCAGCGCTACTACGCGTCGCAGGAAGAGAGCATCGAAGACGTCCTCTCGTCCCTTCAGACCGACGAGGATGATCAGTACGTTCGGCAGGGAGCTTACGACCTGGGGTCGGAAGAGGAGCTGGTGAACTCGGCTCCCGTCCGCAAGCTGGTCAACATGATCCTGTTGCTGGCGATCAAGGATCAGGCCAGCGACATTCACTTCGAGCCGTTTGAGGATGAGTTCAAAGTTCGGGTCCGTGCAGACGGGGTACTCTACGAGATGGTCCCCCCGCCGCGGCACTTGGGCAACGCCATCACGACCCGCATCAAAGTGATGGCTAACCTGGACATCGCCGAACGCCGACTGCCGCAGGACGGACGAATTGAACTGAACGTGGGCGGGAACCCGGTCGACTTGCGGGTGAGCGTGCTGCCGACGATGTTCGGCGAGTCGGTCGTCATGCGAGTCTTGGACCGGACCGTGGTCCAGCTCGACCTCGACAAAATCGGCATGGACCCGACGACACTGGCCCGATTTCGTCGGCTCATTCGGCTGCCCAACGGCATCATTCTCGTAACAGGACCAACAGGCAGCGGCAAGACGACAACGCTCTACTCGGCCTTGAACGAGCTCAACGAAATCGAGACCAAGATCATCACGACCGAGGACCCGATCGAATACGACATCGACGGGCTGGTGCAGGTCCAGGTGAACCCGGAAATCGACGTGACGTTCGCCAGTGTCCTGCGCGCCATCTTGCGGCACGATCCCGACATCATCTTGGTCGGTGAGATTCGGGACTACGAAACGGCCGAAATCGCCGTGCAGAGCGCTCTGACCGGGCACTTGGTGTTCAGCACATTGCACACCAACGACGCTCCGTCCAGCATTACGCGTCTACGCGACATGGGCATTCCGCCCTTCTTGATCACGGCGACCGTCGAAGGCATCCTCGCCCAGCGGCTCGTCCGGCGCATTTGCACGGAATGCCGGACGCAGTTTGAGCCCAGCGACGAGCTGCTAATGGAGCTTCAGTTGCCGATCGAGCAGGCGCGGCGCTACAAGTTTTACTACGGAAAGGGATGCGAACGCTGCAACAACAGCGGCTACAAGGGCCGCACGGGGATTTTTGAGCTCATGACCGTTACAGACGAAATCCGTGACCTGATCGCAGCAAACGCGTCCACCGACGACTTGCGAAACATGGCCCGAGCGCAAGGAATGACGACTTTGCGCGAGGCGGGACTGAGACTGATTTTCGATGGCGTGACGACAATCGACGAGGTCGTTCGCGAGACGGTTCTCGAGGAAGTGTAACCCAAGAAACCGGCGGCCTTGCACTCACACCAGACCGCGGGCCGCAATTCGGCGCAGCGACCGGCCGACCGAGGCTGTCGCGGCGGACTGCGGCAAGCTAAGAAGGGCAATGTGTAAAGATTCGGTACCGAGCTGACCGGGAGTTGAACGATGCCGATCTACCAGTATGAGGCGATGGACAGCCGGACCGGCGCCGAGATCAAGGATACGATCGAGGCGGCGTCAGAGGCGGAAGCTCAGCAGAAGATTCGGGAAAAGGGTTACTACGTCACTCGGATCACCGAAAAGACGCAGAAAAAGAAGAAAGAGCCGCCGAAAAAGGTTGCCACAAGACGCAAGGGCGGCGGGATCTCGTTCGGCCGCGTCAAGGCCAAACAACTGACCATGTTCACGCGGCAGTTCTCGACCCTTCAGGACGCGGGTCTGCCTATCCTCCGAAGCCTCCAAATCTTGGAGGGCCAGTGCCGGCCGGGACCACTGAAGACCGCGCTGATCGGCATCATTGAAGATATTGAAGGCGGAGCGACCTTGTCGGAGGCGATGGCTCGCCATCCCAAAGCCTTCGACGACCTGTACGTCAATATGGTCAAGGCAGGTGAGGCCGGCGGCGCACTGGAAATCATCTTGCAACGCTTGGCGGAGTTCAAAGAGCGGGCTCAGAGCCTGAAACGCAAAGTTCAAGGGGCGATGGTTTACCCCATCGCCGTGATCACGGTCGCGACGTTGATCGTCGGCTTCATCATGTACTGGATCATCCCGAAGTTTAAGAAGATTTTCATGGACTTCGGGGTGGAACTGCCGGGCATGACAGTGATGCTGATCAATATGAGCGACGCCGTGGTCAAGTACTTCTACCTGGGCCCGGCGATTCCGATCGGAATCTGGCTGTTGATCAAGATCATCAAGAAGAACAAGTACGGCGAATTCGCGATCGATTGGATCGCTCTAAGGATACCGATCATCGGCAAAATCATACAAAAATCTGTCGTCGCGAGGACAATGCGCACTCTGGGCACCTTGATTTCGTCCGGCGTGCCAATCCTAGAGGCGTTGAGTATTGCGCGGGACACCGCGGGGAACGCCGTTTTTCGCCGCGCGTTCGACAATATCTATGCTGCCATTCGCGAAGGTGAACCGATCGCGGTTCCGCTGAAAGAATCCCGGGTCGTAGACGACCTGGTCGTCAATATGATCGACGTCGGCGAAGAGACGGGGGCGTTGGACACCATGATGTACAAGATTGCCGACGTCTATGACGAAGAAGTGGCCATGCTCGTCGAAGGCTTGATCAACATGCTCGAGCCTTTGATGGTCGTGGTGTTGGGCTTGATCGTCGGCTTTATTGTGATCGCGCTGTTCTTGCCGTTGATCAAGCTGTTGAACGAGCTGTCGTAGGAACGTCCAGTCCTGGCGGCTTCGGCTGCTGACGGGCCGGATTGCCGGCTCGGTCTAGGCCGAGGACCGGTCGCCGCGTTTCTCCGTGTGCGGGCCAACCGGGGAGAGGGTCTGTCGCGCGTGCGTTCGTGCAGGCAAAAGGAATCGGTGAATTCGAAGCAGCCGGGCCGGAAGCGGGCTTGGTAGGAGCAACGCGGAAGTCATGTTGATGATAAGGGGCCGAAAGGGGCAAGAAGTGGAGACGAGACAGGAACTTGTACTTGCGGAGCGACGAGCCGAGATGGCCGTGGGGAGCGGCAGGCGAGATCGCCTTCGGTTCGTTGCAGGGAGAAGGGACGATCGACTGGCGGCGGGCTTTACGCTGGTGGAGCTGCTAACCGTGATGATCATCATCGCCATCTTGGCGGCGCTCCTCCTGCCTGCCGTCAACTCCGTTGTCCGCCGAGCACGAATTGCTCGCGTCGTGACGGAAATCAAAGACTTGGAGGCGGCGCTGGCCAATTTCAAAGCAAAGTACGGGGCTTATCCACCAAGCTACATCAAGCTGTATCCACCCGGCCAGACGTGGGACCCCCGCAGTAAGGCATTCATTCGCCGCTTCTGGCCTCAGTTTGATTTTACGACCTGCGGCGGACTGAGCGGAATCCAGTCGGTCGTGGAGCTGGACGGTGCGGAGTGTCTGGTATTTTTCCTAGGCGGAATACCTCGGGACGGTGGACTGGAAGGTTTTTCCAAGAATCCGTCCAGGCCGTTTGCTCTGGGCGGCAGCCGCGACGGTCCGTATTACGAATTCGACACGACGAGGCTGGAGGACTTCGACAATGACGGTTTTCCGGCATTGAAAGACTCGCTGCCGGGGCAGTCATCGCCGTACGTTTATTTCAGCAGCTATGAAGGGCAGGGATACCGGCGAGTCGTGGTCAGCGGGCAGTGGCGCAATGCGGATAACCTGCGCTGGATGCGGTACGTGTACTACCAGACCTTCGATCGAAACGATCCGAGGAAGAGCAGGCCGTACAACCCTCGGGGGTTCCAGATCATTTCCCCAGGCGCGGACGGCAAGCACGGAACTGGCGGTCTTTACGATCCGAACGACCCGAGTTCTCTGGGCCAGGAAGACAAGGACAACATCACGAACTTTAGCGACGGACCGCTGGGGGGCTAGTGAGGCGAGGCTGCGAGAGAAGGGGGCTAGCGGATGGAATTGACGGGGTGGTGTCGAGCAAGCCGCGAGGGGGAGGGCGTTGTGACGAGGCGGCAGCGGGGGCTCGGAGACGGTACTGCCGAAGGTCGATTGCGATCGCTTCGCGGGCGGACGGTTAAGACCAGGGGGTGGAGAGGTTTTAGTCTTGTCGAGTTGCTGGTCGTCATCACGATCATCGCCATTTTGGTCGGAGCGCTGGGGGCCGTCGTGGCGAACTACATCAAGCGGTCCAAGGTCGCCGCGACGGCGGTGACGATTGAGCGTGTTCAAGGCCTTGTGATGCAACGTAAGCAGGCCTTGGAACGTGCTGTGCGGTCGCCGCAGTTCGCGGGCGAGGTTGGAAAAATTGTCGCGGACCTAAAAAAGAGGAACGTCGCGTTCAAAGCGGTTTCTTCTGATGTCCTGGCGATTCTTGTAAAGAAGGAGGTGTTCCGGCGGGGATTTCCGCAGCGTATTGAAGAGCTGTTCGGGGCCGACGGCAGGCCTGGGCGAAAAGGTGTCGACGACGACGGGGACGGACAGGTGGACTACCTGCAAGGAAGGCCGGACCTGCCGGACCTGAAGGAGCTCGGGGCTCCAGGAAGTGACGATCCTCCTGCGGCGGCCGCGTTTCGGAAGGCTCTGGAGGAAGCCGGTTTAGACGTTTC
>CAYSAG010000043.1:0-24438 GCA_964428935.1 uncultured Planctomycetaceae bacterium | reverse complement strand
GCGCTGTTGGTTCACCTCCGGCCGGGGAAAAGGTGCCCGAAGGGCGGATGAGGGGCGGGTCGCTTGTGGGAATCGGGCGTGTGGGGCGTTGCGCTGGCACGCGCTCGCCCGGCTCGCCGGTCGGCGAGCCACCCTCTCCCGCGAGCGGGAGGGGGAACTTCTTGTTGGCCGTTGCCGAGACAGTTGCGCGACAGTGGAGCGGGTCCTAATTTTTCGCTGTGACGGAGCACTACGCTTCGGGCTAGCGTTTCCCGTCGTGTCTTCGGACGTCCTCCTACTTCATGAATCGTCCGGGTTAATGAATCATCGGGGTTAGCGAGCGAATTGGATTTGCCAGCTTACTTCGCCGCTACTTTCGCTCAGTAACCGCACTCGGACCAGCGGGCCGCGTGACTGCACGACGGTGACGTGGACCGAGCCGTTTGTGTCCGAGCCAGTCGGGCGAGCTTCGGCTCGGACGACCGTTCGGCCGCGAGCCGCCGGCGGCACGTACAGTCGGAGTTCGTACGGGTCACCCGCCACCAGACGGCTGCGGCCGCTCAGCGTTTGCCGGTTCTCGTCCCAGCGTTCTTCTAGCACGTCGACAATGCCTTGCGTCACGTGACGCGAAGTGCTGAGCAGAACGGGGTGGTCAGGCGTCGGACGCACCGCCAGAACCCGACACGAGCCCGCCGGGACCTCCAGACGCAGCCGTTTGGAAAACGGCCCGACCAGTCGGTCGGTCCAGTACTCGAAGGCCACGTACTGCGAGGCCGGCGGCAGCCCCAAGCGGTCGGTTGGGTAGTCGAACTGCGACGGCTTTTTGTCGTCCCAATTGAACAGCGCGACTACGTCGCGGCGCGGGGAGCGGCGAGTGTCTGGCAAGTGCCAAATTCGAGCCAGCGGTTGCTCGAACAGGTCGACCGGCCGGGCGGTGTTCAGGCCGTGGTTGGGCAGAATGCGTCGCAGCAGCTCGACGCGTTCGTCCGGCAGTCCGGGCAGCCACTCGCTGAAGACCGTCAGGCAGCCGGTGACGGCCACCCACGAGCAAATGGTCTGCGCGTGCTCGAGCGGGACGCTGGGCCGCACGTAGACCGGGTCCGGGTCGTTGTACCAGACTCGGCCGTGCAGGAAGTAGCGGTTCGTCCCGTGCCAGGGGCCACGCAGCAACCCTTGCCACCTGGGTCCGTTGTCGGGGCCGATTCTCATGGCGTCGACCAGTCCGAAGCTTCCGCCGAAGGACCGCATGTTTTGTGAGACGCAACAGCCGAGGAAGAAAACGTCCGGTCCGGCCGCTTGGCGGACCAACTTCAGCCCGTCGCGAAAAGCCTCGATGTTGGTTTTGTCTGGGTTGTGGAAGACCGCTTCGCCCAGCTCGTCGTCGCCTCGGTAGCCGTCGTTAATGTAGATTTGCTTGGTTGCCGTGCCCACGTAGAGGCCGTCCATTTTGAAGTAGCGGTAGCCCCACTCGTGAGCCAGTCGGTGGACGACGCTCCGCAGGTACTCGCGGGCTCCGGGGTGAGTCATGTCCAGCGACGTACCGCCCCAGCGAGACCAGAAGGGCGTGCCGTCTTTTCTCTTGACGAACCAATCGGTGTGCTGCAGGAAGAACGGGTCCTGCCGGTCGCCGGCGAACGGCATGAACCAAATGCCGGGAATGAAGCCGTGCGACCGCAAATTGTCTGCCGCGGCTTTCATTCCGCTGGGGTAAGGACCGTCGGGGTTGTGCGTGTAGAAGTTCTTGGCCGGTCCGTTGCGACGCTGTCCGGCTTGCCACTTGTCGTCGATTTGAATGAAGTCGAAGCCGAAGGGTTTGAGCTGTTTTTCGCAGGCCGCGGCCAGCTCGCGCAGGTGGACCTCGTCGCCAGCTCCTCCGTACGGCCGACTGTACCAAGTGCAGTAGCCGCACAAAATGGGGCGCAGCCGAATGTGGTAGTAGCGAGCAATGCCGTCGGCGTAGGCTTCCAGGCCGACCCGAGCGTCGTCGAAAAGACCAACGGCCAGCAGTTCGCTGCAAGCCGTCTGCCCGGGGCGAATTCGCAGGCAGCCGTAGTCGATTTGCGGCTGAATGTGGACCGCCTCGCCCTGTGAGCGGGAAAAGAGAACGCCGCTGCCACGGTCGTGGCTCAACCAACCGCACACGACTCCCCGGCGCGACTTGGGCGACGCAACGGCCAGGAAAGCGTAGCTGCCAGGGTGTCCGTCCACGTCGGTCAGTCCGGCGGTGCCGAGGGCTTTGAGCTGAGAGGGGGGCACGCCCAATTGGACCGTCAGGTCGAAGGGGCGGACGCGGTTGAGCACGACGTCCTTCTGTCCTGGGTTGGCCAGCTCGCGCTGCACCAGGACGAACGGCAAGTCGGGCAGCACGACGACCCGTGCCAGCTCGCCCTTGGCCAGCCGCAGCTCCAGCGCCCGACCCGCTCCCAGCCGCTCGTGACGCCACGTTTGGCGACGCGGCTCGGCCGAGGCCTCCGCGCCCGGGAAACGCAACGTGGCGAACACTTTGCCGTCGGCGGCCAGTTGGAACGAGCGGCCCGTTGGGTTCCAGCCCACCGACAGCCGCCGGGCCTGAATCAGCGGTGAAAACGCTCGGCCCGAGGTGGAGACGGTGGGACCCGGCGCTTGTTCGCCGTCGGCCGGTTGCGAGGAACGTCGCTGGACGACAGCCGGCGTTTGGCCGTCGGACGCCGGTGTGCCGGCTCGAGCCGCCGCGCTGCACAGCAGCAGCACCGACAGGGCAGCGGCGAGGCTCGCGGGCGACCGCCGTCGGAACGGTGAAAGGCGACCGGCTTCAGACGCCAACAGCAGGGTGCGGTCAGTTTGTCTCGGCATGTTGTGGCTCCTGCAGCGTTTGGAAAACAGACGACGTCGACCGCTCCGACACGCTCGTCGCCACTCGGTCGACGGACTCCCAGCAGACAGACTCAAGCTCCGCGAGCGGCCCGGTCAGCTCGGCAAGCAGTCCGCCAAAGCCTGTTCCAGGTACGTGGTCTCCAGCCCCAGCAGTTGCTTGAACCGCTGAAGCGTCTGCGAACGCTGACGGGTGTGGTCTTCCGGTGTCCGGGCGCGCCGGACCGCTCGAATCAGCACGTTCTTCGCGGTGTGTTCCATGTCAACGAACTCGGTCACTTGGGTCTTGTAGCCGCACAGGTCAAGCACCAGGGCGCGCAGGGCGTCGGTGGCCAGTGAGGCAAACCGTTCGTGCAACAGGCCGTGGGCGTGAATGGGCTCCAGGGCGTCGGCGTGAATTTTCTTGGCCAGTTCGTGCTGACAGCACGGCACGGCCAGCAGCACGTGAGTCTTCCAGCGGACGGCTTTGGCCAGCGCGTCGTCGGTGGCCGTGTCGCACGCGTGCAGACAGACGACCAGGTCGACCGGCCCCGTCTGCGGCAGCTCGAAGCCGGCAATGTCGCTTTGCACGAACCGCAGCCCCTCGCAGCGAAGTTTTTCCGCCAGCTGGACGCTTTGACGAATGACGTCCGCATTCCGGTCGACGCCAATGATTTGGACGCGTCGGTGGCGGACCTTCGTGAGCAGGTGGTGGAGGGCAAAGGTGAGGTAGCTCTTGCCGCAGCCGAAGTCGACCACACGCAGCGTGCGGTCGGTGGGCAGGTGAGAGACGACGTCGTCGACCAGTTCCAGAAACCGGTTGACCTGTCGGAACTTGTCGTAGCGAGCGGCTCGCACGCGACCTTCCGGGGTCATGACCCCGATTTCGACCAGGAACGGGCACGGCACGCCTTCGGGAATCAAGTAGTTCTTGGCCCGGTCGTGCTGGGTCGGCTCCGGCTGTCGGCTGGGCGGCTGGCGTTTGATTTTGACCGAGCCGTCTCGTTGAAACCGGATGGTGTAGTCGGCCTCGGTCGTGTAAAGGTGACAGTGCTCGAACGTCGTGCGCAGCAGCGACTGCACGCGGTCGGCCGTCTCCTCGGCCGGCCAGTTTTCGAACCGTTGCTGGGTGCCCACTTGGTAGGTCAGCTGGTACTTCAGCTCGCCGCCCACCGTCACCGGGCGCACGCTGACCTTGGTCAGTTCCGACTTCACCCCTTTGCGCAGCTTGCTGAGCACCAGCAGCAAGCAGGTGTGGTTCTGCAGCGACTCGTCGAGGATTTTCTTCCACGCGTCAAGCATGGCGGAATGTTTGGCTCCAAGCGGGAAGGTTCATCGCTTCGTCCCACCGTCTGCGGAACTCGCGTTTCCGGCCCAGCGGGCGGAAACGGAAGGTCGAGCCGCGCACGCGGTGGACGACCCACCACGACCGGCGACGTTCCACCGACTGCACCAGGTCGGCCCGCACGAAAACCACGCCGGGGTCGGACAAGAGCACCTGAGCTGGCGCCGGCGAGTGAATCAGTCCCAACGGTCGCGGCCGCCAGCGCCGTCTTCGGCTTGGTCGACGTTCCGGCAGTCCGGACACCGAAGTGAACACGCCGACCAGCGGGACCAGGCTCGTGAACAAGGTCCACAGCAGGAGGCGGCCGCGAGCTTCCCGGTCGAGCGGCTCGCGCCGAGGCGGTGACTCTCGGACGTGCGGCACGAACAACAGGCCCTTCTCCGTGGCGTACAACATGCCCACGGACGGCAGCTTGCGCCGCTTCAGTCGCACCTCACCCAGCAGCCGAACGACGCGACCAATCCGCTCGGCCAGCTCTTCGACCGGCGGGTCCGGCTCCTCCACACGCACCACGGCCGCACAGTGGTCGCACCACCCTTCCGTGGCCTCGACCCAGTTCAAACATTCGTGGCAAAGCACCAAAGCCATGGACGTGACTCGCGGCGTGCGTTCGCTTTCGTTGGGTTGAGGGTTAAACTGAGGGACGCTGGTTGGGCAGGTTCGAGCCCGGCGGCGGTGTTTTTTCGACGCTCGCCAGGCCGACCCGTCGGCTCACGCAGCGGGCCCCATTTTACGGTCTCCGTCTGTCCGTGGGTACGGTGTGGACGCCACTGGGACGAGCGGCCGGACGGGCGTTTGCCGGCGGGCTCGACGGGAACCGTCCGAAAAGCCGCCGCCCGTTTCGGCCGCGAACGACCGCTGGCGAGAGCCTCGAAAGTGGAACCGCCAGACGCGGCCGGCTCGATCGGGAGCGACCACAATGGAAAAGAAACGGAAGAAACAACTGCAGCTGGTCAACAAGAAGCTGTCGGACCTGCGGCGGCGGTTGGCAGGAGCAAGGAAGCAGACCGACGACCCGGCCGAGGTGGCACGGCTGCAAGCGGAAATCGAACGGTTGGAAGAGCAGGTTCGGAAACTGAAGGACGGCCAGTAGCGCTGGCCGGTCCGCGCGGCCGGACGGGGAAGGAGCGGCCGGGCGGAGGGGAGCGACGTCTAGGTGGGCGGCAGCTCGACTTCTGGACGGCGAGGGGAAACGCTGGTGCGGAAGGAAGTCCACGAGCCGTCCAGCCGTCCGAGTGACAGGTTCGGTCTTCGGTGGGCGTCGCCCGCGCGCCACCGGTTTCGCTCACGCAGACACGGGCCTTGCACCAAGCCTTTGAAGCAGCAATGGACGAAGTGTCGAGTTCGGCCGAGTACCCGCCGACGGTCATTGTGGTTCACCCGAAAGAGCGTCGCAGTAAGTGCACGGTGGAGCCGCTTCGGGGACGGCCGGGCTTCGTTTTCTGGAAGTTTCCGCGGGTGGACTGGCACGCCCTGGAAGGCTACGTGCAACTGGGCCTCGGCGGTCCGCCGTTGACTCGCGCCGACGCCGACAAAGGGCTGCTGGTCTTGGACGGGACGTGGCGGCTGGTCCAACGAATGGCTCCCACGTTCTCGTCCATTCCCGTTCGCACGCTGCCACGGTGCCAAACAGCTTACCCCCGCACGTCGAAGTTGTTTGAGGACCCGGACGAGGGGCTGGCGACGATTGAGGCTTTGTACGTCGCGTACCTGATTTTGGGACGAGACACCAGCGGTTTGCTGGACCACTACCGCTGGGCGGACGAGTTCCTGACCAAGAACCGGGCGCTGTTCGAGCGGCTGCGGTCCGAGGGCAACGCGTGAGACGGCGCGGCGGGCAGTGACGGCAGGTTACTTTCGCTGGAAGCGAAAGGCGACAACGGCGTAAACGCGGCCGAGGAAACGCCACGTCCAGGGAGGCAGAACCTCGACCGACTCGACCCGTTCCGACAGTTCGGGCTCGGTCCGCAGCAGCTCGACCAGCACCGCTGGGTTCACGCCGGTGAAAAAGTTGCGGCGTTCGATTTGCTCGCGCAGCAGCGACGGCAGCTCGGTCTGGGAGGCGGAGCGGAGCCGAGGGCAGGTGTCGGAGGAAACGACTTCGGTCGTCAACAGGACTTGGCCGCCGGGGCGGGTCAAGTCGGTCAAAAGCAGCAGGTGTTGGAAGCGGACGGCTTGGACGAGTGGCAGGTACTGGCTTTCGGCGGGGCCAACCACCAGAAGCACCGAGTCGATGAGCTGGGTCAGCAGACCGACCGAAGCGACCACGTCGAACGGAGCTGGCAGCGGCAGTCGGGGCGGGGCCTTCAGGCGTTCGGGCTGAGCGACCGGGTCGCCGGGGCCGCCGTGAGCGAGGGAGTCCAGCGAGCCGGTGACGTCGACGTCCCCGTGCAAGACGACCCGTCCCGAACCGGTCGGACGCTGCTGTGACAGAGCGAATTGCAGAGCCTCGGCGTCCAGGTCGACCAAGTGGACCTCGGCGTAGCAGTCCGTCAGCGTCTTCAAGTCCAAGTCGTTGCAATTCCCGGCTCCGAGAACGCACAGACGGGCGTTCGGTCCCCAAGCCGCCTGGCGCAGCAGCTGGGTCACTCGCCGACGGTGGTCGGCGTACAACTGCCAGCAGCCGCGGGACTGCCGGTTCCGCCGAATGTGCTCCGCGACAATCTGGTTCGTCGGCACCTCCGCTCCTCCAAGACACGTCTCGGCGCGCGGTTGAACGTCCAAACAGACGGGCATTCTGGCGGCTGACGGGACGGGCTGCAAGCTCCTCTGTACATCGGTCGGACGCTCTGGCAACGGGGACGCGGCCGAGCTGCGGAAGGCCGAGGTTTGCCTGGCAGTCGGTTCGTCGCCGGTCCGGTCGTAGGGGTGGTGCGGAATTTGCGGCGTGCAGCACGTGCAAGCCGACTGGGACTGGGAAAGCAGCAAACCGCAGGGAAATTGTCTTGTGTTTGGTTGACGCGGGTGGCTATTTTGGAATTCGCGGAATTGTCGAACACGGCGGACCGAACGGTTGCGCAGGTCGCCATGAGCTTGTCTGCCTGCCGTGGAGCGGAGGGGCCGGGACGCTCCACGGCTCTTGCTGTGGATGAAGTCCGATGAGCAGGGCCACGCTCTGAGTGCTCCGACTGCGGGTCGTCCTTGGAGGACTGTCCGACCGTTGCGCAGAGGGTTCGTAACCGCCAAGGGTTACGGGCGAGCGCGGGTCCGAGAGAGAAAAGGCAAGAGAATCATGTTGCTGACTTCGTGGATTCGTCAGGTGAAGTCGCGGTTGGCTTGGGAGCGGTGGCGTCGGCGTCAGGCGAAGCGGCGTCCGCGACAGACGGGCGCCGGTCCGGTGGAGTTTCTGGAGGACCGGACGCTGCTGTCGCCACCGGAGTTTGTTGCCATTCGGCCGGACGTGGGACCGCTCATGGTGACGCCGAACAACGCGGTGCCGGAGCAGTTTGAGTCGTCGCCGCGCGAGTTGCTGTTCCGCTTCAGCCCGGGCCAGACGTTGGACGCCGGCACGCTGAATGGCATCGACGTGCTGGCCACCGGCTTCGACAGTGCGTTTACGCGAGCCCACGTGGCGAGCGACTTCCACACCAGCGGAGCGGTGGTGGTCGAGTTCGAGGCGGTGCGACTGGGAACCGGCGAGAACGGCATTCAGCTGGTCTTCGACAAAGCCGACAACGGCGGAATGGGACCGACGGTGTCGGTTTCCGGCAACGTCATTACGGTCACGCTGGACACCGACGCGGCCAACCCGGTTGCTCCCAACCCGACCACGGCCGCTCAACTGGTCAGTGCCGTCAACAGCGACGTGGCGGCCAGCCGCTGGGTGCGCGCTTGGGTCCGGGCGGGCAACCCGAATCAGGACGTCACGACGACGGTGGCCAACGGCGGCCCGGAGACGCTGACGCTGACGGGAGCGGCCGCGGCGTCGGTCACCTTGGACCAGACCGACTTCGGCACGGCCACGCCGGTCGAGGTTCACGTGGAAGCTCGGACGGCCGGGCTGGCCGGAAACCGCATTGAGCTGGTCTTCACTAAGAGCGACCGGACGGCCGCCGGCACGCCCGGCGTGGGAATTCGGGTGGTCGGTAACCGAATCGAGGTGGACTTGGACACGGACGCAGCCGGTGGCGGAGCGGCCGCGACGACGGCTCAACAACTGGTCGACGCCCTCAACGCCGACCCCGCCGCCAGCACGTTGGTCACGGCGTCCCTTCCCGTCGGCGACCCCAACCTGGACGTGACCACAAACTTCGCCGGCGGAACGTTCCAGCTGACCGGTGCCGACGTCGAGCTCACGCCCGGGTACCTCGCGCTGGGCGACGTGCCGTCTGAGGTGATTTACCGGTTCTCGGAGCGGCTGCCGGACGACCTCTACACCATTCAAATTGCTGGCGGCGGCCTGACACCGCTGAAGAACACGGCGGGCGAGCCATTCGAGGACGGGGCGGACGTGTTCGTGCAGTTCGACATTGACCTGGGGCCGCAAGTGGTGGCCGTCGTTCCGCAGCCGGTCTGGCGTGACGCCAGCGGACTGCACCAGGAGGCCGACCAGGTGGTCGTCTACTTCAACGAAGACGACCTGGACCCGGCCCTCGCGGCTCAGCCCACCTTCTACCGACTAATCGACACCAAAGGCACGGTCGACCCGGCCGACGACGAGACATTGTTGCCGGTTTCGGTGACTTACGAGGCGGCCGCCCACAAGGCCACGCTGACGTTCGCCTCGCCGCTGGCCGCCTCGACCTACCGACTTCGTGTGGGCGAGTCGACCGAGGTGGACAACATCGACACACAGACCAAGAACCTGGGCACGCTGTTCGACTCGACGGCCTACACCAGCACGGGCTTCATTGGCGACGACGCGGGCAGCTCGAACAACGCCGACGACGTCGACCTCTACCGCTTCGAAATTCCGGCCGGGGCGAGCCCGGACGTCACCGTGACGGTCACGCCGGCTGCGGGGCTGGACGCCGCCGTCCGTCTGTTCGACTCGAACGGAAACGAACTGGGAGTGGCCGACGCCGCTGGTGCGGGCGCGGCCGAGACCTTGACCGTCAACAACGTGGGCAGCGGCACTTTCTACGTGGGCGTCTCGAGCACCGGCAACACGACCTACGACGCCATTGACGGCGGCGACGGCTACACCGCTCCCACCGGCGGAACGACCACCGGCTTCTACGGAATCCAAATCGACGTCGCCAACAACCCGCTGAACGTCAACGAAGACAACTCCAGTTACGCCAAGGCCACCGACCTGGGCACGCTGGGGCTGGCCGGGCAGACCATTGCGGGCCAACAGATTCGCGACACCAACCAGCCCATTGTCACGGAGATTTGGAACGAAACGACGCCCAGCCACCGCGACGTTCCGTACCAAAGCCACTTGATGGGCTTTCCGGACGGACCGGGCATTCTGAGCATTCCCTACAACTTCAAGGACGTGTACGGGGTCGACCCGCAAGGCAACCCGCTACACAACCTGATTACCGAGGCGCAAAAGGACCTGGCTCGGCAGATTTTTGAGCTTTACGGCTACTACCTGGGCGTGCAGTTTTACGAGACGGCGGACCAGGGCATTACGGTCGCGACCGGCGACATGCGGGCCTTGGACCCGACGGTGCCGGTCGGCCCGGGCGGCGTGGCTGGTCTGGCGGCTTACGGCGGTCCGGCCATCATGGACGCCGCCGACTTCCAAGGGAGCACGGACGAGTACGGCGGTTCGTGGTTCCGCGTCGCTTTGCACGAAATCGGCCACACGCTGGGGCTGGGGCACTCGTACGAGCTGATTTCAATCATGGGCTCGGGTGAGGACCCCGGCACCAGCTTCGCCGGTGACGACGTCTTCCCCGGTGACCACGACATTGTCCACGGCCGCGAACTGTTCCAGCTCGACAGCAAAGACATCGACCTCTACAAGTTCAGGCTGGAGGAGGCCGGAACGTTCACGGCCGAGGTGGTGGCCGAGCGGCTGCCCGGCGACCTGACCCAGCGGCTCGACAGCCAGTTGACCTTGTACCGGGAAGACGCCAACGGTCAGCGGCACGTGGTGGCCGTCAACGACGACTACTTCGGCGACGACTCGTACATTTCGGTCGACCTGGAGCCGGGGACGTACTACGTGGCCGTCACCAGCACGGGGCTGACCGAGCTGGACCCGACCATTGACGACAGCGGGTGGGGCGGCCGGACCGAAGGCCCGTACGACCTGAAGCTGAGCTTCACGCCGGCCACGCCTCCGTCGGTCTTGCAAGACACGACCGGCCACGCGCTGGACGGCGACTCGGACGGACAGCCCGGCGGTGTGTTCGAGTTCGACTTCCAGGCCGGGCCGACCATCTTCGTCGACAAGTCGGCTCCCGCCGGCGGCGACGGCTCGTTGACCAGCCCCTACAACCAAATCGACGACGCGTTGGCCGCCGCGGCGTCGCGCATCGTCGTGCCCTCCGGCGGTGGGTCGATGATCCAGGACGGCAATCGAATCATCGTCGACGACGGCTTGAACCGTCCGGTCATTTTCGAGTTCGACGACGACGGCGTGACCTCGCCCGGGGCCGACGAGGCGATTGTCTTCAACGCCGCCATGGACGCGGGCCAACTGGCCACGGCCATTCGCGACGCCATTAACAACTCGGCCACGCCGCTGAACACCACCGCCGCCTTGGATGCGAGCGGAACGATTGTGTTGCTGTCGACGGTGCGGCGCGTGGACCTGTCGACCTCGCCAGGCCTTCTGGCCGCACCGAACATCGTTCGCGTCTTGCCCAACCCGGGCCCGGACGGCGAGCTGGCGACCGCGCAGGACAACCAACCCTACTTGGTCGGCCGCGACGACGCGTTCAACGCGCTGGAGGACGGTCGCACGTTGCAGGTGCCGCAAGGAGTGACCGTCGTGTTCGACGCCGGCACGGTGGTCAAACTGCAGGACGCCGTGATCGACGCGGGAACGTCGTCGCAGAACGTGGACCGTCGGGGCGGCGCGGTGCAGGTGCTGGGCACGCCCGAGCTGCCGGTGTACTTCACGTCGTACGAGTTCGACGGGTTGGGCGGTGACAGCGACGGAATCAGCGACGGTGAAAACCCCGGTGATTGGGGCGGCTTGGTCTTCCGACAGGACTCCGACTTCGTCGGCCCAGACGCGGTGCCAACAGCAGACCGAATCTTCCTGAACGCGGTCTTGTGGGCCGACATCAGCTACGGCGGCGGACAGGTTCTGGTCGACTCGGTCCAAAGCGTCTACACGCCGATTCACTTGGTGCAGTCTCGGCCGCTGGTCGCGCACACGACCATCCACGACAGCGCGGACGCCGCTATTTCGGCCGACCCGAACAGCTTTGAGCAGTCGCGCGGTCGAGTGGGGCCGGAGCTGCACGACAACCGGCTGGTCGACAACTCGATCAACGGGGTCTTCGTCCGGATTCGCACGGAGTCGGGGCGGCCGTTGGACGTGCTGGACGTCAGCGCCCGGTTCGACGACACCGACATTGTGCACGTCATTACTCAGCCGCTGGTCATCGACGGCGGCACCGGCGGCATGGTCGAGACGAACGACGTGCAGCAGGTGTCTGTCGTGGGCGTCCCGGTCGGCGGCACGTTCCGCTTGACCTTCAACGGCTTCACCACCAACCCGATTCCGTCGGGCGCGACGGCCGAGGCGATTCGGCTGGCTCTGGAGGGCCTGCCCAACGTGAGTCCGGGCGACGTCAAAGTGGACGGCGGGCCGTTGCCGTCGCGAGCGGTGCGGGTCGAGTTCGTCGGACAGTACGCGGGGACCGACGTGCCGCAAATGACCGTCGACCCGGCCAACCAGAATTTGCTGGGGGCGACGGCGGTCGTGACAACCGTGACGGACGGCAACCACATCGTGCCGCGGATTGCGGGGCGCTTGCAGATCGACCCCGGCCTGATTGTGAAGCTGGACGGCGGTCGGATCGAGCTGGAGCGGGGCGGTTCGAACCTGCTGGCCGAAGGCACGCCGGAGTCTCCGATCGTCTTCACGTCGCTGCGAGACGACCGCTACGGTGTCGGCGGGACCTTCGACACGTCCGGCGACGGCGCGAGCAGTCCGCAGCGGGGCGACTGGAGCGGCTTTCTCTTTAACGCCGTCTCGTACGGTTCGTTCAGCAACGTGCTGGTCTCGTACGCCGGTGGAGGCAGCGCCATTGAAGGCGGCTCGGCCAACTTCAACCCGTTCGAGATTCACCAGGCCGACGTCCGCCTGGTCAACAGTGTGATCGAGCACAACGCCGGCGGCGCAGCGACGGGAACCCGAAACGGACGCGGCACGAACCAAGCAGCCACGGTGTTCATTCGCGGTGCGCAGCCGGTCGTGGTCAACAACGTGTTCCGCGACAACGCGGGCGACTTGATGAGCATCAACGCCAACGCGCTGCAAGCCCGGTTCGTGGCCGACCCGGGCCCCAGCACGTTGCCCTTCGTCCCGTACGACCCGGCCAGCCCGCAGCAGGCCAACTACTTCCCGCAGTTCGCCGACAACCACGGGCCGCTGATCCGGATGAACCGCCTGGAAAACAACGGGACCAACGGTCTGCGAGTTCGTCCCGAAGTCATTACGACCGACACGGTCTGGGACGACACGGACATCGTCCACGTGGTGCGGGACGAAATTCTGATCAACGAAAACCAGCACGTCGCCGGCAGTCTGACGTTGATGAGTGCCCCGGATGCCAGTCTGGTGGTGAAGCTCCAAGGCAGCAACGCGGGCATTACGGCCGATGGCGACCCGCTGGAAATCGACGACCGCATCGGCGGCGTGGTGCGCGTGGTGGGGCAGCCGGGATTCCCGGTGGTGCTGACGTCGTTGCGCGACGACGACTACGGAGCCAGCTTCGACCCGGCCGGGTTCCCGAACAACGACACCAACAACAACGGGCCCAGCACCGGCTCGCCCGGCGACTGGCGGAGCATTCGGATCGACCGGTTCGCTCACGACCGGAACGTCGTGTACGTGAACGAGCTGGAGTTGGCGTCGGATGGCGTGGACGTCAACGGCACTCCGGCCACGGCCCAAAACCTGGGCGAGCTGGCACCGGACCAGAAGAGCGGCGACGACGTGCGGAAGCTCGGATTCGAAGTCCACGGTTACATCAACCGCGACAACCCGGCCGACGTGGACGTCTACAGCTTCCAGGCCGAAGCCGGCACCGAAGTGTGGATCGACATCGACAAGACCAGCCAGTCGCTGGACGCGGTGGTCGAGCTGATCGACGCAGCCGGTACCGTGCTGGCTCGGTCCATCGACAACAACACCCTTTCGGGAATCGCCCTGCCTTTGATTCGCGAAGCCTGGCTGGGACCGGACTACTACACGCTCAACCCGCGTGACCCCGGCATGAACCTGGTGCTGCCTGGGGTGCCGGGGACGGTGGGCACGTACTACGTGCGGGTGCGCAGCAACACGCCGGCCGGCCAAATCGACGACATCACCAAAGGCCAGACCACCGGTCAGTACCAGCTTCAGATTCGGTTGCAGCAGGTCGACGAGACGCCCGGGTCCACCGTGCGCATGGCCGACATTCGCTACGCGCGAACCGGCGTGGAGGTGCTCGGGCAGCCCGCTCATTCGCTGTTGCTGGGCGAGTCGGCCGAGGCGAACAACTCGAGTAACAACAGCTTCGGCGGAGCTCAGCAGTTGGGTGAGTTCTTGCAGAGCGACCGGAACGTGCTCAGCGTGGCCGGTTCACTTTCTACCGAAGGCGACGTCGACTGGTACCGGTTCCAGGTCGACATCGACCAAATTCAAGCCATCGGCGGCGTGAACAACGGGACGCGCACCTTCCCAGTCGTCTTCGACATCGATTACGCGGACGGGCTGGGCCGAGCCGACATCACGCTGGCCGTGTTCGACTCGACCGGTCGGCTCATTTACATCGGCCGCGAGTCGAACGTCGAGGACGATCAGCCAGCTCCCGGCCAAGGCAACGACTTGGACGACCTGTCGCGCGGCACGGTCGGCAAGCTGGACCCGTTCATCGGTCCGGTTCAGTTGCCGGCGGCCCCGCCAGGCGGCAACCAGACGTACTATGTGGCGGTCATGTCCAACCACCGGTTGCCGGTCGTGTTGAACCAGACCTACGTGGCCGGTGCGACGGCCTCGGGCATCCGCCTGGAACCGATCAACTCGCTGAAGCGAATCGCCGAGGACCACATCGGCTTCAGCGGCTACACCAGCGGGGACCTCAGTGTCGGTCTGACGAGGTGGGTGCCGCCGGTCGAGGAAGGGACGCCTCCGTCGGCCAACGCGGACGGCCTGCCCGACGACGGCGGCCTGTTCGACATTACCAGCGCACAGTCGCTGGAGGCTCACGTTCGACCCTTCACGTTGGCGGACGTGACGCTGTACGTCAGCCAGATCGACCGGCTGCGCACGGTCAACGCCTACTACGACGCCAGCCTGCCCGGTGGCGGCTGGGTGACCGACCTCGGCACTCTCTCGGGCGACGAAGGAGACAAGACCAACGAATTCCCCACGCAGGACTTGGCCTTCCGCACCGACGGCCGGCTGTTCGCGTACCAGCAGGTCAACACGACGGCTTCGACGCAGGCCGGTCGGCGGGTCGACAACAACAACAACACGGCCGGCCGGCTGGTCGAATTGGACCCCGGCGACGGCTCGGTGACCGTCGTGGGCAACGACAACATTCCCGGCGGCGTCCCCACTCAGGGCTACTACACCAACGGCGTCCGCAACTGGAACGTGCTCTACACCGACCGCGTGGACGCTCTGGCCGTCGAGCGGATTCGAGCCACGAACAACGGCACCCAGCCCGAGTACCAGGTCTACTACGCGGTCCACAAGGAGGTGCAGGACGGCGGTGCCGTCTACGGGGCCGTGGACGTCTTTGGGAACGACGTCTACACGTCGTACCTGTACCAAGGCGACGCCAACACCGGCGACGCAACCCGCACCACTACGTCCGACCCGAACGGCATCAAAGGACCGATTGTCCCGGCCGGTGTGACCTTCGCAGAGACTTTCTTGACCTTCAGCGACGGCAACGCACCGACGGCGTCCGTGTGGATTCGTGCCAACGCGCCTGGCGTCGGCGGGAACAACATCAACATTCACATCTTGCGAGCCGACTACTCGAACCAGCCCGCCGCGCGCGTCTCCAGCGTCATCGCCGACCCGGCGAACGGCGTCGTCGACATTTACGTCCAGCTCGACACCAACCCGAACGCCACGGCCCAGCAATTCGTCGACGCCATCAACAGCGACTTGCGGGCCAGCCAATACGTGACGGCCGTACTGCGCAGCGGTCCCAGCGGCGAAGCTGCCAACCCCACTCCAGCCGACGGTACGGTCGTGACCACAACGGGTGGGCAGGGCATTCCGCTGCGAGGCCGAATCACTGGCATGGCCTTCACGAACGTCTTCGGAAACTCAACCCTCTACGGCGTCACGGACCGCGGTGAGTTCGTCCAAATCAACAAGAACAACGGTACGGCCACGCTGATTCGCGACTTCGAGACCGAGCTGGGCATCACCGACTTCCAGGGGCTGACGGTCGGACCACAGAACGCGCGACGCGACGCCGAAGGCACGCCGGGCGAGCTGGCCAACATGCTGTTCGCCATCACCAGCAACGGACAGCTCTACGCCTTCGACACCAACGGCGTGTTGCAGCGAGTCTTCGAAACCGGCAACCAAGTGGACCAGCTCGCCATGACCGGCACCCCGCAGGCCGGCGACACGTACACGCTGACCTTCGCCCAGCCCACCGGCGTCAACACGACGGTGGCCGACCCGGCCGGTCTGGCTGCGGACGACACGCAAATCACCTTCGCCGACACCACCGGCTTCCCGACCGTCTTCCCGTTCTACGTGCGGATCGACGACGAGCTGATTCAGGTGGACGGCCTGGCCAGCGGAACGACTTACGACGTCACACGTGGGGTGTTCGGAACCACGGCAGACCGGCACGCTCTGGGAGCCCCAATCGAATTGGTCAACGTCACCACGACCGACCCGATTCCGTACGACACCCCGGCCCAGGGACAGAACGAAACGTACGAGCTGTGGGTGACGAGCACCGACCCGGCCGACACGTACCAGCTCACCTTCGACCCGACACCGGGCAACCCCGGCGACGAGGAAACGACCGCGCCCATTTCCGCCACCGCGCCGTGGTGGACCGTTCGCAACGCCCTCTGGGCTCTTCCCAGTTTGGATTGGACAACAGTGCAGGTTTCGCCCGCGCTCAACGGCTGGGAAGGCGCTTTCCAAATCGAATTCACGGGCAGTTACAGTCAGCTGGACGTCGAGCTGACCGTGACCGGAACGGCCGTGTTGGACAAGAAGAGCGACGGCCACTACGGCATCGACACCTACTTGACGACCGACGTCGACGGCGACCCGACGACCGGTCAAGGGCCGTTCAGTCCGGGCGACGTGGTGGTCTACGGCGGCCCGCTGCCGAATTCGCCCAACTCGCCGCTGTTCATCTACTACACGGGCGCCTTTGCCGGACAGGACGTCTTCCTGACGGCCGACGACGCGGGAATGACCTCGGCCGACGTTTCGGTGACGACTGTCAGCCGCGCAGGCGACCGGTTGGCCGACTTCTACACGATTTACACCAACGTCCCGCTCGGCACAGGCGGCCCCGTCACCGGACTGGCCTTCTCGCCGCTCGACTTCAACCTGTGGCACCCAACACTGCGGAGGGCGACCGACCCCGGCCATGGCATCAACGACACGTACGACAACAGCCGTGAGCCGAGCATGCACCAGGTGTACTACCGCGAGTCGGCTCGGACCGACACGGCCCGGTACAACGAGAGTCAGGGCGGCGCCAGCTTCTACTTCGGCCTGGAACAGTTCGTGCCAACCAACACGTCCAACTTCGACCTGGACTACTACGACTACCAGGCCCCGCACGCTCAGTTGGGAATCCTGACCACGGCTTTTCATGGTGACCTAACGTCCAACCCCAACATCGGCGACAACTACAACTTGCCCGGCGGGGCGTTCGGCAGCCTGGTGACCGACACCTTCAGCTTGGCCGGCTACGACCCGACCGACCACCCCACGCTCTACTTCACCTACTGGCTGCAAACGGAGAACCAAAACGAAATCGACCGTCGGGGCGATGCCGACGACCGAGCGATGCGGGACAGCGCCCGTGTTCTGATCTCCACCGACGGCGGCAAGACGTGGGAGCTGCTCGCGACGAACAACTCCGACCGGTCCCGCACCGGCGCGACCAGCACGACGGACGGTGAACTGCCCGAATACACATCGCACTCGTCGCTCTACAGCTACCGCGACTACTTCGACCCGCTGCGGCAGCAGGTTCAAGAGCTGTTCGACGCAGCCGAGTGGCGACAGGCGCGCATCGACCTGTCCCGCTACGCCGGCCAGCCCAACCTGATGCTGCGGTTCGACTTCAGCACGGCCGGCGACATCACCGCGTCAGCCGTCGGAATCGCCGGACCGGGTGACGCCGAAGCGGACCTGCCCGGCGATGAGTTTGGAGCCTGGCGCAGCGAGACGCGCGGTCAGAACAACAACTACGAAGGCTTCTACATCGACGACATCATCATCGGAATCGCCGAACGGGGCGAAATGGTCACCGGCGCCCCGGCCGGACAGACCGGCGTCTTCACGGCCAACGTCAACCCCCACCAGTTCGCTCCTACCGAATACCTGACCGGCCCGTACCAGTTGGAGATTCGTCGGGGAGCCGAGTACGGGGCGAACATTACCGAGCTGGACCCGGAAATCTTCCTGTTCCGTCAGTTCGACAGCAACGACCGTCTGATCCCGCCCACCAATCTGGGGCCGGCGCCCAACGACAACTTCGAGCAAACGGACTTCGACAACTTCAACGTCCTGCCGTGGCAACGGACCAGTTTCGACCCCAGTGCCTTCAACCCGACCACCGGGTTCGGCGGTTTCAACAACCCGGCGCACCTCTGGCGCGTTGATTCCGTCAACCCGATCGTCGTGGACGGCGGGGCGTGGAGCGCTCGGGCCGGCGCCATCCCCGACGGCTCGCTCACAGAAGACGCCACCAGCACTCTGTCGGTCGACGTGGCCACCGGCACCGGCGACGTCAGCTTCCATTACATCGTCGATTCCGAGGCCGGCGCCGACTTCCTGCGCTTCTACATCGACGGCGTCCTGCAACTGGAGGCCTCCGGACCGACCAGCGTCGTCGACGACCTCAGCTCGGGCACGGACCTGCGTGTCGTCTTCACGCCGTTCACCGACACCGGCGTCGGCCTGCTCGGCTCGGCCACGCTGAATTTCGTCGCCACGCCGCACGGCACGGACGCCCCGTCCGACGTCCGAATCACCGACAACGGCAACAACGACTTCACCATCGACCTGAACCTGGACGCCGGCTTCCACAGCTCGGCCGCCGACCTGGTCAACGCCATCAACGCCGACCCGGTTCTCAGCGCGCTGGTCAAAGCCGTCGTGACCGACGGCGATCCGGCGACCGATGCCACGACCGTGGCTGGCCGCAGCATCACGGTCAACGGCGCGCAGACCTTTACGACCACTGTCCTGGACGGCAACCACACCTTCACGTGGGTCTACAGCAAGGACGCTAGCGGCACCGCCGGTCTGGACACGGCCATCATCGACGACGTGGTCTTCCCAGCTCGCACGGTGGGAACCGGGGACCGCGGCGACCGAAACTTCCACCGCGAACAAGGTTGGATCGACATCCAGCAGAACAGAATCCGCGACGTGTCGCAGTACGGCATCGTGGCCGACGCCGGAGCGCGCGACAACGCCAACGGCGGCCAGAAGCCGCACCCCGGCTCACCCATCAACTTCGCACCGCTCAACACCAACCGGCTGGCACCCGGTGTCACCATCAAGAACAACGTCGTGGCCAACGCGGGCAACGCCGGCATCCTCTTCAGCGGTGACCCGAACAGCGGCACCGTGCCCGTCGCCCCCGTCCCGTACGGCAAGATCGTGAACAACACGGTCTACGGCAGCGGCGTGGGCATCCAGGTGACGCAGAACGCCAGCCCGACCATTCTGAACAACGTGCTGGCAAACAACGGCACGGGCATTTCGGTCGACAGCTCGTCCGTCGCGTCCGGAACGGTGATCGAGCGGAACCTGTTCGCCGGCAACGGTTCCAATGGCCGAACCGGAACCAACCCGATCATCAACCCGGCCGGCCAGTTGTTCGTCGACCCCGCCATGGGCAACTTCTACCCGGCCGCCGGCAGTCCGCTGGTCGACCGCTCGCTGCAGGCGGTGCTGGACCGAGCCAGCTTCGTCAACCTGAAAACGCAGCTCGGCATCCCGCCGTCCAACGTGCTCGCTCCGGACCACGACCGTTACGGCGTCTTGCGCGTGGACGACCCGACACAACCGCCGTCTGGACTGGGCGGAGAGATTTTCTACGACCTGGGCGCCGTGGAGCGAGCCGACTTCGATGGCCCCATGGTCCGTTTGGTCAACCCGATCGACTCCAACGACGGTGTGACCGACAAGGACGCCCGTCCGACCTACGTCCACCTGGACAACCCGGACTTGTTCACGCAGTTCGTGGTCGAACTGAACGACCTGGGCGTGGGCGTCGACGACTTCCGCGTCAACAAGGACCAAGTGGCGCTGTTTGAGGAAGACGCCAACGGACGCCGACTGCTGGTCGAAGGCACCGACTACTTCTTCGCCTACAACGCCAACACCGACCAGATCTTCCTGACGTCGGTCAGCACCTTCGCGAAGGACCGTCGGTACACGATCGTGCTCGACAACACGCCGGACGGCGTGGAGTTCACCCCGCTGGGCGTGTCGACCGGTCTGTTCAACAACGGCCTGCGCGACCTGGCCGGCAACCCGCTGCAGCCCAACCGCACCGACGGAACGGCCACGTTCGACGTGCTGCTCACCAACGGCCGCAACGACTCGCCCGTCGTCACCGCTCCGACGGCTTTGCAGGTCGGTCTGGAAGACCAACCCGTCTTCTTCTCGGCGGCGCAGGGGAACGCGGTTACAGTGGCCGACCAGGACGCGTTCCTGGGCACCGGTGAGCTGCAAGTGACGTTGACGGGCGCACTGCCAGGTGATCGAATCAGCCTGGCCCCGGCGACACTCGTCACCGACCTGAACACGGGCGGAGCCGTCCAGGTGCAGTTGGCCGCCGTGCAGTTCGACCCGAACCCGATTACGGTGGTCGTGACCAAGAGCGACCACGCCAACGGCGACCCGACGCCGACGGTCGTCGAGAACCTGGTCACGCGAACGATTACGGTCGACCTGAACAGCGAGGCCGGGGCGGAGACGACAGCGGCCGACTTCGTCGCCGCGGTCAATGCCAACGCCACGCTGATTACAGCGACGGTCGTCAGCGGCGACCCAGCTCAAGACGTGGCCACGCCGGCCATCAACTACTCGCCGCTCCTACTGACCCGTCCGGCCATCACGTTCGTCGTCGGCGACGGCGTGGACGATCCAACCATGACCTTCCGCGGTTCGATCGCCGACATCAACACGGTGCTGGACGGCATGAGCTTTACGCCGCAGCAAGATTTCAACACGCCGCTGACCGGCAATTGGGCGCAGCTGACCGTCACGGTCGACGACCTGGGCAACTTCCCGCCGCCGGCCTCGACGCCCGCCACAGTCACCGTGGACATTTTCGTCTTGCCGGTCAACGACCCGCCCGTCGCCAACGACGACGCGTACACGGTCGCCGAAGGCGGGGTGCTGAACGTGCTCGACGTCGACGGCACGGCGACACCGGCCGACCCGAACGACGACGGCGTGCTGGTCAACGACGCCGACGTCGACGGCGACCCGCTGACTGCGGTCCTGGTGAACGGTCCGAGCCACGGCACGCTGGTCTTCAACGCCGACGGCACGTTCACCTACACGCACGACGGCAGCGAAACCACCGTCGACACCTTCACGTACCGGGTCAACGACGGCACGGTCGACGGCAACGTGGCCACGGTGACGATCAACATCACGCCGGTCAACGACCCGCCCGTGGCCGTCGACGACGTCTACACGGTCGCCGAAGGTAGCACGCTGCAGGCCGACGGCCTGGGCGGCAACCCGGACGGAGTTCTCGCCAACGACCTGGACCCCGACCTGCCCGGTGACCCGCTGACCGCCACGCTGGTCAGTGGCCCGGCGCACGCCAGCGTTTTCACCTTCAACGCCGACGGCACGTTCACCTACACGCACGACGGCAGCGAAACCACCGTCGACACCTTCACCTACCGGATCAACGACGGAACGGTCGACGGCAACGTGGCCACGGTGACCATCAATGTGACCCCGGTCAACGACCCGCCGACGGGTAACGCCGAGGCGTACACGTTGGACGAGGGCGGCACGTTGACCACCACCGACGCCGACGGCACGGTCACGCCGGCCGACCCGACCGACAACGGCGTGTTGGCCAACGACACCGACCCGGACTTGCCCGGCGACACGTTGACGGCCGTCCTCGTCACCGGACCGGCGCACGCCACCGCCTTCACTCTGAACGCCAACGGCACCTTTACCTACACGCACGACGGCAGCGAAACCACCAGCGACCAGTTCCAGTACCGTCCGTTCGACGGCACCGATTTCGGCAACGTGGTCACCGTGACTCTGAACATCAACCCGGTCAACGACCCGCCGGTGGCCGTCGACGACTTCTACACCATGGACGAAGGCGGAACGTTGGTCGTCGGCGACCCGGACGGCACGCTCACGCCGACCGACCCGAACGACGACTCGGTGCTGCTGAACGACTTCGACGCCGAAAGCGACCCGCTGACGGCCATTCTCGACCTGGCTCCGCCGTACATTGGTGGGACCTTCATCTTCAACCCCGACGGCACGTTCATTTACCAGCACGACGGCACCGAGCCGCCTTGGCCGGACGGCCAAATCACTTTCACCTACTACTTGAACGACGGAGCGTTGGACGGGAACGTCGCGACCGTCACGATTAGGCTGAACCGAGTCAACGACGCACCGGTCATTACCGTCCCGACTCCGAACCGGGCCATTGACGACACCCAAACCGTCGCTCCGTTCGACGACGTAACAATCACCGACGAAGACCTACCGGGCGACAACCTGAGCGTGACGGTCTTGGTGCGCGACGACGCCACGGGCGTGCTGACCGACGCCAACGGCCTCTTCACGCCCGCCTCGCTGGCAGCCGCCGGCTTCCAGAAGACCGCTGTCGGCACCTACCAGCTGACCACGCCGGCGCTCGCCGCCGACGTCACGGCGGCCATCCGACAACTGGTCTTCCAGCCGACCGAGAACCAGGTCGCTCCACCGGGAACCGTGGTCACGCGGTTCGAGATTCAAGTCAGCGACGGCACAGCTCCGACCGTCACCGACAACCAAACCACCGTCACGGCCCGCTCCGTCAACGCCGACCCAGTCATTTCGGGAACCGTGGCTGGCTGGACGATCGACGACAACCAGACGGTCGACCCGTTCGCCTCGGTCACCGTCACCGACTCCGACAGCACGAACCTGACGGTCACCGTTTGGATCAATCCAGCCAACACGGGAACGTTGAGCAATCTGGGCGGCTTCGCGGACCTCGGCGGTGGGCAGTACCAGCTCGTCGGCGTGACCCCGGCTCAAGCGACGGCCGCGTTGCAGGCTCTCACCTTCGTTCCGACGCCGAACCTGGTGCCCGTCGGCCAGACCGTCACCTCCACGCTGCGCATCGACGTCAGCGACGGCGACGGCGGTCTGGCCACCGACAACACCACCACCGTCACGGCCACCTCGGTGAACGACCTGCCGCAAATTACCGGCACCGTGCCCGCTCAGTTCGTCTTCGACAACGCCACCATTCAGCCGTTCGCCTCCGTCACCATTTCCGACCCCGACCCCGACCCGGCCAATCCAACCCAGACGCAACCGATTTGGGTGGAAGTGAGCCAAATCACGCCGGCGAACGGAACGCTGAGCAGCCTGGGCGGGTTTGTCGACCAGGGCGGCGGCGTTTACACGTTCTACGGTACGGCCGCTGACGCCACGGCCGCGCTACGCGGCATGGTCTTTACGCCCACGCCCGACCAAGTGCCCGTCGGGCAGGTGGTCGTCACGGTCTTCGTCATTCGAGCGGACGACGACGGTCCCGGCCCGAACCCGGCTCAAGTCGACCCCAACACCTCGGTCGTCGCCACTCCGTTCAACGACCCACCGACGGCCAACGCCAACGGGCCGTACGCCATTCAGCCCGGCAACGACCTGACGGTCGACGCCAGCGGCTCGGTCGACCCGGACGACGGAATTGCTGAGTACCGGTGGGACTTCAACCAGGACGGCACGCCGGACTTCACCACCACTTCGCCTACGGCCACCGTTCCGTGGCTGACGCTGGCCGACCTCGGCCTCGGCCCCGGCACGTACAACGTCGAGCTGACGGTCGTCGACGCGGCCGGGCAGACCGACACCGACACGGCCACGCTGACCGTCGGCACCGACTTCCAGTTCGCTCCGCCCACCGACGGCGTCGCCGACCAGTACACGCTACGCTCGGCCGTCGGGCCGTTCGGCCCCGAGCTGCAGTTTGTCGACACCGCCACGTCGACGGTGCTCAGCAAGGTCGTGCGAGCGGGAATCCAAACCGTCACCGTGACCGGCTCGGACGACGACGACATTTTCCTGGTCGATTTCACGTCCGACAGCCCGGTTCCGGCCGGCGGCTTGACCTTCAATGGCAACGGCCAGACCACGGGCGACACGCTGCTGCTGGACGGCACGTCGCTGGCTCTGTCGGTCAGCCACACGTTCTTGGACGCCCACAGCGGACGGGTCGACGTGACCTTCGGCACAGAGACCTCGACGGTGCACTACACGGGGCTGGAGCCGATTGTGGACACGGTCCGGGCGGTGGAGCGGCAGTTCCACTTCAGCGACGGCACGGACGTGGTCACGCTCAGCGACGACGGCGACCCGCTGAACGACCTGTCGCGCATTAGCAGCGACGGAACCAGCGAGACCGTCACGTTCAGCTCACCGCTGCTGACCTTGCAGGTCTTCGCCGACCAGACCACCGGCGCCGACGACACGGTGACCGTCACCGGTCTGGACTCGCAGTTCGCCGCGCAACTGCAACTGTACGGCGGCGACGGCAACGACTTGCTGGACGCTTCGGGAGCCCCAGTCGAAGTGCAAGTCTTCGGCGAAGACGGCAACGACACGGTCATTGGCGGCGCCGGCAACGACACGCTGGACGGCGGGGCCGGCAGCGACGCCGTCGGACAAACCGCCGACGTCGACCAGACGCTGACGGACACGCAAGTCATTGGCCAGGGCG
>CAYSAG010000042.1:21761-25118 GCA_964428935.1 uncultured Planctomycetaceae bacterium | reverse complement strand
CACAACGGCCCCCACCGACATCATGGCAAACAACACCAACCCCTTCAGCGAAACCCACCCACCAAAGTACCGCTCTTCCGGAATGAACGCTCCAATCAGCAACAAGTAAATGGGCAGTCTGGCCGAGCAGCTCATGAGCGGAGCGACCAGGATGGTCACCATTCGGTCGCGGTAGTTCTCAATCACCCGCGTGGCCATGACGCCGGGAACCGCACAGGCGAACGAGGACATCAGCGGCACAAACGACTTGCCGCTCAGCCCGACCCGCGTCATCAACTTGTCCATCAGAAAGGCCGCTCGGGCCATGTACCCGCAGTCTTCCAGCACGGCAATGAAGAAAAACAGCAGGGCGATTTGCGGAAGGAAGACCAGAACGCTTCCGACGCCGGCGACGACTCCGTCGACCAGCAAGCTGCGCAGAGGCCCGGGAGCCATTTGCCGAGCAATCCACTCGCCCGTCCATTCCTGACCGGCCTCCAACAGGTCCATGACCGGCGCCGACCAGTTGTAAATGGCCTGAAAGACCAGCAGCATGAGCAAGGCGAAAACCACCAGCCCGGCGACGCGGTGTGTCAACACCCGGTCGATTCGGTCGCTGACCGTTTCGCGTCGCTGCGGCGGAACCGAAAGAATGCCGTCGAGCACACGGCGAGCCCAGGCGTACCGAGCCTTGGCCTCGGCGAACGGAACCCGGACACCGGTTTCGGCCAAGGACCGCCGGGCTTCGTCCAACGACTGCCGCAGCCGCTCGCCGTGACGGCCGACCAGCCGCTTCTCGACCTCGCCGCCCACGTCCAGCACCAACCGCTCCAGCAAGTACTCCGGTACCTCTCCGTTCCGTCCCGCCAAGCATTGGCCGACACGCTGACAGGCCTGGTAAAACTGGGGAGGCAAGGGCCGGACCGGCTGGACCGCATGGCGCTGCGAGGCCGCTTGCACAACCGCCTGCAACACCCGCTCCAGTCCCACTCGGCGGTAGGCCACCGTCGGAACCACGGGGACGCCACCCAGCCGCCGCGACAGCTCGTCCACGTCCAGCCGAATGCCTCGCGACTGCGCCACGTCCCACATGTTCAAAGCCACCACCACCGGAACGCCCAGGTCCAGCACCTGGCTGACCAAGTACAGGTTCCGCTCCAAGTTCGTGGCGTCCACCACGCAAATGACCGCGTCGACTTCGCCCACGTCCGGCTGCATGCCCAGCAGCACGTCGACCGAGACCATTTCGTCGGGGGAACGGGGCGAGAGGCTGTAGGTTCCCGGCAGGTCAATGAATTCCAGTGTGTGGCCGTTCCAGCTCGCACGGCCGACCTTCTTCTCGACGGTCACGCCCGGGTAATTCCCCACGCGGGCCCGCATGCCCGTCAACATGTTGAACAACGTGCTCTTGCCGGTGTTCGGGTTGCCCACAATGGCCACCCGAATGGGGCGAGAAGCAGTTTGCAGTTGGTCGACCATTCTTGCTCTCACCGCTCCGTGAACCGAGTGCCCGCACGCTGTTGCTGTTGACCGAGCAGACCGCCGACCGGAGTTCCAGTCTTGATTGGGCTCCTTGGCGAGGCCTTCCGAGCAAGGGCACCGTCGAGCTGAAGGCGAGTCCGTCCGGCGGAGTGGCCGGCGTTGCGCCGACGGCCGTCCCAGCAACCGACTCGCGGAACTCTCCCAGACCAACACCCGGCTCGACCAGCTTCACGTCGGCACTAGACCGGCTCCACTTCGACCCGCTGAGCCTCCGACCGTCGTAGCGACAGACGGTAGCCTCGGAGCTCGTACTCAATCGGGTCGCCCAACGGCGCGGCCCCGACCATGGTCACCTCCTGGCCGTCGATCAGTCCCATTTCCATCAGTCGGACGGCCAAGCTGTCGTCACCGTGGACGGCAACGATTCGAGCCCGTTGTCCTTCGGCCAGTTGGTCCAGCGTCATGCCGGCTGCCTCACGGAATTTCGACGAAAATGCTGGCGGACTCTTGACCGCGAAAGCTCAACCGCCGCTCGCCGACGGCCAGAATGCACGGGTTACCACGCCGAACCACTCGCACCGACGTTCCGGGGCTGAGCCCCATTTCTTGCAGCCGCAGGACGGTTTCGCGGCTGCCGTCGATGTCGACCACGCAGGCCTGTTGGCCTTCGTGGAGCAGTTCGATTGGCAGGATGGTTGGCATGGGTGGCCTCCGTGGCGCCTGGAATTGAGACTCAATTTCAATCTCGCGGGTAGTATAACCCGACCGGCCGCCCAAAACAACCGAGCGTCTAGGCGTTTCGGTCGCGTTTTGCGGGAAAGGGCGAACCGCCGTCGGCACCAGCCGAACAGACGGTGCATTGCAACCGCGGCCGTTGCTGGCAACAATCGTGCCGCCGCAAGCAACGGGCCAACCGAGCGCGTCCGGGGAATTGAGGGCCGCGCTCTGTCGTGGGCGTCCAGGGTCCGTGGCTCGCAGCGGAACTCACAGGGTGGACGCATTTGGGAGCGCAAGAACGTTGGACGCGGCACGGCGTCGCCAGCGGCGACCACCCCAGGAAGCCAAAGGCAACCGGTCAGGAACGCGAAAGCCGACCAGTCAACAAAACGAAGGAGGTTCGCCATGGCCGAAAAGAAAATCCTGCTCATTGCGGGCGACTACGTCGAAGACTACGAAATCATGGTTCCGTTTCAGGCCTTGCAAATGGTGGGCTACACAGTGCACGCCGTGTGTCCGAACAAGCGGACCGGCGAGCAGATTCGGACCAGCGTCCACGACTTCGAAGGCGACCAAACTTACTCGGAGAAACGCGGCCACAACTTCACACTGAACGCTACGTTTGCCACGGTCGAGCCGCGCGAGTACGTGGGTTTGGTCGTTCCCGGCGGGCGGGCGCCGGAGTACATTCGCCTGAACGACCGCGTGCTGCAGTTGGTCCGTCACTTTGCAGAAGCCAACAAGCCCATTGCGGCCATTTGCCACGGGCCGCAGTTGTTGGCCGCCGCCGACGTCCTGCGCGGCCGGCGTGTGACGGCGTACCCGGCCGTCTCGCCCGAAGTCCGGCTGGCTGGTGCGGAGTACGTGGAAGTGCCGGTCGACCAGGCCGTGGTCGACGGCAACCTGGTGACCGCTCCCGCCTGGCCCGCTCACCCAGCTTGGCTGGCCGAGTTCCTGAAGCTGTTGGGGGCCCGGATTGAGATTTGAGCGTTGAGACTGGGGCGTCGTCGCGAGCCGCTCCACGTGGTCGTGGCAGACGCCCGCGTCTGCAAGTCAAGCTGAGGGTGTCCGGAAATTCGTGCGCGTTTTGTCAGGGACTGGCGGGCTTGGAGCGACCGGAGGCGTCTTGTCGAGCCAGCCTCGAAGCACAAGCCGTCAGCGGCCACGACGGAGCGTGGC
>CAYSAG010000042.1:9140-21661 GCA_964428935.1 uncultured Planctomycetaceae bacterium | reverse complement strand
TCTTGTCGAGCCAGCCTCGAAGCACAAGCCGTCAGCGGCCACGACGGAGCGTGGCTCGCCACGAGCGGCCACGACGGAGCGTGGCTCGCCACGAGCGGCCACGACAGAGCGTGGCCCTCCGCAGGCGGCCGTGACGGAGCGTGGCTCGCCACGAGCGGCCGCGACGGAGCGTGGCCCTCCGCAGGCGGCCGTGACGGAGCGTGGCTCGCCACGAGCGGCCACGACAGAGCGTGGCCCTCCACGCGCGGCCACGACGGAGCGTGGCCCTCCACAAGTCGCGGACGTCCTCAGTCAAGCTGCGAAAGCAAAAGGGAAAGCAGACATGTGTGCCCGACGGTGGGTCATTCTGGCAGCCGCACTGGCCGGTCTGGGCGTAACGGCGGGAGCTTGGGCCGCTCACGGTCTCGACCGCTACTGTCAGCAGAAGTTCGCCGCTCAGCCGGCCCGCTCGCTGGCCGGACTGACTGTGCCCGCGGCCTTCCGCTACTGGCAAGACTTTCGAACGGGTGTTCGCTACCAAATGTACCACGCCTTCGCGCTGCTGGTCGTGGGCCTGCTGGCCGCTCGCGGACCCAACCGGTTGCTCCAAGCGGCCGGCTGGCTGTTCTTAATCGGCGTCGTGTTGTTCTCGGGAAGTTTGTACGCGTTGGTTTTGACCGGAGCCAAGTGGTGGGGAGCGGTGACGCCGGTCGGCGGTCTCTCATTCCTTGGCGGCTGGTTGCTGCTGGCGCTTTCGCAGTGGCCGCGTCCTCCGGCCGGGGCCGACTGACTCGCACTGCCCGAAAGCGGCAACCGGCGGCCAAAGCAGCTGCTGGTCACCCGACCCACGAAGCAACCAGTCAGGGCCGGGCCCTGAGCGGCCACGCTCCGTCGCGCGTTGAAGTGAGCCTCCATGTCCGTTGTCGTGGCCTGTCACACGGACTGTTACGGACCTTCAAGTCCGGCCGAAGTGTTCCAGTCGGTTGCTCGGCTGGGGCTGAAGTGCGTCGAGCTGCCCGTGCGCTTCGCGTGGCAGTGGGCGCAGGTCGGTCGGGCCCGTGCGGTCAGTCTGGACGCTTCGGCCGGCGAACTGCACGACTTGGAACGCTTGTTGGCCGACTGCGGGTTGAGCGTGGTCAGTTGCGACTTGACGAGCCTCGGACCGGTGGGCCCCGAACGGCTGGACGCGCTGCGTCGCGGTTTCGAGCTGGCGGCCGAGTTGGGAGCGGAGGCGGTTGTCGTCGACGCGGGCGAAGCGGTCGACCCGGACGAACGGGAAGAGCGTTTTGGTCTGCTGCGGCAGTTGGGAGAGCTGGCCCGCTCGCTGGGACTGCGCTGCTGCCTGGACGTCGCGCCGGGGCTTTGTCGGCACCACCGGCCAATGCTCGAGACGGTCGAGGCCGTCGGTCACCCGAACGTTCTGCTGAACTTCGACCCGGGCAAGTTGTACTACTTGAACGAGAACGCGGAGCCGGAGGCGTCGCTGGTGAAGGTTTGCCAGTACGTCGGTCACGTGCACCTGCGCGACTCGACGGGCGTCTGTGGTGAGGCGTACTTTCCAGCATTGGGAGCGGGCGGCGCGGTCGACTTTTTCCGGCTGCGCGAGGTGTTGCAGACCGTCAACTTCGCCGGCCCGTACAGCGTTGTGGTTCTGGGCGAACCGGACGAACCGCCGGTGTCGCTGGACGAGTCCGAACGGCGGTTGGCTGAGAGCCTGGACTACTTGCGCGTGTGCGGGTACTTCGACTGAGTCGGGCCGAGTCCGGACGCGACCCAAGGCCGACGGGCCACGCTGCGTTGCAAACGGGAGGTTCGCAAAGACCGTCCGAACCCGAAGGCACGCTCCTTCACACGCCGGCTCGTGCCGGTCGGTCTGTTGAGCGCGAGCACCGGCGGGTCTGTTGAGCGGAACACGGGCCGGTCGGCTTGCCGAGCGCAGACACGGGCCGGTCGGTCCGGCGGCGAACACGGGGCACTCTGTCGAGCACGAAGGCAAATGGACGAACGCCGCTTCACGGCACGCTGGGTCTTGCCGGTCAGCCAAGCTCCGCTCGAGAACGCGACGTTGGTCGTCAGTGGCCAGACGGTGGTCGAGGTGTGGCCTCGACGCGACCCGGCGGCCGTCGACCTGGGCTCCGTCGCCCTGTTGCCGGCTTTGGTCAACGCACACACCCACCTGGAGTTCAGCGACCTGCAGCAGCCGTTGCCGGCGGACGGTGGCTTTTTCGAATGGATTCGGCGGGTGGTGGAGCGTCGTCGGGCCGAGACGGTTCGGCCGGTGGCGGCCGTCGAGCGGGGCTTGCGTGAGTGCGTTCAGCACGGGACGGCGGCGGTCGGAGAAATTGCCACCGACGACCGCTCGTTCTGGCAGGCCGACACGGCGTCTGTGAAACCGCGCCCACACGTGGTTCTGTTTCGTGAACTGTACACGCTGGACCCGGCCGAGGTCGACGGGCGAGTGGACACGGCGCGGCGGCACTTGCAGCAGTCGTTGCCACCTGCAGCCGCCGGACTGGTGACGTTGGGGCTCAGCCCGCACGCTCCCTACACCGTCCACCCGGACCTTTTCCTGCGGCTGGTCGAGCTGGCAGCCAGTCACCGGGCTCCCTTGGCCATGCACCTGGCCGAGACGCTGGGCGAACGGCAACTGCTGGAGCGGCAGACGGGGCCGTGCGCCGAAATGCTCGAGCACTTCGGTTTGTGGAACGCCCAGTTGTTCCACTCCGCTCCCAGTGTCCTCGACTACCTTCGCGAACTGGCTCGGCTCGACCACGCTCTGGTCGTTCACGGCAACTACCTGACCGACGAGGAACTGGCTTTCGTTGCGCGGCACCCGAACCTGACGGTAGTCTACTGCCCGCGGACTCACGCCTGGTTCGGTCACGCTCCCCACCCGTGGCGTCGGCTGCTGGAGCGGGGCGGGAACGTGGCACTGGGTACGGACAGCCGCGCGTCCAGCCCGGACCTGAGCGTGTGGAACGAGCTGTGTTTTTTGGCTGCGCGGCACCCCGGCGAGGCGCTTCGACTGCTGGAGCTGGCGACGCTGCGCGCAGCTCGAGCCCTCGGACTGTCCGACCGACTGGGCTCGCTGGAGCCGGGGAAGCTGGCCCGAGCGGTCGTCGTTCCGCTTTCGTCGGACGGGCCGCTGGAGCGGTGCCTTTTTCGGGCTCGGTCGGTCCGCTGGCTGGAGCTGGAAGGCTGACGAGACAAAAGGCCGACGGCTGCCGCTCGGTCTGGACGAGCCGCCAGTGCCACCGGGCGCGTTGCTTCGTTTGGTCTTCTGGTTTCGCCGGAGCTTTCCGGCTTGTGGCAGCTCTTCCTGTGCAAGCCGAGCGGGCACGCAGGCCGAGCTACCGGTCCGCGGGGACGAACCGCACGGCACAGCCGCCGTTGGACGCCAGGTCGACCGTCAGGCTTTGGTCGGCGCGGACCGTCTGACGGCGAATGGCCACGGCGAACGGACGGCCGCCTTGCGGCGCGGCGTCGGTGTAGACGATGGCGTGGTAGCGTCGAGCCGGGTCGAGAAACCGCAGTGGGATTTTCAGCTGTCGGCGACGGACGGAGTTGAGCACGCCCAAGTACCACTGGTTGCCGCTGCGTCGAGCGGTGACAATGAATTCGCCCACTCGACCGTCGACCACTCGGGTCTCGTCCCAAACCGTCGGCACGTGCTTGAAGAACAGCGTTTCCGGCTCGCCTTGGTACTGCTGCGGTCGGTCGTACCAGAACACGAATTGCCACGGGCTGTAGAAGACGACGGCACAGGCGAGCTGGTGGGCGTGAGTGGTTTTGATTCGCGGCGTGTACCAGCAAATTGTGTAGTCGCCCGCTCCGCACAGACCGCGAGTGAAAGGCAGAATGGTGTTGTGCTCCGCCGGCGGCATGGTCTCGTTGCCGCGAATGCCTTCCTGAGTCATGAGGTTGGGGTAGGTGCGTTCGAAGCCCGTCGGCCGGTACTCGTCGTGAATGTCGACCATGAGTCGGTGCTGAGCGGCCTTGCGGACCGCGTCGTGCAGCCATTTGGTCCACTTTTGCGGTCCCACTTGCACAAAGCCGAACTTCACGCCGGCCACGCCCCAGCGCTGGTACAACGGCAGAATCTCGTCCAATTGACGTTCCAAGGCACGTCGGTTGACGTAAAGAATGACGCCAATGCCTTTCTGGCGGGCGTAACGAATGACTTCGTGCAGGTCGAGCCCGTTCGGGTCTCGCGTTCGTTTCGGGTCGGGTGTGACGGTGGTGGCGTCCGAACGGTCGTCGTACTCGTGGCCGTACCAACCCGCGTCGTACTCGACGAAAGACAGTCCCATTTTCACCGCGAAGTCGACGCACGCTTTGCCGCCGGCCGTGCTCAAAGTGACCTCCCGAATGACTTTGCCGGGCCGAATCCACGAGGTGTCTTTAATCTGGCACGGGTCGTTCAGGTCCAGAATCAGGTCGTTCCGCTCAATGAGCCGACACGGGTTGTCGCCCAGCATGACCACACGCCACGGCGTCGTGTAAGGCGGGGTGAAGCGGACTTCGCTGCCCAGTTGAGCCCGCAGCGTGTGCGACCGCCCGGCTGGTTGCAAACGCATTCGGGCGTAGTCGACTAGCCGAGCTTCGGCGACCGCGACGGCCGGTCCGTCGGGAACCTCGACCAGAAGGGGCCGTTCGCAATTCCGTCGCACCTGGCTCAACCGGGCTCGACGGTAAACGCCCTGAGCGGAGTACACGGGCCAGCAGACGAAGTCGTCGACGAAGGCGAACTCCGTCAGTTCGTCTTCCACGACGTACTCCGAGCCGCCGCGGTCCTTCACGGTGCCGTCGCCGGTCCGCGACGTCCGGTCGGCGGCAGCGTGCGAGCGGCGGGACCTGTCCCGCGTCGTGGAGCGACTCGACGACGCAGGAGCTCCACCGCCGGAGTGGCCGGACCGCTCGGGCGGCAGCAGCCGGTAGGCCAGCGCGACGCCTTCGTCGTAGACCCGACACAGCAGCTCCAGCCGTGGCTGCTCGGCCGAGTTCGACCGACACCGCACGGTCACCGCTCGGAAGTGGCTTCGGACCTGCGACCGCTCGCCGTAAACCGGACGCCACACCGAGTCGTGTTCGGAAACTTTGTCCCAAGACAGTCGCACTCCGCGGCCCAGCACGGTCCCGTCGCTCAGCCGCAGGCCGAGCCGGGCGTCGCGAATGACCGGTCGGTTTCGGTAGCTGACGGAGTAGGCGAGCTGTCCGCCCTTCGCAAAAACTTCCAGAGACACGCGCCCGTCCGGCGAACGGACCTGCAGTCGGTCAGCCGCCCCGGCCGCCGTCGCAACGCTGCAGCCCACCAGCACCAACAACCAGCGGCTCAAGGCCGCGACACGAACAACGGACAACGAACACCAACGCATTCAAAGCCTCTCCAGGTTGAACGTGTCCCAGCTTTGCCTGCACACGAACGACAAGCGACGGCCACGACTGTCGAGAAAGCGCGAGCCGCTTCCGGTCCCGACGGCAGAAGAACCGTCCGTCACGACCGGGCAGCCGCTCGCCTTCGAACACCGCTTCCGCTTCGGGCTCGTCTTCCGCGGCACGTCCAAGAAAGAGCGAAGTGACCTCTGCCGCGCTCGGTCAGGCGACCCAGCTCAGCCGGTCTCCTTCCACAGGCGGCGCACGTAAGCGGCGCCGCGCCGGTGAGCCTCCACGGCGTCCAGGGTTTTCGGCGAGTCGGCTTCCACGGCTTGTTCGAGCACCAAGTGGGGACGGCTCACTCCCATTCCTTTCAGCGTGCGGAAGAGGCGAGCGTAGTCAATGTCTCCCGGGCCGAAAGCCTCCGTCCAGACGCCGTCCTTAGACTGCCGCAGGTGAATTTCCACGACCCGTCGGCCGTAAAGCTGGACGACGTCGAAAAGGGCGACTTGCGAGTCGCCGGAGCCGCGGAAAATCCAGTGGGCGTCCAGGCAGAAGCCCACGTTTTCCGGCTTCGTCGCCAGCAGCATGTGGTGGAACTCGCGAGCAGCGTTCCGCAGCTCCATGTCGTGGTTGTGGTAGGCCAGCGTGAGGCCGTTCTGACGCAAAGCGGCTCCCAGCCGGTCCAACGCCGCAGCCTGAATTTCCAGCTCCTGGTCGTTCTTGTCGATTCCTTTTGCTTTTCGGTTCCACGACTTGGGGCTGGGGTTGGTCACGACAATCTTCGCGCCGAAGGCTTTGGCCTTCCGCGCCAACTCGACAATTCGCTCAATGCTCTCCTCGGCCGCCTTCCGCTCGTGCAGCACCGAGTTGACGTAGAACGACTTCATTTGAAGGCCGTGTTTCTTCAGCAGAGTCCCCAGCCGGTCGACGTCCTCCGGCGTGTTGACAATGGACTCGAACCCGTCCAACCCGGCACGGGCGACGGCCGCCAGACCCGCGTCCAAATCGGCGTTGAAGTCCCGCTTTTCTCGCCGGTAGAACGTGTACCACGGGTAGACGTTGGTGGCGACGTAGACCCGACCGGTGTCCGAGCCGCTGTTCGTTTGGCCGTGGCCAGCGACGGCGTGCGACCGTCCCGCCTGCAACCAGCCGACGGCTGTCGCAGCAGCGACCGACCGTCCGAGGAAAACGCGGCGTGTGACATTCGTTTGCGTCATTGGTGTCACCTCCCTTTCGCTGTGCCTGTCCGAGCTGGGTGCGGCGTTGCTGTGCCGAGCCGCTCGGCTTGACCCGTTCGCCCTTCTGGTCGGGCATGCTACGAAACCGAGACGGCCAGTCCAAGCGAGCCGGTGCAGCCGTTCGAGGCTCCGTTCGCCCGGACGCTTGGAGCCACTGCTGGCCGCTCAGTCGGTCCAGTCGTCGTCGCCGACCAGCTTCCACGTGTCGCCTCCGTCCGGCGACAGCAGCAACGCTCGCCGGCTGCCCGGGTGGTCGTTTCGGTAAAACCAATGAGTCGACCAGTAGTCGTACGAGAGGAACAGCCGTCCGCGCCGGTCGATTGTCAGACGGTGGTAGAAGACGCTGTACTCGGAGAAAGCGGCGACGACCAAAACGCGCGGCGGCTCCCACGGCTGTCCCGGCCGTTTCCGCTGGTAAGCCAATGTCGCGTGCGTGGCCAGCGGGTGCGGCTCGACACGGGTCCGCCACAGTCGAAAGACCGCGTGCAACGTGTCGTCCGGCCCGCAAACCAGGCCAATGTAGGTCTGCCGCAGGCCCGGTCCGAGCGGCTCGGCCGGTGTCCAGCCTTCGTGCGCGGTGTTGGGCTTCAGCGACCGAGCGTAGTAGAACGGGCGGCCGTGTGTGCCCGTCAGCACGTGAAGGTAGCCGCGGCTGTCCAGCGTAATGCTGGGTCGGTTGTGAACGTCGTTGGGTGGAGCGCCGTAGCCGACCAAAACGGGCCGGCCCAGCAACCGCCGCTCTTTGCGGTCGTAGGTGACGACGTAAACCGGCACGCCGGGCACCTTTTCTTTCGGGTCGGTCGCTTCGCCCCACACGACGTGAATTCGCGAACCGTGCGAGACCACGGCCGAGGGGACGCCCGAGTGCGAGCCGACGCCCAGCGCCTTGCGCGACAACAGCACCGGTTCAGGAATGACCAGCCGGCCGTTCCGCTTCTCCGGCACAATCAGCTCCAGGTCGCTCAGCCGTCGCCAGCGCAGCTTGGGGTCCCGTTCCCGTACGACGGAACGCAGCACGGCCGGCGGCCCGTCCGGCACGTTGTGCCCGGAGAACTGCTCAATGTCCAGCCCGCCGCTTCGGCCCAAGTCGTAGGCCTTGAAGGTCCGCCCGCCGTCGGTCGAGTGGAGCAGCCAGGCGTGCCCGCGGGACGTCGTCAACGTGTAGACGTCGTTGTCTCGGTCGAAGGCCACCTTGGTTCCGCTCCGGCCCGCGTAGAAAGGAACGTCCGGTGAGCGGGCGTCTTGCCACTTTCCGTCGCGAAGGACTTTCAGCGAGCGGTGCGTGCGAATGAACGGCCGGTTCTCCAAGTCGAAGTACGGTTCCCACTCGGTCGGGTAGTTGGGCAGGTAACCGAACTGGTCGTTTTCGTGACTGTAGGGACGCAGCAGAATGGGCATTTGGAGCGGACGGGCCGCGGGAGCTTCGCCGGCAATCAGCGTGACGGTCGAGTACGTGGTGAAGTCGGGTTGTTGCACGGGAGTGGCTCGCACCCGACAAACCCGTCGGCCGGACGGCGGCACGCGACACGACAACGTCACCTCTTTCGAACGTTTCGGCGCCAAAGTCACTTGGCTCGTCGACAGCTGGGCCGGCCACGGCTCGCCGTCGAACTCCACTTGCAGTCGAATGGTTTGCTTGGTCGCGGCGTTGTTGTGCACACGAAGCGACACCGACCGCGACTGACCGGGCTGGCCGTAGACCTTCAACCGGTAGGGCGTCAGCAGCCAGCGGTACGGCAAGAGGGGGAACCACGTGTCCGGTGAGGGCGACCACAGGCAACTGTCCGGAAGCAGGTCTTGCGGCGTCCACCGGGTCAGACCGTCGACGTGGAGCACGGCGCGTCCCTTGGGCAGGTGGAGTCGCCAGGGCAAGTTCTGCCGCGGCACGTCGGTGCCGACGGTTGCACGAGCTTTGCCCTGGCCGTCGACGGGCAGCGAAAAGAGCCGGCGGCCCTTGGCGTCGAGCAAGGTCAACTCGTGCACGCCCGAAGGAACCCCGGTCACCTCCAAGGACAACTCGCCGCGACGCGGCCAAAAGCACACGTCCACCGGCCGTTCGGGACTCGCCAGCACAATCGGTTCCTGGTGGCGTTCGTCCTTGTGTCCGCGAGCGGTTTCGACCAGGTACTTCGGACAGTTGGTCCGAAAGCCCCAAACGACGTCGGTGCCGTAACGGTCGTTCGACACCGTGACGTTCAACGCACAGACGCCCTTGTGCTCCATTCGGGCCGACAGCACCACCGACCGCAGCGGACCGGGCCCGCTGCCTCGACGACGCCCGTCGTCCGGAATGCGTTTCTCGTCCAGCACGCGACGGTCTGGACCGACCAAAATGGCTCGCAACTCGGTGGGCAAGCCGCGACGGTTCAGGTCCCGCTTGAAAACCTCGACCTTCAGCTCTCCAGGCTCCGCCAGGAAGTACACGCCACCGCAGCCGCCGAACAGCAGGACCGGCGAGTCGTCGGTCCGCGACGTGTTGGCAACCGCCTCGGCCGACACAGCCGACCCCGGCGCCGCAGCCACGCTGCTGGCCAAAAGACCGGCGACCAGAAGACTCCACGCCGAGGCCGCGGCGGCCTTCCACGCCAAAACCGCTGTGGCCCGCTGCCGCGTCTGCCTTTCGACGCGGCCAGTCCGAACTTTTTCTCGACGTCGAAACGCTGCTGGCATGGTCCAACCCCTTCCGAAATGTGGTCCTTGCTTGGTTGACGCGGCTCGGCGCCGGCCGGCGGCCGGTCGGCGGGAGGGCGTGCTGTGTGGTGGGCTTTCAGTGTACGGCGAAGTGAGCCGTGGTGCGAGCAGCCGGGCGGGTTTTGGGTCAAGCTGCTGGGTGGTTTGCCCACGGCGGCCCGTTCGTCTAAGAGCCTCTCGCGGGTGAAGCTCGACGGCCTGCGGGCCACGCGGCAGTTCGAGCCGCCGGAGGGTGACTCGCTTTTGTCTCCGAGGCTTCCGACGGCACGGCACCGGCCGGGGAACCGGTGTCGGCGGCCGAGCGTCGCTCGTCCGCGACGGCAGGGAACGAGCTCCGGCCACGTTTTGAAAAAAGCGAAGCACCTTTCGAAAAAGGTCCGCAAGAAAACAGCCGCCGCGGCAACAATTCTTGAGGAACAATGGACGGCTCGGCAGCTCAAGGCGGACCCGACGCGGTCGGAGTGGACTGGCCGCGCGTGTTGGCTCGGCACAACCGGTGGCTGAGGCTGGTGCTGTTTGCGCGTCTGGGCGACGCCGAGCTGGTGGACGAGGTGTTGCAAGAGGTGTCGACGGCGGCCGCCACGCAGCAGGCCCGCCCGCGCGACCCGAAAAGGCTGTCGGCGTGGTTGTACCGGCTGGCCGTCCGGCAAGCGTGGCTGCACCGCCGTCGCGACCAGCGTCGGCAACGGCGCGAACGGGCCTACGCCGAGGCCCGCGGCCTGGCGGCCCGGTCGGCTGCCGACCCGTTGAGCTGGCTGCTGGCGGACGAACGGAGCCGTCTGGTGCGGCAGGCACTGGAGCGGCTGGGGCGACGAGAACGCGAGCTGTTGCTGCTGAAGTACGCCGAAGGTTGGAGCTACCGGGAAATGGCCGAACGGTTGGGGCTGAGCGTCTCGGCCGTCGAGGCTCGGCTCCACCGCGCTCGCCGTCGACTCCGGCACGAGCTGGCTCGTCTTCACCTCGACGAACCGTGAGGCTCTGAACGAACCATGAACGAACCGAAACGAAACCGGAACGCCGACCCAGTGGACGAACCAACCGGCCCGGAGGTGTCGGACGAAGAGCTGGACCAGCTGGTGGACGGCGAACTGACGGACGCCGAACAGCGGGACTTGCTGCAACGACTGGAGCACTCACCGGACGGCTGGCGACGCTGTGCGTTGGCGTTCCTGGAAGCCCAGGCGTGGCAGCGTGAGTTTCTACGGCTGGCGGCAGGCGAAAGGCAGCTGGACGGTGGGGCCAGTCGGCCGGCGTGTTGGCCTGCTCAGTGCGCTACGGCCTCGCACGCGAGCGCCGAGCTGACGCCGGGCGGCCGGCAGAAGGGTCGGTCCGACCGGTCTCGTCGTTCGGCCTGGAGCCGGTGGAGCGTGGCGGCGGTGGTGGTGCTCGCGGCGTTCGTGCTCGGCGCAGCCACGCAGGCGTGGAGGACGAGGGCGACGCGGAGTGAGCCGGTCGGCTCGGAACGCCTCGTGGCCGAAAGACCGCCGTCAGACGGCGAGCGGAACCGGCCGCCACAAGCGGCGAACCTCACGGCGAAGACCCGAGCGGACGCGCCGGCGGCTCGGACCGACACAGCGACGGCCGTCGCCGCAGGCGGCGGTCTGCCCACACGCTCGAAGCGGCACGGCTCGACCAGCCCGCGGACGGCAACTGCCGTGCGGTCCGCGCGGCTGGTCTGGTGCGACAGCCGAGGCCGTCGGCACGTAGTTCGGGTTCCCGTCGTCACGGCCGAAGAAAGTGAGCGGTTCTGGCGCGAGCAAGTTGGGTCTTTGCTGCCGCCGGCGCTGGCTCGTCTGCTGCTGCAGAGCGGTCGACCGGTCCGAACCGAGCGGTGGGTCATTCCCATTCCGTTGGACAAGGGACGGCAGTTGGTCGTGCCGGTGGAGCAAGTGGAAGTCGAGTCGGCTCGGCTGGTTTCGTACCACTGAGTTCGCGGTCGACGGCTCGAACCGTACAGGTTTCTTGGAACGCAAGGTGGTTGACGACAGAGTGGCAGAAGGAGGTGAGGCCATGAAAGGAGCAACAGGTTGGTTGGTCGGGTTGTTGGTTGCGGTCTTGTCGGTGTCGGCGGCCGCGGTGCGAGCGGACGAGAAGGAGCAGAGGCCGCACTCGCCGCCGGCTCACACTGGCCAGAAAGCTTCTGTCGAGAAAACGTACTGGATTGGCGTCGCGTTGGCTCCGGTTCGGCCTGAGCTGAGGGCTCAGCTCGACCTGCCCGACGGCGTCGGTTTGGTCATTGTCGACGTGGTCGAAGACTCGCCGGCAGACAAGGCGGGGCTGAAGGAGTACGACGTCGTGGTGCGGGCCGGCGGAAAAGACGTAACCGACCCGCAGGTGCTGGTCGACGCGGTCCAGAAGGCACGCGACTCGGAGCTGACGCTGGAAGTGGTTCGCAAGGGACGGCGGCGAACGGTGAAGGTGAAACCGGTGGAGCGGCCGGAGGTGGAAGTTGGCGGTCCGGAAGCGGAGTGGCCGGAGGAGTGGGTGGAGCTGCACGACTTGAGCTCGCCCGAGCGGTTTCGAAAGCTGTGGCAGGAACTGCGTCGAGGCCGTCCGCTGCGGTTTCGACTGTTCGGACAGCCGTACGTGTTCGAGTGGGAGCAGTCGGTGTCGCTGCCGAAAAACCTGACCATTACCATTACGAAGGAAGGCGACCAACCCGCTCGCATCGTCGTCCGGCGAAACGGCAAACGGTGGGAGGTGACGGAGGACGAACTGGAGAAGCTGCCGCCGGACGTCCGACGTCACGTGCAGCGACTGCTCGGACGCGGGTTCGGAGCCCAGGTCTTCATGTGGGACGACGGCCAGTGGGAGCTGGACGTGGACACTTTCCGTGGGCCGAACCGCGGCGGGGCCTTCCGAATGCTGCTGAAGCGAATTGAGCGGCTGGAACGGGAGAAAAAAGAAACGACCGAACGAATGGAGAAGAAGCTGGGCGAGGCGGTCGAAGAAATCGACGCACTGCAGAAACAATTGAAGCAGCTGCAAGAGCAGCTGCAGAAGGAGAAGGCTGGCACGAAGGGGCAACCGTAGCGGGACGCGTCCGGAAGTCGGAGGGCCGCGCTCCGTCGCGGCCGCCCGCGGCGTCCGGAAGTCGGAGGGCCGCGCTCCGTCGCGGCCGCCCGGAGGGGTGTGACAATTGGAGGTCCGCGCTCCGTCGCGGCCGCCCGCGGTGTCCGGGGGTCGGAGGGCCGCGCTCCGTCGCGGCCGCCCGGAGGGGTGTGACAATTGGAGGTC
>CAYSAG010000042.1:0-9040 GCA_964428935.1 uncultured Planctomycetaceae bacterium | reverse complement strand
CGCGGCCGCCCGCGGTGTCCGGGGGTCGGAGGGCCGCGCTCCGTCGCGGCCGCCCCGGGCTGGTACCTCTGTGCCTCCGTGTGGGCCGGCGCGGAAAACCTAAGGCTCCACACACACGCCGGCGCACGCAAGCCAGTTCCTCCACGGGCTCGAAAGACCCGGCCCCAGGAGGAAGGGAGCAGCCGGTCCATTCGGCAAACCGTCGAGGGGACAAGCGGCGTCGCAGGACGCCGCTTTTTCTGCGCAGCGGGGTTCGCTCGCAGCGGGCGGGGCCGTGCCGCGCGTTCGGCACCCGCGTCTCTTGCCTGCGCGTGCTGGCCGCGAACCAAAGCCCGTCGAGCGGGCCGGCTCGTACCTTTTGAAAGCTCAGGCCACTCGCTAATCTTTGCTGCCCACCGCCGGGCGAAGAAAGCGAGGCCATGAACGAACCGCCGACGTTCGAACTCATTGTCGACAACTACCTGAACGGCAAGCGCATCGACACCTTCCTGGCTCGACACTTTCGCTGTTACACCTCGTGGCGACTGCAGCGGCTGGTCCGGGCCGGACAGGTGTACGTGGAGGACTTGCGCGCCGACTGCAACCAGCGGGTGTTTCGTGGTCAGCACGTGCGGGTCCGGCTGACGGAGCCGCCCGACCGGCCCGTCGAGCCCGCTGCCTTGCCGCTGGAAATCCTCTACGAGGACCCGTGGATTGTCGTCATTAACAAGCACCCGGACCAAATCACTCACCCAGGCGGACCGACCCAGCACGGCACCGTGCTCAACGCCCTTCAGCACCACCTGGACCAGCAGACGGTTCGCCGCGGTTTGCTTCGTCCGGGCATCGTGCACCGAATCGACCGGTACACCAGCGGCCTGCTGGTCGCGGCCAAGGACCACCTGAGCCACCGAAAGCTGACCATGCATTTCGAAAAACGCCGGGTTTACAAGGCCTACTTGGCGTTGGCTCACGGTGTCTTGGAAACCGACTTCTTGCTGATTGACCGTCCGATTGGGCTGGTGGTGCGAAACGGACGCAAGTTGATGTCCACGGCGGACGACGCTGAGGACCGGCGGCCGGCGTGGACGGCGGTCAGTGTGCTGGAGCGTTTGCCGGGGGCCACGCTGGTGTCCGCTCACCCGTTGACCGGACGCCCGCACCAGATTCGCGTCCATTTGGCGTCGATCGGACACCCGATTTTGGGCGACGAGTACTACGGACCGGACTGGCCGGGAATTCCGTTGGAAGAGGAAGAACCGGAGAGCGAATGGACGGCGTCCGGTCAAGCAGAGGAGCGGGCGCAGGGGCAGTCGACGCGGGCAGAGTCGGCGCGCGAAACGCCGGCAACGGCAGGACGGTCGGACGGCAGCGACCAGACGGCACCGTCCGGTCCCGACGTCGTCGTCACCCGGTCGACCACGCAACGGCTCATTGACCGACAGGCCTTGCACGCCTACCAGCTTTGCTTCCGGCACCCGATTACCGAGGAATGGATGACTTTCGAGGCGCCGTTGCCGGAGGACATGCGGCAGGCGGTCGAGAGGCTTCGGCGATCGGAGTGACTCGGCCCTCCGTTTCCGCAGCGGCACGGCCTTGCGGACCGCCCGCCGTCGCCAGAACGCAGCTCTCGCGGTGGCCGGCCAGCCAGTTGCTTGGTTGTCTCGACGTGTCGAGCGTGGTAAGCTGGCTGGCCACCGGAAGGACGCTCGCCCGGTCGCGAGCGAGCGGTGCTGGCAACCTTCTCCCACCCGAGTTTCTTGCGGCGTACGCGAGCCGTCCGTGAACGGTCTCGACCTGCCCGCGAAGGGAACTTCCCAACAGCGTCGGTCATTGAGGTCGAAGTTTCCACAGCCTGAAGGAGCTACGCGAATGAACGCGCTTCGAGCCTTTCGCCGGTTTCGAGTCGTGTGCTGGGCGGCAACAGCCGTGTTGCTGTTCGGCGGTGTGAGCAGGGTGGCCGCGGCCGCCACTGCGTCCGAACTGCTGAAACTGGCCGGCGTTTCGGGCGGTCTGGTCGTCCACGTGGGCTGCGGAGACGGTCAGTTGACCGGCCAGCTTCGCGTCGGACCGCAGTACTACGTTCACGGAATCGACACTTCAGCCGAGAAGGTTCGGGCAGCTCGTCAGCGGCTGCTGAAGCAAGGCGTTTACGGGCCGGTGTGCGTCGACACGTGGGACGGCCGGCACCTGCCCTACGCCGACGACTTGGTGAACCTGCTGATTGTCGAAGACCAGGCTCAAGCTTCCGACGACGAGCTGCTGCGGGTGCTCACGCCAAACGGCGTCTTGTTGAAAAAGACCGACGACGGGTGGCAGAAGACCGTCAAACCGTGGCCTGCCGAAATGGACCAGTGGACTCACTACTTCCACGGACCGGACGGCAACCCGGTTTCGAACGACCAATTGATTGCTCCGCCCAAACGGCTGCGGTGGATTGGCACACCTCGGTGGGCTCGCCACCACGACCACATGGCCAGCCTGACGAGCATGGTCTCGGCCAACGGTCGGCTGTTCTACATTCTGGACGAGGGCTCACGGGCGTCCATTCAACTCCCGCCGAAGTGGCGGTTGGTGGCCCGAGACGCGTTCAACGGCGTCGTGCTGTGGAAGCGAGACATCAGCCGGTGGAACACGACGCAGTACCCGCTGAAGAGCGGACCGGCTCACCTGCTGCGGCGGTTGGTCGCCGTGGGAGACCGGGTCTACGTCACGCTGGACATTGACGGACCGGTCGAGGTGTTGGACGCGGCGACCGGCAAGACGCTGCGCACGCTGGACGGCAGCCGGTTCACGCGGGAAATCGTTGTCTCGAACGGAACCGTGCTGGCGGTGGCGGACAACGGTCCGTCACGCTTGCCGAAGTGGCGACGCGTCTCGACCTACGTCTGGGCGAACACGCGCACGGCCAACCCGAACTGGGGCTGGCACGGAGACAAGCGAAAAATCCTGGCGTACGACGCCGAGTCCGGCCGGCTACTTTGGACGGTCGAGACGCCCGTCGCGCCCTGTTCGCTGGCCACCAACGGCCAACGAATCGTTTTCCACGACGGCGAGAAACTGGTCTGCCTCGACCAGGCGACCGGTAAGCAACTGTGGGCCTCTCAGCCGGTTCCGCTGTCGCTGCCGGTTCACACCAACACGGGGCCGCGCATTCTGATTTACGAAGACGTGGTGCTGTACGCCGAGGGCGACAAGAGCATCATTGGCTGGTCGCTGGCTGACGGGAAGAAACTGTGGCAGCAGAAAAAGCTGCCCAGCGGACACATGTCGCTGCGGGACCTGTTCGTCGTCCAGGGGCTGGCTTGGACGGGCCGCGTCGCCGGCAGCTCGGACGACGGACTCATGATTGGCTACGACCCCAAAACCGGCGAGAAGAAACGCGAGTTCCTTCCGGACGTCAAAGTCCATTGGTTCCACCACCGGTGCTACCCGGCCAAGGCGGCGAACCACTACATTTTGACGGGTCGGAACGGGACGGAGTACGTCGACCTGGAGACCGGACACTGGAAGCCGCACCACTGGTTCCGCAGCGGGTGCATTTACGGGGTCATGCCGGCCAACGGGTTGACCTACGCCACCTTCGACGCCTGCGGGTGCCAACTGGAGGCGAAGCTGCCGGGCCTGAAGGCCATGTCGGCCTCGCCGGTTCCGCGGCCGGAGGAGCTGGGCGAGTTGCCGCCGCGTCTGGAGAAGGGACCGGCGTACGGAAAGGTGGACGGCCCGGAGGCTTCAGCGAGCGACTGGCCGACCTACCGACACGACGAGGCTCGCAGCGGCAGCAGCTCCGAGCAGGTCGACACCGAGCTGGTGCGGGCCTGGCAGACGGAGCTGGGCGGCCGGCTGAGTCCGCCGACCATTGCCGCCGGGAAGGTCTTCGTCGCCGCCATTGACCGGCACACGGTCTACGCGTTGGACGCCAAGACCGGCCAAGTGCTGTGGTCGTACACGACGGGCGGCCGAGTCGACTCGCCGCCGACCTACTACCGCGGCTACCTCCTGTTCGGTTCGGCCGACGGTTACGTGTACGCGTTGCGAGCCAAGGACGGCGTGTTGGCTTGGCGGTTCCGCGCCGCACCGGTCGACCAACGAATCATGGCCTGGGAACAGCTCGAGTCGGCGTGGCCGGTCCATGGAGCGGTGCTGGTGCACGACGGCGTGGTCTACTGCACGGCCGGCCGAATCATGTACCTCGACGGCGGCATTCACTTCCTGAAGCTGGACGCAACCACCGGCAAGCTGCTGCGCGAAGTGGTCATGGACGACAAGGACCCGGTCACCGGTCAGGACATGCACCTGGCCTACCTGAAGAAGACCAGCGGCAACGTCATGCCCGTGGCGTTGAACGACGTCTTGTCCTGCGACGGGCGGTTCATTTGGCTGCGGTCGCAGAAAATCGACTTCGACGGTAACCGATTGGAACTGGAACTGAAGAACGTGACCGAGCAAGGCCCGCCGGAAGACTTCCACCTGTTCTGCCAGGCCGGGCTGCTGGACGACTCGTGGTTCTTCCGAACCTACTGGACTTACGGCCGACGAATGAGCGGTGGGTACGGCGGCTGGCTGAAGGCGGGCCGGCTGGTTCCGTCCGGACGAATCCTGTGCTTCGACGACACGCACGTTTACGGCTTCGGTCGCAAGCCGGTCTTCTACGTGAACTCCTCGGTCATTCAGTACCAGATTTTCGCGTCGGACAAGGCGGTGACGGCGGAAGCCATTGAACGCGTCACTCGGGCGCAAAGCCTGATTAACCGCCGGTCGCCGGAACGGAACGCCGACTCGTCGGACTGGCTGGTCCGCTACTTCTTCCCACGCGACCAGCTGACCGCCGCTCGCTACACGTGGGTCGACGAGCAGCCCGCCGTCTTGGCTCGAGCCATGGCTTTGTCGGCCGACGCAGTGCTCCTGGCCGGCCCGCCGAACTTCATTGACGAGCGGCAGGCTTACCGAATGCCCGACGACCCCGAAGTGCAAAAGAAGCTGAAGCTGCAGGACGAGGCTTTGCAGGGACTGCACGGGGCGGAGCTGTGGGTCATGGCCAAGAAGGACGGAAAGCTTCTGGCCCGTTACGCCCTGGACTCCGCTCCCGTCTTCGACGGCCTGGCGGTGGCGGACGGAAAAGTGTTCGTGAGCACGCTGGACGGACGCGTGCTGTGTCTGTCCGGCCCGAGCGGCTCGCCGCTGAAAGGCGTCCCGCTGAAGAAAGTGACCGACGCTCCCACCCACGTCAAATGGGACAAGCCGGAGGACCCGAACTACTTGCTGCCGCTGGAGAAGCTGAAGAACAGCGACTTCCAGCGAGTCCAGCGGTGCGACGTCGTGGAGTCCAAACTGGGCTACAAGCTGGTTGCTCGCGGACGGCGTCAACTGGCCTTTGCCGTGAAGCGGCTGCCGAAGCCTCTGACCCAGTCGGTTACGCTGAAGACCCGCCTGCGCGTTCCGTCGGACACGCGCGGCCTGTTGCAGAACGGGTACGTCGTGTTCGGTTCGGCCCCCGACGACAAGTCGCTGGTCAAGTGCGGCGTGCGCGTGCGAATGAAAAAGGCCATGGTCATTCAGGGGCCGTCGAAGAAAGGGCAAACCAAGAGCGTGAATCTGAACGTGCCCGCCGGCCAAGTGCTGGACGTGGTCGTGCAGGCCGACTTGAAGGCCAAGCGGCTGACGTTCCAAGTGGGACCCGCTTCAATCGAAACGACGTTGTCGGTGCCGTTGGAGCGGGTGCGGTTCGTCGGGTTTGCGGTCGACGACGCCATGTGTGAGTTTGCGCCGCTCGAGGTGAGCGGGCAGTGAGCGGCGACCGCTGGTGCACCGGGAAAAACCTCGGAAGTCCTTTCGGGCGTGCACGACGGAAGCGGCCGAGCGTCACAGGGTGGACCGTCCGGCTGGCGCTCGGCGGACCGAAAGGGCAACAAACCCTCGTCGACCGGACGTCGACCGTGGCCGGGTCACTCTGCCTGGTCGTCGCTCAGTGGGGGCGGTTCGTCCGGACCAAACTCGTGCCGGTAGAACTCGGCTTCAATGACCTCGCCGTGAGACACCACCTCGCCCGAGGCACTCGAACCGGACGGCGTGGTCACCCGTTCCAAGAACCGCTCGAACCGACCGGACAACCACTCCAGCAACCGGGCGCACAGCAGCCGGCGCAGTGGAGGCACCAGCAGGGCGAACCCGAGCACGTCGGTCAGCGGGCCGGGCAGCAACAGCAGAACTCCCGCCACGGGAATGACGACACTTTCGGCCAGCTCGACCGGCGTCAGCCTGCCTGCTTCCGACAACTCGGCGTTTCGCTTCCGGACCTTCACTTTCTGCCGAGCGGCTAGGGTGACTCCCAGCACGCCCGTCACCACGACCAACGCGAAAGCGAAGACGGCGCTGGTGTGTTCTGCCAACCACATGAGCAGAAACAGGTCGACGAACAGCAGTACCAAACAGAAAAGAAACAGCCGTCCCAGCACCGCTCGGCTCCTTGACTCCACTCGCTCCGGCTCTTTTCCGTCCACTTCGAAACGCGGCTCGGCGGCGTCGTTTGTCCTGAGCGACGTCTTCTCGAACACCGGCCGCGGACGCGGCCTCAGCCTCCGTCCCCTTCGCTCACCGGTCAGGCGCTTGCTCCGGCGCGCGCCAGTCGCTCCAAGCACACGCAGTCCACACAGTGGGCCGCCGTCGCGTCTGGCGGCTGGCGAAGTGGTCCGCCGGTTCAAGTCCGTTCCCGTTGGCTGGTTGGAAGAGGAAACGACCGGTCGGACTGCACGCGAGCCGCTCGCTTCGGCCGTCTGCCAAACCGCCGCATTCTAGCGGGTCGGCGTCGACGCGACGACACGCCGGCTTGCCGTGCGGCGACGCTTCGAACGGGCCCGCCGGTCACTTTGCAAATTTTTCCATGAACGCGGCTCAAATTCCGCTGGGTGGAGCGGAAATCCGTCTGGACACACCCGGGCGGATCAATACAATCCCGCCGCATTTCTTGGAGCTGAGTGGGAGACCCAATACCATGAAACGAACACTTTGCTCACTGGCTGTCGTCGGGCTAGTCGGACTGGCGGGCTGCTACGTCTACAACCCGTACTGGTACCCGGGCAGTCCGTACGGAACGCCGCCGGGTGTGGCGCCTCAGCCAGGCATGACCGTGCCGCAGGGCAGTCTGGTTGGGCCGCCGGCGGTTTCCATGGGACAACCGCAAACGTTGCCCGCTCCGGCCAACTCAGCTCAGTCCGGACAGTGGCAACAGGTGCAGCCAGCCCAGCCCGGCCAGAACAACCAAGTGGAGGCTTTCCGGCCGGGGACTTCAAACGACCGACCGGCCGATGTGCTGGTTCCGCAGCCGCGTGACCCGGGAGAGCGTCGACCGGCCAAGCCGAACGGGCCGCCTGGGACCAGCCCGGACAACCCGTTCGGATTCAACCAGCCTAGCCCGCAGGTGGAGCTTCAAGGCATTCAGGGGTTGAGCGACGCGAGCGACTCGGCCGCTTCCGGCCCGATTCTGACGCAGCGCGTGGCCTTGCACAGCGGGTCGGTGGAGCGGGCCGTCGAGGCCACTTCGGACGACTTCGTCCCACCCACGCCCGTCCGACAGGTTTCGCAGACGTCGGTCGACTCGTCACAGCCGCAGCCTTTCGGCTACGACCGTCAGGCTTACACGTGGTTGCGTGGTGTGGTCGACTACGACGAGAACGAAGGCGCGTGGCACTTGATGTACAGCCTGAAACCCAGCCCCGACGACCCTTACGGAGGAGACCTCACCCTTGCCGACCACCCCGACCTGGCGAAGTTGAAAGACGGGGACGTCGTTTTGGTCGAGGGTCGTCTGGATCCGCACCTCCTCGACAGCCTCGGCAAGCCTCGCTACCGAATCGAGAAGCTTGTCGGTCCTCTCTCGCCCAAGCGGTGACCCCACCGCTCCGCGCCGCTCCCCCTCGGCGCGACCGTGATCCCCGTCCATGGTTCCTCCTTTCTCCTCCGGTTGGGCCGCCTTCCCTCCCCGAAGGCGGCCTTTTCTTCGCGCCGCCCGACGGGCTCCTCGTCGGTCCGCGCCCGCCTTTTTCGCCACAGAGGTGCCCGGTGTCACTCGGCCGGTTCCCTGGCCAGCCGCGGACCGTCACACCCGACCGGGTCAACGACCACAAAGACAGCGGTCGTCTCACGGCACGCGCTGGGGAGACCCTACTGAACCGGTGTCGCCCGGCCGAATCAGTGCCGGAAGTGTCGCCGGCCTGTGAAAACCATGGCCAAGCCCAGCTCGTTGCACGCGTCAATGACCTGCTGGTCGTTGCGTGAGCCGCCCGGTTGAGCAATGGCCGTGACTCCGGCCTTGGCCGCCTGCTCCACCGCGTCTCGGAAGGGGAAGAACGCGTCCGAACCGAGCACGCTGCCCTGGCTCCGGTCGCCGGCTTTGTAGGCGGCCAGGAACGACGAGTCGACGCGGCTCATTTGTCCCGCTCCCACGCCCACCAGAGCCCGGTCCTTGACCAGGACAATGGCGTTCGACTTGACGTGCTTGCACACCAGCCACGCGAACTTCAGGTCTTCCAGCTCCTTTTCCGTCGGCTCACGTTCCGTCACCGTCTTCCACTGGTCGAACGGTTCGGGAAACTCGTCGCGGTCCTGGACCAGCACGCCGCCGCTGACTGCTCGGAAGTCGTGCCAAGGCGGCCGCGGTTCTGTCAGAACCGGACATTCCAGCAGCCGCACGTTCTTCCGCCACTTCGGCCGAGTCGTCAAAGCTTCGAAGGCTTCCGGCTCGAAGCCCGGTGCAATGATGGCCTCAATGAACCGGTCTGGTTCGCACAGTCGTTCGGCTGTGGCCAGGTCCAGCTTGCGGTTGAAGGCCAGAATGGAGCCGAAGGCGCTGAGCGGGTCGCCGGCGTACGCCTTGTCGAACGCCTCGCACAAAGTCTCGGCCACTGCGCAGCCGCACGGGTTGTTGTGCTTGATGACCACGGCCGCCGGTTCCGCAAACTCGCGAACAATCGACAGGGCAGCGTCGAGGTCCAGCAGGTTGTTGTAGGACAGCTCTTTCCCGTGGAGCTGGCGAGCGGCGGCCAGCGTCGAGGGGTGCGGGTTG
>CAYSAG010000041.1:0-25166 GCA_964428935.1 uncultured Planctomycetaceae bacterium | reverse complement strand
GGTCTGGCGGTTTCAGTTGGAAAGGAGGGACCAATGGACAAACAGAAGCAGGCTCGAAAGCTGGCTCGTCGCGAGTTCTTGGTTCGGACGGGAGCGACCGCTGCGACGGCCGGCGGCGTGGTGGTGTGGAGTCGTCGGGCGGGAGCGGCTTCGCCGAACGAGCGCGTGGTCTTGGGGTTCGTTGGTCTGCGCGGACGGGGCATTCACCTGGCGTTGGGCTTCGCCGAACGAGACGACGTAGACATTGCCTACTTCGCCGACGTCGACGACTCCATTCTGCAGGCCCGGCTGAAACAATTCGCCAAGACCGGTCGTCCGGCACCCAAGGCCGTTCACGACTTGCGACGCGTGCTGGAAGACAAGTCGGTCGACGCCATTGTCGTCGCCACCCCGGACCACTGGCACGCACTGGCCACGGTGTGGGGGTGTCAAGCCGAGAAGCACGTGTACGTCGAGAAACCCATTTCTCACAACCCGTGGGAAGGCCGGCAAATGGTCCAAGCCGCTCGGAAGTACAACCGAGTCGTCCAGGCCGGCTTCCAGAACCGGAGTGCTCCGTACAACTGGCACGCCAAGAAGTTCTTGGAAGACGGAAAGCTGGGCACCGTTCACCTGGTCCGCGTCTACAACCAAAAGTACTGGCCGAACGCCAAGCCCGTGCCCGACTCGCCCGTGCCGCAAGGTCTGAACTGGGACATGTGGACCGGCCCAGCTCCCCTGACCCCTTACAACTACAACTACCACCGGAAGTGGAACCACTTCTGGCGCTTCTCCGGTGGGGACATCATTAACGACGGCGTGCACCAAATGGACTTGGCTCGCTGGCTGATTGGTCAAGACTACCCCAAGACCGTCTACTCCGTCGGCGGGCGGTGGGCTCAGGAGGGCGTCTTCGAAACGCCGGACACGCAAGTCGCCGTGTTCGAGTTTGACCGGTTGGTTTTGACCTTCGAGCTGACTTTGTACTCGCCTTACATGCTCAAGACCGACCCGGTCGTCCGCAACAGCGACATGTTTCCCTACTGGCCGCAAAACGCGACGCGCATTGAAATTTACGGCACCAAGGGGCTCATGGTCATTGGCCGGCACGGCGGCGGGTGGCAGGTGTTCGACCGAACCAAGAACCGCAAGCCGGTCGTCATTGCCCAAGAGTACGGTCGGTTCCCCGACCCAGAGCACAAGCAGAACTTCATTGAGTGCATTCGCTCGGGCAAGCGACCCAACGCGGACATCGAAAAGGGCCACAAGAGCACGCTGCTGTGTCAATTTGCGAACATTAGCTACCGACTGGGCGGACGGAAGCTGGTGGTCGACCCGAAGACCGAGTCGTTCGTCGGCGACGACGAGGCCAACGCGCTGCTGAAGCGGCAGTACCGGAGGCCGTGGGTGGTTCCCGAGCAGGTGTGAGCGGGTCGAGCTCGGGCAGCAAGCGGCTTGCCGCCGGAAACACCCGGCGACGCTCCGTTTCGACACACCCCGGCAGTCACCAGGAGGTGCGGAGGGTTGAGGCTCCGCGCTCGCACGTGCGAGCGGTGAGTCTGTTGCGCCTGCCGAACCCCGTCGAGGTGCGGCACGCCGCCGGGGGCGTCGTTGTCGAGCTGGGCCGTGCCAAGTGGCTACAATTGGTACGGACGGTCCGACAGACAAAAAGCGGGCGGGCTGGCCCGGCGTGTTGGCGAAAGGGGAAGCGGCCAGCAGACCCGCGCGAAATTCGACCCTCCTGCAACGTCAGCCAGACACGGCCGGGCCGGCCAAAAAGGGCGACCGGCGGAAAGGAGGCGTCGTCATGAGAGTGCAGTGCCAGCTGTGCCCGAAGACGTGTCTCATTGAGCCGGGGCAGAGCGGCGACTGTCGCATTCGGGTCAACGTGGACGGCCGACTGCTGGCAGTCACCTACGCTCACCCGTGTGCCGTTCACGTCGACCCGGTGGAGAAGAAGCCGCTGTTTCACTTCTTGCCGGGGACCGACATTCTGTCGCTGGCCACGGTCGGCTGCAACCTGCACTGCAAGAACTGCCAGAACTGGGAAATTTCGCAGGCCAACCCGGAGGACGTGGGCGGCGTGGAGCTGCCTCCGTCGCTGGTTCCCGCTTTGGCTAAACGCTACGGCTGCCGGTCGGTGGCCTACACGTACACGGAGCCGGTGGTCTTTTACGAGTACACGTTGGACTGCTGCGAAGCGGCGAAACAGGCCGGCTTGAAAAACGCGCTCGTCACGGCCGGCTACATTAACGAAAAGCCGCTTCGTCGTTTGTGCCAGGTCGTTGACGCGGCCAACATCGACCTGAAGGCCTACTCCGACCAGTTCTACCGCGACGTGTGCAACGCGACGCTCCAGCCCGTGCTCAACACGCTGGTCGTGTCCAAGGCCTTGGGCGTTGAAGTGGAGGTGACGAACCTGGTCATTCCCACGTTGAACGACAGCGACCGAATGTTTCGCGACTTGAGCCGTTGGATTGTTCGGAACCTGGGGCGCGAAACGCCCCTGCACTTCTCTCGCTTCTACCCCCAGTACAAAATGCGCAACCTCCCGCCGACGCCAGCCGAAACGCTGCAGCGGGCTCGCGACATTGCTCGCAGCGAGGGACTGGACTACGTCTACATTGGCAACCTGACCCTGCCCGGAGGCGAAGACACACACTGCCCGGGTTGCGGAAAGAAGTTGGTCGGCCGAGTGGGCTACGTCGTCTTGGAGAACCACGTCGAACAAGGTCGCTGTCCCCAGTGCGGGACGCGAATCTACGGTCTTTGGGAGTGACGACCATGGACGTGAAGCGACGCGGCTTTCTGCACAGGCTGTTGGCCGGTTTGACGGCCGCGGTCGTTCCGTTGGTTTGCCTGCGCAAGCGACTGCGACGCTCTGGCTGCGGAGCGACGTCGGCCGCACGGACGCAACGGCAGTCGGTCGTGGAGGCCGTTCGCTGTCTCGACTACCCCGGCCCTCGACGGCAACTGAACCGCGACGACGTGGGCCGGACAGCTCGTTGGGAAGGCTGAGCCATGAGACGCAGCAAAGCTTTGGTTTGGTCGGGCGTGTTCGCCGTCTGTCTTTGTGCGACGAGTCTTTCGTGCAGCGGGCCGGCCGCGCACGAGGTTCCGTCTGTTGCGGGAGCGGCCGCTGGTCAGACAAGCGACCGGCCACCGGCCGGCACCCAGTCGTCGTCCACGAGGCCCAAGCAGGTCTACCGGTCTCCCTTGGCGGGAGCTTGGTACGAGGCCGACGCGCAGTCGTTGCGTCAGGAGCTGCGAGGCTACTTGCAGAAGGCCGAGGTCCAGCCGGTGGACTCGCTGTGTGCTCTCATTGTCCCGCACGCCGGCTACCGCTGGTCCGGACAAACCGCCGCCTACGCCTACAAGCTGTTGCAGGGACGCCATTACAAGCGGGTCGTCGTGCTCGGACCCAGTCACCGGGTGCCCATGGAAAACGTCGCCAGCGTTCCCGACTACACCCACTACGAAACGCCGTTGGGCCAGGTGCCGCTGGACCGTGAGTTCATCGACTACTTGTTGCGTTTCCCCGAGTTCCAGTCGGTTCCGTACGCGCACGACGGCGAACACAGCGTGCAAATTCAGCTGCCTTGGTTGCAGACAGTTCTGAAGGAGTTTCGGTTCGTTCCCATTGTGGTCGGCCAGCTGGACCGGCCGACCATGCGTCGAATTGCGAACATTCTGCACGGCGTGGTCGACCGAGACACGCTGGTGGTTGCCAGCAGCGACTTCACGCACTACGGGCCCAACTACGGTTACACGCCGTTCCGCAAGGACGTGCCCGAGAACCTGAAGAAGTTGGACATGGGGGCGTGGGAGCGGATTCAACGGAAGGACTTTGACGGGTTTTTCGACTACATTGCGGAAACCGGCACGACGATTTGCGGTCGCTACGCCATTGGCGTGTTGTTGTCCATGCTGCCGAAGAACGCTTCGGCGCGGCTGCTGCATTACGACACCTCGGGTCACGTCGGCGGCGACTACACCAACTCGGTCAGCTACTTGGCAGTGGCTTTTGGCGGCCAGTGGCCGGCCGAAACGTCGCCGCTGGAAGCCGAGCAGCGGGTCCAATTCAGCGACAAAGACAAGCAATTGCTGCTGCGGCTGGCACGCGAAACGCTCGTCTGGACGCTCAAGAACAAACGCGTCCCTTTGCCCTCCGACTTGGACCTCGAAATCACCTCGCCCATGAAAACCATTGCCGGTGTTTTCGTGACGCTGAAGAAGCACGGCGAGCTTCGCGGCTGCATTGGTGAGATTTTTCCGACCCGTCCTCTGTACAAGGCCGTCATTGCCGAAGCCGTGAACGCCGGGCTGGCCGACCCACGGTTTCCTCCGGTGACGCTGTCCGAGCTGGACGAGCTGACGATTGAAATTTCCGTGCTGACGCCGCCGAAACGAGTCGACTCATGGAAGGACATCATTATTGGTCGGCACGGAATTGTGCTTCGAAAAGACGGCAAGGGGGCGGTCTTCTTGCCGCAGGTGGCCATTGAGCAGGGGTGGGACCTGGAGACGACGCTGACCCACTTGGCTCGCAAAGCGGGCTTGCCGGGCGACGCGTGGCGTCAGGGAGCCTCGTTTCAGGTTTTCGAGGCGGTCGTGTTCGGCGAGAAAGAGCCGCCGAAGAAAGCAGCGAAGTCGGCGTCGTGAGCGACGGCCGTTGGACCGGCTGCGACGCTGTGTTCCGCTGGCCGGTGCGGTTTCGTCTTTCTGCTGTCCGCGTGGCTTCTGGTGGAGTGGAGCTGGGAACGTTCGTGCTCGCGTCGGACCTGCGTCGCTCGCCGCGGACGCTCTCTGACTTGCCCGGCCGCAAAACGAACCTCTGGTGAGCAACCATGCCGAGGGAGCTGAGCAGTCGACTGCGACCGGCGTTGGTTTTCGGCCTGGGCTTCTTCTCGCTGGTCGCCCAGACGTTGCTCTTCCGTGACTTCCTGACGGCATTCGAGGGCAACGAGCTGGGCGTGGGCAGCTTCTTTACGTCGTGGTTGCTGTGGGTGGGCGTCGGCGCGTTGCTGGGCCGTCTGGTCGCTCAGCGAACCGAGCGAGGCCCGGACTTGTGCGGACTGGCTTTGCTTTACGTGCCCGCCTTCTTGCTTCAGCACGTTCTTCTTCTGGACGCTCGCCGGCTGGCCGGGGTGTCGGCTTACGAGGCCTTTCCGTTCGGACGAATGTTCGCCGCCAGCTTGCTACTGAACGCGCCAGTCAGCTTTACCACCGGGCTGCTGTTCACCTTGGCCTGTCGCTGGGCGGCCGGGGGCGGGCCGGGACGAACTGCGACAGGCGGCTCGACACGAAGTGAACGCGACGGGGGGCCAGCCGGCGTGGACGACGCACCTCCGACGCCGACCAGCGCGGACAGTGCAACCGGTGGCGAGGAACGGCCGCCCGGCCGAGGGCTTCCGGTGGCGCTGGTGTACGTGCTGGAGACGCTGGGCAGTTTCGTGGGCGGACTGGTCGTCACGGCGCTGCTGGCTGGCGGGCTGACGGCTGAGCGGGTGGTGCTGCTGTCGGCGGTCGTGTTGTGTGTTGCGGTGTTTGTGACGGCGGTGGCCGAGCGTCGTCGGTGGGCGAGCGTTGCGACGCTGGTCGCGGCCGGCGGTCTGGCCGCAGCCTCGCTGGGCCGTCCGGCAGAGGTCTGGCACCGGTGGTCGCAGCTCCGCGTCTGGACTCGTCTGTTTCCGGCCGAGCAGTTTCGCGGCGACTTCGCAACCGCTCAAGCTCGCTACTTGTACGGTCAGCGGGAAGGTCAGTTCGTCGTGGTCTCGTGGGGCGGCGTCAGCGAAGCGCTGCCGAACACCGAGCACGCGTCGGAGGTGGTGGCCATTGGGCTGTCGCAGCAGCCAGACGCTCGCCGCGTGCTGGTCGTCGGTCCCGGGTCGTTGGGCATTTGTCTGCGGCTGCTTCGTTTGCCGCAAGTGGAACGAACGGTCTGGCTCGACTTGGACCCGCAGTACCCGACTGCGTTGCGCCGCGTGTTGCCCAAGCCGTTTGTTCGCGCCGCGGAACGCGTGGAGGCTCCAGGCGTGGAGGTGCGGCGGTTCCTCCAAACCACGGACCAGCGTTTCGACCTGGTCATTCTGAACGTGCCAGACGCCACCACGTTGGTGCTGAACCGTTACTGGACGCAAGACTTCTTTCGGCTGGTGCGACGGGTGCTGGCCGACCGCGGCGTGGTGTGTGCTCGGTTGAGCGGCGGAGCGAACTTCATGGGCGGCGAGCTGGTGCTGGTGGGAGCTTCGGCGCTGCAGACCGTTCGGTCCGTCTTTCGCCACGTCGTGCTCAAGCCGGGCGACGAAACCTGGCTGGTTGCGTCCGACTCGGGCCACGTCACCGACGCTCCGGCCGTGCTGCGAGACCGCTTCGCTGCCGTTCCCGGTGCGGCGTCCGTCTACCCGCCCGAGGGCCTGCTGTCGCTCTACCCGCCCGACCGAATTCAGTTCCAACTGCAAAAGTACCGCCAGGCGGCTCAACGAGTCGGAACCGACGTGCTGCTCAACACGGACCGCCGTCCCAAAGCGCTGCTCTTCAGCTTGCTGCTGGTGTTGCGAAAGGCACTCAACGTGTCGCTGGCTCCGCACGTCTCCGTCCTGTTGGTCGGAGGCCTTTGGATGGCCCTTTGCCCGGCCGTCTTCTACGGTCTTCTGCGTTGGGTGTACTTGGTGACGGGGGGAGCTGCCGGCAGTCTGGCGCTTTCGGGCGGGACGTCGTGGCGGAAGCGGCGAGCGGCGGACGTGGGCGCGAGCGACGCACGGGTCGCAGCCGGTTTCGACGCGGCGACGCTGGTCTTTCTGACGGGGCTGACGGGAATGGCCCTCAGTGTCCTCGTGCTGTTCCTCTACCAGTCGGCTTACGGAACGCTGTTCTTGCACATTGGTCTGTTGTCGTCGCTGTTCATGCTGGGGACGTTCGTCGGCAGCAGCTGGTGCGGCCGAGTGGCCGGGCGGTGGCGAGCGGAGCCGCGGTGGTTCCTGCCGGTCGTGTTGACGCTGCACCTGCTCGTGCTGGCGGCGGTTTCTCACTGGCCGCAAGTACTGGGTGTCGCCGGCTTCGCCGTCCTCATGGTCTTGTGTGGTGTTTTCGTCGGCGTTTACTTTCCGCTGGCCGCCTTCCGACTGAAGCGGCTGGGACTGAACGAGGCGGCAGCCGGAGCTCGGCTGGAGTTGCTGGACCACGTGGGCGGAGCGGCCGGAGCGTTGCTGGCCGGGTGGTTCTTGCTGCCGGTGCTCGGGACCACGCAAACGGCGGTGGTCCTGGCTGCGGCCGTGGCGGCCAACTGGCCAGCGTCGGTGGTCTGGTCGCGAACGGTGGCTGGAGCCGAGCGCCTGGACCGGTGGGACCGGCTGGTCCGGCCGGCCGGCTACGTGTTGGCTGGCGTGGTGCTGACCGCCTTGGCCGCCTCGCACGTGGCGGCTGCGGCCGCGTGGCAACAGTCGGAGCGGCTCCTGCAGTCGGCCGCTCAACAACTGGCCGGCGACTGCCGGTTGACCCAACGACGGGCCGACGTCGAGGCGGGTTCGTCCTTCGTGTACTGGGAGCTTCGGCGGGCAAACGAGGGAGCGGGCCAGCAGCGGCTCGAGGAACAGCCGCGCAGCAGACCGCCGGGCGAACCGACGTCCGGCGAGGAGCTTGCGGCACGTCCCGGCCCCGACGGCTACGTCTTCCCGACGGCTCCGTTGACAAGCGGCGTCTCGGGCTACGCCGGACCGGTCGAATTGGCCGTGCGCGTCGACTCGCAAGGCCGCCTGGTCGGACTGCAAGTGGTGCGGTCACGCGAAACGCCGTCGTACTTGAAGCTGGTGGAAGCGTGGTTTGAACAGCTGGTCGGGCGGAACGTGTTCGACCAGGAGGGGCTGCAGGGGGTCGACACCGTTTCGGGTGCGACCATTACGTCGCGGGCCGTGCTGCGAACTCTTCGCCAGGCTGGCCCCCGCTTTGCGGCAGTTGCTTTGGGACGGGGGACGGCCGAGCCGGCCGAGGTGGCGGCGCGCGGCGGGGCTTTCAGTCCGCGACGGCCCGACGTCCAGCTGCTGGCGTTGGTCTTGCTGTTGACGGCCGCGGTGCTGGTTCGACGTCGGCCCAACGTGTGGGTGCGTCGCACGCTGCTCTTGACGACCCTCGTACTGACCGGCTTTCTCTGGAACCTGCAGTACTCGACGCAGCACGTCGCCGCGCTGCTGAGCGGCCATTGGCCGAGCGACTGGCTGGCCGCGCCGTTGCTGTTGCTACTGGGTGTGCCGCTGGTGGTTCTGCTGTTCGGCAACGTTTACTGCGGGTACGTGTGTCCGTTCGGTGCGTTGCAGGAGCTGGTGGGCGAGCTTCGTCCGCGGGGGTGGGAAACGGACCCGAGAAAGTCAGTGTGGCGTTACGGGCGAGCGGTCAAGTACGTGCTGTTGGCGTTGTTGTTGGTCTTGTTCGCCCTGACTCGCCGTTACGACGTGTTCGTGGTCGACCCTCTGCTGACCGTGTTCAGCTCGGCGCGCGACCACTCGGTGCTGGCTTTTTCGTTGCTGCTGGTCGGTCTGTCGGTGGTGTTCCGACGGTTTTGGTGCCGCAGTTTGTGTCCGGCCGGGGCGTTCTTGTCGCTGCTGTGCGGGTTGAAGCCGGTCGGTTCGTTGCGTGCGCCGACGGCCACCGGACGGTGCGACTTGGGCGTCCGGACGGCCCGCGAGCTGGACTGTTTGTGCTGTGACCGGTGTCGGCATGGGAACGAGTGAGGCGTCGAGAGACAAGGTGGAAGGGGCGAAGGCGGCCGCGGCCCCAGGTGGCGGTTCCGGCGAGGCGAACCGAGTTGGTGGCGTCACTGCGGGCGGCTCGGCACAGCAGGCGCAGAGTGTCGAAACGCTGTCCACAGCAGAGTGGGCGTTCTTGGTGAGCGTGGCGTGTTGCGCGCTGTTCGTCGCTAGTCGAGCCGTTCAGAGGTCCGAGCCGTTGCTGCCGTGGGTGGCGACGGAAACCGAGCTGCCGTCCGGCGCGGCCGGGCGGCCTCGTGACGTCGACATGGACCGCCTGCTCGACCTGCTCAACCAGGGCCGCCTGTCCGACCACGAGGCACTCTTCTACCGACGGCTTTCGACCGCGCCGGAAAACGGCGTCGGCACCGAGCCGACCGGCCCGCAACCGGCAGCACCCAACGAGACAGGTCGACCGGACGCGGAGGCCGCTCCGCCCGCCAACGTTCGACAAACGCCGTTCGGCGGCAAGGCGGAGCAGGGCTCGAGCGGTGAGTGAATCTCTGTCGTTTGGCTCCACGTGCTTCAGTGGAACACCCGCGACGCTCACCAGACGGCTGCCTCGCGAAAAGGCTCGTTCTTGCCAGTCGGTCAGCGTGTGCGGCCGGTTGCGAAAGTAACGGCCTTGCCGACGCGAGAAAAGAGTTTTGTTTCTGGGTTCACTTCGAATCGCCCCCAACTCGGGGTATACTGCACAGTGTTGAGTGTTCTTGTCATGTTGATTGAGTAGACGAAGGAAGGACGAGCCCGCAACGGCCGTGTCGCAAGAAGGTGATGCGGGCCGCTACCGCGGTCGTGGGGCGCAGAGAACCGTTGTCATCCCGCCAATGGAACACACCCCGACTCGAGTTCTCTTGATCGAGGACAGCCAGACGTACGCCGCGCTGGTGCGGCAAATGCTCAAATCCCAGAGCGGAAGTTTCGAGGTCGTTTGGGCTGGTACGCTGGCGGAAGGCATTCGCTGTCTGACGGCGGAGCGACCGGACGTCGTGCTACTGGACCTCACGTTGCCGGACAGCCAAGGCCTGCGCACGCTGGCGGCTGTTCGAGCGGCGGCCGGCCCAACTCCAGTGGTCGTGCTGACGGTGGTCGACGACGAAGAGGTCGCTGTCTCGGCGCTGAAGGAAGGCGCGGCCGACTACCTCGTCAAAGGTGAAGTGACGGCTCGGTGGTTGGGTAAGTCGTTGGAGCTGGCGATTGACCGAGCCCGGGCCGAAGCCGAACGCGGCGGAATCCAACGAGAAGTTGAAGAGTTCAGTCGGCATGCCGTCCACGAAATCGACGGTGACGTGGCGGTCGTCCGGTTCCTCGACAGCCGCATTGTCCACCCGGAAGCGATTAGCGAAATCGAAGGCGGGCTGCGCGCGTTGATTGAGCGAGCTGGAATTCGACGGCTGGTCATTGACTTCGAACAGGTGGACTACTTCTCCAACGCAGCCATGGGCATGCTGGTCAAGATCGAGAAGAAGCTGCGAACGCTGAACGGCTCGCTCCGGTTGTGCAACATGAACGAGGACGTCTACGAACACTTCGTCACTCGGCACTTGCATCAGGTCTTTCGCATTTTCCCGTCACGGGAGGCGGCGTTGAGCTGCTGAGGGACACGGGGCGTTGTCGCGTCCAGCCGGTCCAGCGCTGACACCTTTCGACCGCCACCTGACGCGTTTTTTGTGTCTTGCCGAAGCGGTGGGCGGTACCTTCTTCTTACCCCAGACGTCTTGCTCGCGCACTTGCTCCAACTCGCGGCAAGAGACCCCCACCGAGTGGCTTCTCTACCGGCTGGCTTTTCTACGGCCTCGTCGGGACGGAGCGGCTTTCACTCGTCCTGCAAGTCACGCAAATCAGCAACCCGTCGCTGCCAAAACTCCAGTTCGCTTTCAGACCAGGACTTCAGGTCGCGGGCCAGTTGGCGAGCTTCGGGAATGTCGCCGAAGGTGGCCAGCCACTCGGCCGTTTCTTTCGGGCTGACCTGGCCGGTGTACTTGGGGTGAGCGGAGTCGTCCGGTCGGTCGGCGGTGTGGGTTGGCCGTGCCGCTCGACGGTGCAGCCATTGCAGGAAGACCTCGCTGTCAATCGGCTGGGCTCGGCGACGACGAGCGGCTCGGTGCAGGCGGTGGTCGCCCGAGACGACCCGCAACTGCTTCGGCGCGGAATGCTTGCGAATGAGCTGTTCGATTTCGCTGTCGGCGTCGGGTACGAAAAGGACCGTCAGCCCGTGAAGGTCGACCCGCTGCTGTTCCGGCTGCCACAGCGACTGCGGACGGGCGTCGAACACCACCGTCGTCCGCTCCACCTCTTCCGGCGTCAGCAGGACCAGCAGCTGGTGCAGCAACCGCAGCCGAGCCCGCTCCAGCCCGCCCGGGCCGTAACCCTTCCACGCCAGTCCGGCTGCGTGCAGCAAGTTGTAACCGTCAATGACGAAAAACGGGCAAGGCATTGGCACACCGTTGCTGGCCAGGGTTGGAGCTTGTTCGGACGCTGGACCTCGCCACGCGGCTTCGTCTGTGAGGTCGGCGGTTCCGGTCGTCGGGGCTGCGGCTCGGTGCGGCAAGCTGGCTGTCGTGGCGCGTCAATCTCAACTAGAGCCGTAAGGGCCAACCGTTTAGCCCGACGGCGCGGAACGTCGCGTCCACGACTCGCCGGCTCGGCCGCTCGCACGGAACAAGTCCGCGGTGACGGCAACGCAACTGTGGTCGAAACGGCACGGCGTCAGGCCCGTGCGGCCAGAACGCCCTCCGACAGCGTGTAGCGCACTTGCCCACCGACCAGAACGCGGGTCGCTCGGCCTCGCACCTTCCAGCCGGCAAACGGCGTGTTTCGGCTCTTCGACAGGAACTGCTGCGGGTCCACCGTCCATTCCAGCTCCGGGTCGATCAGCGTCACGTCAGCGTCCGCTCCAGGCTGCAACGTGCCTTTCTTCAAACCAAGGACCCGGGCCGGTTGGGTCGAGAGTTTGTCGATCAACTGTGGCCAGGTCAGGTGTCCCGGTTCAATCAACGCTTTCACGCACAGGGGCAGGAGCGTTTCCAAGCCGGAGATTCCGAAGGGAGCCAGGTCGAGTTCGCGGTCTTTCTTTTCTTCGGCCACCGGCTGGTGGTCCGAGGTAATGACGTCGATTGTACCGTCCTTCAGGCCGGCAATGAGTGCGTCGACGTGGTCCTGGGACCGGAGCGGCGGGTCGACTTTCAGGTTCGGGTCGAACGAGCGCATTTCGGCGTCGGTCAGCAGCAGGTTGTGGACGGCGACCGAGGCGGTCACGCGCACGCCTCGTTTTTTCGCTCGCCGCACCAGGTCGACCGCCCCGTCGGTCGAGAGGCACATGAGGTGAATGCGGCCGCCGGTCAGTTCGGCCAAAGCCACGTCGCGGGCAGTCATGATTTCTTCTGCGGCCGGCGGCATTCCCCGCAGACCGAGCAGCGTGGAGTAGAAGCCTTCGTGCATGACACCGTCTTGCACCAGCTCGGGCACCTGCGGGTGGCACAGAATCGGTCGGTCGAACATGCGTGTGTACTGCAACGCTCGACGCATGACCTCCGCGTTGGCCACCGGAGTCTTGCCGTCAGTAAAGCCAATGGCCCCGCCTTCCACCAGTTGGCCGATTTCGGCCAGTTCCTGACCCGCGTGGTCTTTGGTGACGGCGCCCAGAGGGAAGACGTTGCAATGACCGGCCCGATCCGACTGCAGCTGGACGAACTCGGCGGCCGCTCGGTTGTCGACCACCGGAACCGTGTCGGGCAGGCAGGCCACGCTGGTCAGCCCGCCGGCCAGAGCGGCTGCCGTTCCGGTCACAATGGTCTCGTCCTCTTCGAAGCCCGGCTCCCGCAACGCCACTTGGCAGTCAATCAGCCCCGGCACGACCAGCAGGCCCGCGGCGTCCAGGACTTCGTCCGGGCTGGCCGGCACGTCGATTCCCACCACCCGGCCGTCTTCAATGACCAAGTCCCCCACGCGGTCCACGTTCTGGCTGGGGTCAATGATGCGACCGCCGCGAATGACCAACGTTGCCATCTCCTTCGCTCCCTCCGTCCCGTGCTCGCTGTCTGAACTGTCCTGGCTGGTCGTCGGGTTGTTCTGGTTTTGGCCCTTTGCACTGCGCTGTCTTGGCTGCGGCCGGCACCTGTCCTACCGGACCACGCCTTGCTCCAACTGGTACTGCCGCAGCAGGTACAGGCACGCCATTCGGACGGCCAAGCCGTTCGTCACTTGGTTGAGAATGACCGAATGGCTGCCGTCGGCCACTTCGGGCGTAATTTCGACGCCGCGGTTGATTGGTCCGGGAGCCAGAATGAGCACGTCGCGTTTGGCTCGCCGCAGCCGTTCGCCGTTCATTCCGAACAGGTGAGCGTACTCGCGAATCGACGGGAAAAACGCTCCCCGCTGCCGCTCGAACTGAATTCGCAGCAGGTTGATGCAGTCGCTTTCCGGAATGACCTCGTCGAAGTCGTACGAGACCTCCACGCCCAGTTCTTCGACGCGTGGCGGAATGAGCGTCGCCGGGCCGCACACAATGACCCGAGCTCCCAGCTTGGTCAGTCCCCAAATGTCGGACCGGGCCACGCGGCTGTGCAGAATGTCGCCCACCAGCGTGACGGTGAGGCCTCGGATTCGGCCCAGTTTCTCGCGAATGGTGAAAATGTCGAGAAGGCCCTGAGTTGGGTGCTCGTGAGTGCCGTCGCCGGCGTTAATGACTCCGGCTTGAATGTGCCGAGCCAGCAAGTGCGGTGCGCCGGGCGTCTGGTGACGCACCACGACCAGGTCCACACCCATGGCCTCAATGTTGCGAGCCGTGTCGAAGAACGTTTCGCCTTTCGAGACGCTGCTGCCCGAGGCGGTGAAGTCGACCGTGTCGGCACTGAGCCGCTTGGCGGCCAGACCGAAGCTGGTCCGGGTGCGAGTCGACGGCTCAAAGAACAGGTTGGCCACCACGGTGCCGCGGAGCAGCGAAAGCTTGGTCTCGCCGCGAGCGGCCAGTTCTTTGAACTCCGCCGCCTTGTCCAGAATCAGCGTAATTTCCTCGGCCGTCAGTTCCTCTAGGCCCAACAGGTGCTTCCGTTTCCACTGCACCCGTCCCCCCGTTGCCGTCTCCGTCGCGTTCATGCCTGCTTCCTCGTTGCGTTGCCCGGAAGGTTCTGCGTGCCCGCGCGACCGGCAGGCTTGCCTTGAGACTTCGGTGGCGAGCGGAACGTCCCCCGAACACGACCAGCTCACCCCACGGCCCGCCGCGTACCAACCGGCGCCGTCGGTCAGCGGCGCGCAGTTCCGTCCCGCAAGAAGCCGGTACGAAAAAACGCTCAGACCACACGCAAGACTACCGCCACTGGACGACCCGGCCCGCGGCTCGGCCGTGAGTCTAACACCGGTCGGCGGCCTCTTCAACGAACTCCACTTCCGGACAGGCCGCGGCTCCTGTCTGTGCCGCTCAAGCCTGCCGACCTCGCGTCACGGGCCGGTCGGGCGCGGCAGCGTGGGCAGTCGAGCTGGGTCGACGCCGGGCGGTCGCGTGTCGAAGCGCGGCGTGTCGTAGAACGTCAGCAGCGAGGTTTTCCAGTCGGACGAAACCGGACCAGCAAAGCGGAACGACGCCGCGAACAGCCCTTCGACATTCACCCGCTCCGCCGGCACCGGTTGACGCTCTCCCTCGGGCAGTTGGACCACCGACGCCAGGCCGACGTTCGGGGGCACCAGCGAGCCGCCCCCTCGCAGTTCCACGCCGGTTAACCACGAAGGACCCGGGTCCGGCCCGAGCCACTCCAGCAACGAGCCCTTCTGCGGAGCCAGGCCGAACACACACTGCCGGGCCCGCACCTTCAGCCGGAACGCCGCACTCTGGGGCAGCAGAGACGACCGGCCCGCCGGCCACAGCAGTCGCAGCAACGGCCCGCTGTCGCGCAGCGTGACGTGAGAAAGCTCGACCTGCAGCGTTCGTCCCGCCAGTTCGACCGCGGCCACGTGCAGGAAAGCTCCACCGCCCAACTTGAGGCAGTTGGAGAAGCTGAGCAGCTGAGCGTCCCCGCCGACGTACACAGCGGCCGACGGGCCCGCAAAAACGCAGTCTTCGAAAGCCACCAGCTTGGAAGTTGCTGCGGAGGCGTCGAGCGGCTTCCAAGCTGCGGCCACCAGCAGTTCCGTCCCACCGCCCGCCCCGCTGGCCGCCGTTGGCCGCTGGGGTTGGTCGGACCCGCTTGCGGTGGAAGTCGCCGTCGAGTCCCCGACGCGGCTCGCGTGCTCCGACGAGTCGACCGGTCCGGTCTGGAACAGGCACGAGCGGGCGGTGAAGGTGTGGGAGCGGACCAGCAGCAGGGCGGTCGGCCGACGCCGCTGTGAGGGGCTGTCCGTCGGAGTGGGCAGCTCGGGTGAGAGCCGTCTCGAACCGGACGCCGCCGTGTCGCTCGCTTGTGCCGCTGTTGCCGCCACGCCCGCTCGAGCCGCCCGCCAAACCTCGGCCGTGACCAGCCGCACGTTGTCCAGCAGCACTTCTTGGGCCCAGATTCGGAGCGGCGAGGAGTCGACGACAATGGTCGGAGCTGCGCCGTCGACGCCGCGAAGGACCAACGGGCCGGCCGTGCTGAGGTCGGTCGCCCGGTAAGGGCCGTCGTGGTCTAGCAAGACGACGCCCTCGGCGTCCGGCGCGGGAATGGGCAGCAGGCGCTCGTCGGCCGCGGGCCGGTCGGCAAGCGAGTTGCCGCCGGTCGAAGGCGTGGGCTCAAAACGCTGACTGGCGTTGGTGGCAGAAGCGCCGTCGGCCGTGGGCTGAACGGCCCGGTGGAGAGAGGCCGTCGAGCCGGTCAGTGGGGCGGTCAAGGTTCGGGCCAACGGCAGGCGTCCGGCCAGGTCGAGCAGGTAGCCGCGAGCTCCGCGGTCCAACAGACCCAACGTCAACCCGGACAGGGCAAAAACCAACGCAACCAGGACGGACCAGCGTCCGGAGCTGCGGGAGCCGGCTGGCGGCGGCACGTTCGGCACGCTGACGTCGAACTGAGCTCGAAACTGCCGAAGCCGTCGCTGGCCGAAGCGGGTTGGGCGTCCCCAAGCCTGCAGGGCCTCGGCGGCCGACTGCGGGCGGTCGTCTGGTTGGAACGCCGTCAGGTGGGCAATCAACCCGGCCAGGGGCGCCGGCGTGTCGGGGCTCCACTCGCGAACGTCGGGCACGGGCTGCGTTTGGTGAGCCGCCAGTTTCGCCAGCGGGTCGCCGGTGGGGAAGGGCGGGCGTCCGGCGAGCAAGGTCCACAACAGGCACCCGAGGGCGTACAGGTCGGAAAGGACGGTGGCTGGCGCGGCCGTTCCAATTCGTTCCGGTGCGACCCCGTCGTACCGCTCGGGCGACCGCGCCGCGTGAAGAGACAGCTCCGGTTCGACCGCCGGACGTACTCCGGCGTCCACCAGCACGGCCTGGCCCTTGGCGGTCAGCCGGACGTTGGACGGACCAATGTCGCCGTGGACCAGTCCGCGAGCCTCCAGCGCGGCCAAGCCGTCCAGAAGCTGGCGCCCGATTTCGTACACGACGGTGGGGGAGAAGCGGCCGCGGCGAATGAGCAGTTCCTTCAACGTGAGCCCGGGTACGTGGCGGCTGAGCAGAACGACGTCGGTCGGGTCGGCCGGGCTGGAACGCCCACGGCCGTCGGCCGCTGCCGGTGCCAGCACTTTGCACAGGTGCGGAGCCACGACGTGGGGGTGGGAAAGGCTGCGAGCGGTCTGGACCAACTGGTTCAGCCGTTCGACCACCGGCGGCAGCGTCTCGGGCGGAAAGGTCATTCGTTTCAGCACGCACCGCTCGGCGCTGTCGACGTGTCGAGCCAGGAACGTGGCGCCCGAGTGGCCTCGGCCCAGTTGGTCCACCAAAACGCAAGGTCCCACGCCCAGCTGCTCGGGGTGAGGCGACTCGAGGACGCGAGCCTGGAAAGAAGTCAAGCGGCCAGCCTGGACCAGAGCGTCAATCCAGACCGAGTCGAAGGCCGGCAGGTCGTGAGCCAACCGGCGCACCAGACGCCGACACCGCCGCAAGTCGGACGGCGTGCACAGACGAAACTGGGTCAGAAGGCGTTGCAGTTGTTCCGAGGGCGGTTCCAGCACGACGCAGGCTTCCTTTCCGCGTGCGCGACCGTCGTCGGGGCGGCTGCGACGAGCGACGTCGTGACCGCCCGCAAACCACGAACCGACGGCGGTTTATCTCAAATCGACCCGCTTGCAGCAAGACAAGCTGGCCGTCAGCGAACTTCGACCCGGTAGGCAAAGTCGGACGGGTCAGTAGAGAACCGGACTCCGTCGGCCGTCGGGGTGAACCGGACGTCCCGTTGCGGCTGCCCCGAGCGGTCGACGGCCAGGACTCGGACGACCTGAACCCGACGTCCGAGCAACCGTTCGGGCCGAAGAAGCAGCTCCGTTGCCGGCCCGTCGGGCAGCGGCGTGACGAGCAGCGTGTGGTCGCCAGTCGCTTCAATTCGGAACGCTCCCGTCGTCTGGGCCACCCCGAAGTCGACCGGCTTGCGGTTCGGCAGCAGACGTTCCAGCAGACGTTCGTCCGGCGACGGTCCAAGCCGCTCCAGCCGAATGTTCGTGACCTTCCCCCCGCGACCTTCGACGACCAGTTGTCCAATCCGGTAGCGGCGCTGGCTGTCTTCGTCGCCCAGCAACCGGTAGCGCCGGCCTCGCTGCTGCGGTGAGTACAGTCCGACCAGAATGTCGTAACGGCCCGGCGGCAGGTCGTCGGGCAGGGTCAAGGTCCAGTCTTCGCCCGTCGTCACGGTGCCTTTCCACTGACTGGTCGGCGGCGTGGGCCAACCGCCTCCGCCGTAAAAGCCCACCAGCTTCAGCCGCGACACTTGCGGTTGGAAGAAATGGACGAAGACTTGGAGGTCGCGTGGAGCGGGCTGCTCGGCCTGCCAGTCCACCAGCACTTTGAACCGCCGCCCGCCCAGGTACTCGACCCGGTTCACTTTGGGCCGAATGGCCAGCGGTGCGTCGCGCACAAAGCCGCGGCCGTTGACGTACCACCGTTTTCCGTTGCGTGACCACTCGACGACCGCGCCGTCCCGCCGCTCAATGCACGACTCCACCTCGCCGTTGACCGCGTAGTAGCCGTACTGCGGCAACCGGTGACCGGCCACCGTCCAGTCCTTCGGTCCGCGGTTGACGTACACACGGGCTCCGGACCGCCAATGCACAACCTGCCGGTGAATGTCGCCGTCCACGAACTCGACCCGCTCCATTTCGTCGTTGGCGACGCTGCGAATGAAGTCCTGAGCCAGCCAGTACTTCCGGACGGCTCCCCGCACCAGACCGGCGCGGTCAATCATCAGCGCGTGCCCGGTCAGCAGCTCGGCGCTCAGGTAGTCGTCGCTTTCAATGCCGTGCAAGTCGCGGCTGCGACCGCCTTGGTAACGGACCGAGTAGCCGACGCCGTGGAGGCTGAATCGGGTGTGGTTGACCGCGTCGAACCACGGCACGCGTTCCCAGTCGTCGCAGCGAATGCCAATGCAGTAGCGCCGGGGCTTGGGCGTCAGTTGCAAGAACTGACAGTCGGCTCCGTCGACGTAGCCAATCAAGTGGTCGCCGCCCGCCTCGGAGACCATGGGAGCGTTGCCGCCGAGGTAGTCGCGAATCCAAGCGAACGCCTGGCCCCAGCAGCGACGCGTCTCCAGCTTCGAGTGGAACCGGCCGTGGCGGTCGTAGAAGTCGAACGAGTTGATCGACGTGAAGACGTCGATGAAGTAGGCCGTCGGACGCAAGGCCGGCTTGATTTGCTTCAGGTTCCGCTCGACAAACGGCTGAATGTGGTCCGGTCGCCAGCGGTAGCTTTGAGCGTCGCGACCGATGTTGTACCACGCTTTGATTGGTCGACCGTCCGGCGTGAAGCAAATGTGGTCGTAGCTGTAGCCGGTTGCGTCGGGGTAGAAGTCGATGTAGTTGTCGTGCAGCCCGAACGGGACGTCGTGTTCGGCGCACAGGTCCGACAACGCTCGCAGGTCTTGCAGCGTGCCCAACTGCGGGTTGGGTGGAAAAATGTCCGGAAGGCGGTAGTCGTAGCCCCACCGCTGCCACACGTGCAGAATGAGCAGCGAGTCGGTGAGGCCGTAGTCGAAGCAGCGCCGGAGCAGGGCGGCGTTGTCGGCGTAACGGCCGCCCCAAATGTCGAAGCAGAACCTTCCGGCTTTGCGAGCCACTCCGGCCGAGGGCTTCTTGTCGTACAGCGGACGGTACCGCACCGCGCAGTCGAAGGCTCCCTGCAGTCCCGGCACGAACGTAAAGGTGGGGTCGGGGTGAGCGCGAAGCGTGTAGAGACGCTGAGCGGGGTCGACCTGCAAGTAGTCGACCGGCACGTCGCAGGCCATGAGCAACGACACGCCTTTCTCGAAGTCGAAGCCCACGTGGCTGGTCGACAGATTGTGTCCGCCGGCCCACGCTCGAAACGCCTTCGGGTTCTGAATGCAAAAGCCGTGTCCGTAGTAGACACGCTGCGCCGTCTGGTCGGCCGGGCCTGGAAAAGCGGCCGTCAGTCGCTTGGGACACTCGACCCGAACCCGCAGCCCGGGACCGTCCGACCAGACAGTGACGACCAACGAGAACGGCTGGTCGTGAATGGCCAACCGGTGCTCCACCTGAACGCGGCCCTCGCTCAGCCGACGAACCGACACGCCCTCGGTGCGAACGGCCGACGGCCACTGCCCCACCGGGTTGTCTTCGACGTACAGACGCAGGCCGTCGAGCACGACGGCCTTGTCGGCGGAGCCGAACGCGAGGGCCGAGTCCGGCAGACCGTTGGGCCCCACGGCCAAGGCCGCTCGACACGGGCCGTCCAGCGGGAAGAGGTACACGTCGCCGTCAGCCTGGCCGGTCTGCACCGCTCGCTTCGCCGCCTCAGCCAGACGGCGCCGGTCTTCCTCCGACGTCACCTTCGGCGGGTCGCCGACAAACACCACCGGGTCGCCCCAGTAGCTCTGGTCGCACGTGGTGTTTTTCTTTGGTCCCGGGTGGCTTTCCAGCTTCAACCGGATTTCTCGTCCGGCCCACGCCGACAGGTCGACGCGGCCCGGCACCCACTTCTTGCTGTCAGTGTGGCGTTCGAACACAACGCGGTCGTCCACCCAAACCCGGAACGTCACGCCGTCACTGGGCGGCTCCGGCGGGTGGTGGTCTCGAATGGCGTTGAAGAACGCGAAACGCACCGGGCGAACGTCCGGCAACTTCAGCCGGTACTCGACCTGAATGGTGCCGGCTTTGGGACGCCACGGCGGGTGCAGGCCGACGGCGCGGCGAGTTTGTCCTCGTGCCACCTCGCTTCGAGAAACGTTGGCCCGACTGGTCGGCTCGCTTCCCTGCCACCCAACCGGCAGCCGTTGCCAGGGCTGGTCGAAGTACCGCCACCAGACCTGGAATTGGTCGACGTTGGCCAGCAGCAGGGCTCCGCGCCGAGGAACCTCCACAACCGGCAGCTCCTTCTGCGACGGCCGCAGCACCTCCGGCGGAAAGTTCGTCTCGAAAATTCGCACGGCGTGGGCCGTCCGCTTCTCGCCACCGTCCGTCCATTCCACCCACACGTGAACCGGGTACAGCGCCGACAGACAACCACGTCCGGCAACGATTTGAAACCGGCAACGGGCCGAGCCGCCGGCGGCGACTTCCACTGAGGCCTCGGTCTTCCCAACGGCTCGCCACTGGTCCACCAGCCCGCCCAGACGCACGTGAACACGCAAGGGCTTCGAGCCGCTGTTGGCGAGCTGGACGGACACGTCTTGCGGCTGCTCGAGCGCGGTGACCGTCGGAATTTCGCCGATTTCGACCGTCAACGGACCTTCGGTCACGCGGTGGCCGTTGAAAGCGAAGACGGTCGACGCCGGCAGAAACCACGACAGACACAGCGCTGCGGCGAGCAAACTGCCAGCCGCACGGAGTCGTCGAGACGTCGGTGTGAAGCGAACAACCCGGTGGGCGCGAAGGTCGGCCATTGAACAACCCTCCTCGTTTCAAACCCGCGACGCCGTGCGGTGGCCGGAAACCCGGGCGACTTCGACGGCGTCGCGTGGCCGGACAAACGCTCGGCAGAAAAACCTCGGCGGGAAAAAAACAGTCGGACCCGAACACCGCCGACTGCACGCGTTCGCTCTTTCAGCACAGCGTTCTTACCGCAACCCGGTCCGTCCCGTCAACCGTTCGCGCTCCACTCGCGAAACCGGGAAGGACTCTGTTTGACCCACGCGAACACCCTCGCTGGAAACGCCAGCGAATGCGTCGGCTTCTCTTGTCGGTCAGCGTGGCTCAAAAAGGCCCGTCGACCACGACGAGGCGGGGCACGTCTGGAAGGACAAGGCAAGCTGAAACGCTCCGAAAGTTGCTCGATTCGGCTCGGCAAGACACAATGGCCAGCGTTCGACAGGTCGCAGACCGTGGCTCGGCAGTTGTAGGCCGGGTCACGCGTGTAGGCCGGGTCACGCGGACGAAGCGTTTCGAGCTGCCGGAAGCGAACAGCTGGCGGCGTGACTGCGGCTGCGGCCGCGAGGAACCAACGAATTGGGCTGGTTGAACAAGGAGACGCAACATGTTGAAGGGTGTACCAACGGCGATTTCGCCCGAGCTGATGTACGTTCTGATGCGAATGGGACACGGCGACGAACTGGTGCTCGGTGACGGAAACTTCCCCGCCGACTCGAACGCGCAGCGAATCGTCCGAGCGGACGGGCTGGACGTGGTGACGGTGCTGGACGCCGTGCTGAAGTTCTTCCCAATCGACACGTTCAGCGAAGACGTTGCCGTTGTCATGCAGCCGGTCGACAAGAACGCCCCCGAGCCGCCGATTTGGAAGGAGTTTCGACGGGTGTTGGAGCTGCACGAGAAGCGGCGGGTGGAGCTGACACCGATTGAACGGTTTGCGTTCTACGAGCGTGCACGGAAGGCGTACGCCATTGTCGCCACCAGCGAGACGGCTTTGTACGCCAACCTGATTCTCAAGAAGGGTGTCGTCGTGCTGGACTGACGGGCGTGTGGGCCCCGGCACGGCTCGAACGAGCCGTTGTGGCTTGAGCAGACCGCGGCGGTTCGGCTTGCGCGGTGGCCAAGTCGGGAGCGTTCGGTCGGCTTCGTCCTGTCGGTTCCGTCGGCTCGCCGCTCGGCCCGACCTTACGCCACGTCGTCGCAGAAAATTGTCTGCTCGCGGTCCGCGCCGACCGAAACAATCGCCACGGGTACGCCGACCAGCTGGGAAATGGTGTCCAAGTAGCGACGGGCTTCGGTCGGCAGGTCCTCCAGCCGACGCGCGTGGCTGATGTCTTTCTTCCAGCCGGGTAGTTTGCGGTAGACGGGCCGAGCCTTCTCCAGCTCTTGAACCATGGCCGGGAAGTTCTGCGTTCGCTCGCCGTCGATTTCGTACGCTTCGCACACTTGAAGCTCGTCGAGCCGACTGAGCACATCGAGCAGCATGACCGCAATGGCGTCGACGCCGCTCAACCGAGCGCTGTAACGACACGCGACCGCGTCGAACCAGCCGCAGCGGCGGGGGCGGCCCGTGACCGTGCCGTACTCACGCCCGACGTCGCGAATGTGCTGACCCACCTCGTCGTGCAGTTCGGTGGGAAACGGCCCGCCGCCGACTCGCGTCGTGTACGCTTTGACCACGCCAATCATGCGGGTAATGGCCCGCTCGGGCACGCCGGACCCGCTGTGGACGCCGCACCCGGAACTGTTGGACGAGGTGACGTAGGGGAACGTCCCGTGGTCGACGTCCAGCAGGCTGCCTTGGGCTCCCTCGAACAGAATGCTCTTGCCCTGTTCCAGCGAGTCGAGCAAGTAGGCTGTGGTGTCGGTGACGTACGGACGAAGCCGTTCGGCGTACTCGGTGTACTCGCGGTAGATGATTTCAGGGTCGAGCGGTTCGAAGTCTGGGTCGAGGGCTTTCAAAACCGTGTTCTTGTAGTCGACGATTTCGTACAGGCGTTGCCGGAAGGTGTCGGGGTAGAACAGGTCGCCGATTCGAATCCCGTGCGTGCGTCCGGCTTTGTCGCGGTAGCACGTGCCAATGCCTCGCATGGTCGTGCCGATGGCGTTGCCCCCGCGTCGCCGCTCCAGCACGGCCTCTTCGGCCATGTGGTACGGAAAAATCACGTGCGCCCGGTTGCTGACCAGCAAGCGATTTCCGACCGGGCCACGTCGCCGTTCGATGTCGGCCAACTCGTCCAACAAAGCCTTCGGGTTGACCACGACGCCGGTGGCGACAACGGCCGTCGCGTGCTCGTGCAGAATGCCGGCCGGTAGCAGCGAGAGCTTGTAGACGTCACCTCCCACCTGCACCGTGTGGCCCGCATTATTGCCTCCCTGGTAACGAACGACAATTTCGTGCTGCGGGGTCAGCAGATCGACGATTTTTCCCTTCGCTTCGTCGCCCCACTGAAGTCCAATGACCGATGTAACCGACACTGTTAGTGACCCCCAGTCTGGCTGAAGAACTGCCTGTGCGCGAGCCAGCTCGGCGGAAGCCGGAAGGGGCGGCAGCCGCTTCCCGCCGCATTCCGGCTGCACCGACCGGCACGCTCAACGGAAAGGCTCCAACAACCGTGCACGTCACGCGACCAAAGGCGGCAGTTTACTGAACGCGGGGGCCTTTGGCGAGACTCGTTCGGGGAAAAGCTGAGCGGGCCAGCCGGCTCGACGACCGTCAGCCTTTCGGAAGGCGCACTTTCATGTCGGCGTCCCAATCGCACGGTCCTCACGACACACCGTGGCCGCACGGACCGGCTCGAAAGGGTTCGCTGGTCAGCCGAGCTCTGCGGCAAGCCGAGCCGCCGAGCCACTCGAAGAACCCGCCGAAACCGACGCCCCATTGGCACTTCACGCCGCGTGCGGCCACACGAACAACCGTCTTGGTTGTAGACGACGACAACGAGCTGCTGACCGCGGTGGCGGAGCGACTGTCGGAGGCGGGCTACCGCGTACTAACGGCAAACAACGGAACCGACGCTCTGGTGCGAATCGAGCGCGACCGGCCGGACGTGGTCGTGCTGGACATCGTCATGCCGTACAGAAGCGGTGTGGCCGTGCTACAGCGACTGGCCAGAGCGGCTTTCGGTCCGAAGATCGTCTTGACGACGGCAAGCCGAGATTGGGACCCGGAATACTGGGTAAATGAGCCCAACGTGGTGGCGTTCCTACCCAAACCTTTCGACGCGGACACACTGCTCGCGACCCTGCAGGCCGTCCCCGCCGCGGGCTCACCCGCGTCGCCGCCTGGACAACTCAAGGACGGCCCGAATCGGCGCTAGCACATCCGCCCAGTCGTCGGCGTTACTCGACCGCGCCCTTTCACACACGGCTCTTGGTCACGACTGGTCGTCTTCGCCCGACAGGATTCGAATCAGCTTGGCCAGCCCAATCCGCACACGGTTCAGACTGCCGGCGTCGAAGTGCTGAATGGTCTCTTGGGCGACGGCGAGAGCTTGAGTGGTCACGTCGGGAGCCTTGCGAGACGACTTGCTGCGAGTGGCCGGTTGGGTTGACTTCTTAGCACGCGTGGCCGACGTCTTCTTCCTGGTGCCGGCCTTTTTTTTGCCCGAGGCTGTTGCTTTCGCCTTGGAGCGGGCTGCGGTCGCCTTCTTCTTTGCCTTTTTCGCCGTTGCGCCTCGGCCAGTGGATTTCTTCGCCGCTTTTTTCATGGTGTCGGCCCCCTGGGTCCCATCTCGCCCCGCCGGCCTGGCCGTGCCCGCGAGCACACAAGCGGAAGAAACCGCGTCTGTTATGCCGGGAAAGGCCCGAGGTTTCAATCGCGGAGCCGCCGAAAAGACCGGATTTTCTTGAATTTCCGGCGTCTCACGGGCCGCGAGGTGGTCAAAATGCAAGGTTTGGATCGGTCCAGGCAAACTGCACAAACATTGCGGATCGCGTTTTTTCTTCGGAGGCGACCTCTTGAGGCGGGCCGCGTCAAGAGGATGGCGGCGCGTGAGCGGGTCGGGTACCCTAAGTTTCAGCAAAGTGTTCCGTGGCTTGAAGAAACAGCGAAGGTCGGTATACTTCCTCAACCCGACACTTGGACGGCGAACGAACCGATCGGGACGAAAGCGAAAGGACCTGCCATGGGACAGCGGTGCGAAATATGCGGTAAGACTCCGGCCATCGGAAACCGAGTGGCTCAGCGCGGAAAGCCCAAGTACCTGGGCGGAAACGGCCGCAAGACCACGGGCATCACTCGTCGCAAATTTAAGCCGAATCTGCAGCGAATTCGCATCCAAATCGGCGGTTCCGTGCAGCGCAAACGGGTTTGTACCCAGTGCATTCGCAGCGGACGCGTGCAGAAGGTCCTGGTTCAGCACCCGTTCGCGCTACCGGAGGCGTCGAAGAACTAGGGACGCGTCTCAAAAGCTCGGGCGAGGAGAGATCCGGGGCTTGCGCCGCGGCGAGTGTCTGTTGCTGCTCGGCTTCTAGACAAACACAGACCGGATGTAGCACGGGCTTCCGCCAGCAGTTTCC
>CAYSAG010000040.1:13121-25242 GCA_964428935.1 uncultured Planctomycetaceae bacterium | reverse complement strand
TCGGCGCGTGCCGGTGTGCCTCGTCCCTTGCGTGCAAGCCCGCTTTCCGGCGTGCCGCGTCGACCCGTGGTGCGGCCCCGCAGTCCGGGCTCGGCTCAGTCCGAGTGGTCGCACATCAGTCCAATGTCGGTGCGCAAGAAACCGCCCTGCTCGACTACTTTGCCGCGGTGGTGGAGGAACTCGAGCAGCTCGTCCAGCGTGAGGTTCTCGCCGGAGCAGGTGTGGAACCGAGCGTCTGAACCGAAACGCTCCGCGACCTGGCGTCGCAGGTCGTCGCGTGTCAGCGGCGGGCGAGCCGCCGCAATCAGTCGCAAGACTTCGTGTCCGTGGATGCTCGTTCGATTGGTCATGAGGTCTTCCGCCTTCGTGGTTTTCGTTGAGTCGAAGTCGGAGCGGCTGAGTGGAATCAGAAAGCGAGCCAACAGACGCTCCAAGCCGCTCCCGTCCAGTCGTCACCTCGAGTGTGCTGGCGAAGGCTAGGCGATCCGGTCAGAGGCGTCAACGTAAGCCTTCGTCGACCAACGGGTTGTGGCGGAGGACCGTCTGACGTTTATCTCCCGTTCGTTCTGCTGCCGGCCGGGGGACTCCGAAGGCTCGACCAGCGCCGCCCCGGAGCAGCCGGCAGGAACTTCGGCGTGTGAGGCTCCGCGCGGCCGAGCTGCGCGCAGCCGCACCAAGCCAGCCCGCGCGTGGCCACTGCTGCCGAATTCGACGAGCGTTCCCGTGGGCCGAACTCGCACGTCTGTGTGACAAGACCGCACACACCGAGCCAACAGTCGCGCCCATTCGCACGTCTCGGCTCGCGACGCAGCGGCAACAACCCGGAATTCTTTCGGGCCGCTGGCGGCGACCAAGGCGGTTTCCCGCCGCTGGCAGAGGCGAGCTCTGCCGGAACAGGCGCCCTTTCAGCCAACGCGCCGAGCCTTCGGTCGGCAGCCGTCGCTGGCCGAGCCGTGGCGTCGGCGCGCACCGGGCCGCGCCGTCCGTACCTCGCAACGCTCGCAGAGCACCTTGCGAACGACTGGCAAGAGAGAACCTGACCGGCCGTTTCCAAAGCACGCTGCTCCGACCAGGCGCGTCGAGCGTCGGACCGGAAGGGGCCCGAGAGGCTTTCGAGCGGGCGGCAAAGCCGACTTCTTGTCGAAAGCCGGTCGCTGCGTGATTGTTTTGTCGGGGAAGAATGCTAAGCTGTCGCGCACTGGTGAGCGGACGCGGTCGGGCTGGTCGGCAACGAGCTGAGCGAGCATCTGCGGGCCGGGGAATGAGATTTGCAAGACGTCGCCGTTCCAGCCTGGGCTCCGGCAACGAGCAGACACAGCTCGACGTGGGCTCCCCGGCAAACCAGCTGAAGCGGCTACCACCGGCGCCAGCAGCTGCAAGGTGCTTCTGGTCGGCGGAACGACCGTCGTTGGCTTGGTGACTGGTTGGCGGCGGGGTCGTGCCGCGCGAGCGTGAGCCCCCGGGGGCAGAATTTTTCGGCGAGGCCTTGTGGGTGGTCCGCCTCGTGGAGACCTTCTGACAGTCGGAAGAGTTGCGGTAGTCAGGAGACGACGACAATGGAGTCAGCGGCAGCGGAAATTCCGGATCGTTCTTCGAACATTTTGCGTTCCAGCCGGCAAACCCTGGACAAGATCTTCGCGCCCAAGACGGTGGCCGTGATCGGAGCCACCGAGGCGCCCAACAGCGTCGGCCGGACGGTCCTTTGGAACCTGATCAGCAACCCGTTCGGCGGGACGGTCTTTCCGGTCAACCCGAAGCGTCCCAGCGTGCTCGGAATCAAAGCCTACCCGACCATCAAGGACGTGCCGGAGCAGGTCGACTTGGCCGTGGTCGTCACGCGGGCGCCGCTGGTTCCACAGATCATTGCCGAGTGCGTGGAAGCGGAAGTGCCCGGGGCGATCGTCATTTCGGCCGGCTTCAAAGAAATGGGCCCGGAGGGAGCCAAGCTGGAGCAGGAAATTCTGAAAGCCGCTCAAGGCAAGATTCGAATCATCGGCCCCAACTGCTTGGGTGTCATGAACCCGTTGACGGGCCTGAACGCAACGTTCGCCGCCGGCATGGCTCGACCGGGCAACGTGGCCTTCATCAGTCAAAGCGGTGCGTTGTGCACGGCCATTTTGGACTGGAGCTTCCAGGAGCGGGTCGGTTTCAGCGCGTTCGTTTCAATCGGGTCGATGCTGGACATTGGCTGGGGCGACCTGATCAGCTACCTGGGCGACGACCCGCGGACACAGAGCATCCTGTTGTACATGGAGTCGCTGGGTGACGCCCGGTCGTTCCTGTCGGCTGCTCGCGAAGTGGCCATGAGCAAGCCGATCATTGTCATCAAGGCCGGCCGTTCGGCCGAGGCGGCCAAGGCGGCCGCGTCGCACACGGGAGCGTTGGCGGGCAGCGACAAGGCGCTGGACGCCGCGTTCCGTCGAGCGGGCGTGTTGCGGGTGAACCGGATTTCCGAGCTGTTCTTCATGGCCGAGGTGTTGTCACGGCAGCCGCGTCCGCGCGGTCCTCGCCTGACCATTGTGACCAACGCCGGTGGCCCGGGCGTTCTGGCGACGGACGCGTTGATCGAGGCCGGTTGCGAGCTGACGAAACTGTCGGACGAAACCATTGCCGCGCTCAACGAGTTCCTGCCGCCGCACTGGAGCCGCGGGAACCCAATCGACGTGCTCGGCGACGCCGACCCCGAACGTTACGCCAAGGCACTGGAGACCGCGGCCAAGGACCCGAACGCCGACGGCCTGCTGGTCATTCTGACTCCGCAGGACATGACCGACCCGACCATGACGGCCGAAACCTTGAAAGCTCACGCCCGCATTCCCGGCAAGCCGGTCATTGCCAGTTGGATGGGCGGAGCTCAAGTGGCCGCGGGCCGAGACATTCTGCACCGGGCCCAAATTCCGAACTTCGACTTCTGTGACACGGCGGCCCGGGTCTTCGCCTACATGTGGCGGTACAGTTACAACTTGCGTGGCCTGTACGAGACGCCTTCGCTGCCGCCGGAGGACGTGGACGGCGACGTGCCCGACCGAGCGAAAGCCGCTGAAATCATCGAGCGGGTTCGGTCGACGGGCCGGACGCTGCTGACGGAAGTGGAGTCGAAAGAGCTGCTGGCGGCTTACGGCATTCCCACCGTCGAGACGCGAATCGCTCGCAGTGTCGACGAGGCCGTCCAGCACGCCGAGGCCATCGGCTACCCGGTGGTCCTGAAAATCTACTCCGAAACCATTACCCACAAAACGGACGTCGGCGGCGTCAAGCTGAACCTGAAAGACGCCGACGCGGTCCGAGCGGCTTACCAGCAAATTCAGCAGTCGGTGACAGAACGGGCCGGCGCCGAGCACTTCCAGGGCGTGACGGTCCAGCCGATGATCAAGATGGAGGGGTACGAGCTGATTGTCGGCAGCACGATCGACGAGCAGCTCGGGCCGGTCGTCCTGTTCGGCTCCGGCGGCCAGTTGGTCGAGGTCTACCAGGACCAGGCGCTGGCGTTGCCTCCGTTGAACGACACGCTGGCTCGGCGTCTGATGGAGCAGACGAAAGTCTACAAAGCGCTGAAGGGCGTGCGGGGACGAAAGCCGGTGGACCAGCGAGCACTCGAGCAACTGCTGGTTCACTTCAGCCACCTGGTGGTCGAGCAGAAGTGGATCAAGGAGTGCGACATCAACCCGCTGCTGGCCTCGTCGGAGCAGATCGTCGCCGTGGACGCCCGCGTGGTGCTGCACCCGCCGGAGGTCACCGAGGACCAATTGCCGCGGCCGGCCATTCGTCCGTACCCGCGCCAGTACGTCAGCGAGTGGACGCTGAAGGACGGCACGCGGGTCACCATTCGGCCGATCATGCCGCAGGACGAGCCGTTGATGGTGAAGTTCCACGAGTCGTTGTCGGAGCGAACGGTTCAGTTGCGGTACTTCCACCCGTTCAAGCTGTCCGAACGGATCGCTCACGACCGGCTTGCGAGGGTCTGCTTCGTGGACTACGATCGCCAGTTGGTGCTGGTCGCCGAGCGGAAAGACCCGCAGACGGGTGAGCGACAGATTCTGGGCGTCGGGCGAGTCAACAAGGTGCCTGGAACGACGGAGGGCGAGTTCGCTGTGTTGATCGCCGACGCTTTCCAGCGGAAAGGCCTCGGCACTCGCATGCTGCAGTTGCTGGTCGAATACGGTCAGCGCGAAGGCCTGACTCGCATCTTTGCCACCATGCTGCCTGAGAACATTGGCATGAGGCGGGTGGCCGAGAAAGTGGGGTTCAAACTGGAGCGTTCGCTGGACGCACCGGAAATTCGTGCGTCGATCGACCTGCCGGTTCCCGCCGCTTCTTCCGGAGACGGTTCGAGCGGCTAGGTTCGGCGGGCCGACGACGAGCGGACAGACAGACGGCGACCGGCGGAACGCACAACCGTCCGTCGGTCGTTTTCATTGGGCTAGCGTTCGACCAGAGAGCCGGTGAGCGGCCGGGACTCAGCGCAGCGGCGCCCGGGGACGAAGGAGAGCGGTGCCATGGCACGCCGACACGTGGACCGAGACGAATTGCGAAAAATGTCGGACGAAATCATGGCCGTGCGTCGACGGGTCGTGTCGGCGTGGAGCGGCGTGTTGGCCGTCGCGCTGGAGGCCAGCCTGGGAGAGTCGGAGTCCGGACGCAGGGCCGTCGCCACAATCAGTGAAGTGGTGACGCGTGACCTGCAGGTCCGAATGGCTCTTTGCGAAGAAGTGCTCAACGAAGCTCGCAACACCTACGACCACCTCACCCAGCCGCTCGAGCCGGACAACGTCCGCAAGCTCCGGCGACGCTTCAACACGCACCTGCGCGACGCCGAACGGTTGGCCGAGGAAATCGAAAAAGACGCGGAAGCGGCCAAGGCCACACTGCACCGGTGGCTGGGGTGAGCCAGACCGGCGTCGAACCGACGGCTCTTTGACCGGCCAGAGCGTCGTGGCCGACGGAGGAAGACCACCCGCCCCGGCTCCGCGCTCCCCAGCTCGAACCGGTTGCCTTGCACCCGTCTGGACGAAGCCGCAAGATTAATGTTCGGAGTGGTCGAAGCGGTCGCTGGGAGCGCTGGTTACTCCGTGTGCGAGCGGGAGGACTGGAAGAGGCCGTCTGCCCCGTCGGCGTTTCTTGCTTGCCGGCTGTACGGTGGAGAGGGACCGCGTCGAGACGCCGACGCGTCGCTGACGGCGTCGTGGCGCCCGACGGGTTGCGGCCGGCGAGGTGTCCGCGTCGGCGGAGCAACCCGGCCGGGCCGGAAAGAAAACGGAACCGCTTCTGACCGCACGGGCTGGAGAGAGGACGAGAGAATGAAGAACGCGGATTGGGTTCGCTGGTTGCCGCGCGCTGGGGTTGCAGCGTGCAGTGTCACCCTTGTCTGGCTGGCGGTTCTGGCGGGTTGCCAGGTGACCGACGGGCAGCGCCAGCCGTCGGCCGGTCCACAGCCTTCCGACATGGGCGCGAAAGAGGGGGGGACAGGAAAAATGACGGCGGAAATCAAACTGACCAGCAGCGCGTTTGCCGAGGGACAGCGAATTCCTCGCAAGTACACCGGCGACGGCCAGGACGTCTCGCCGCCGCTGTCTTGGAGCGGCGTACCGGAGGGAGCGAAAGAGTTGGCGTTGATTTGCGACGACCCAGACGCCCCGACGGCCGAACCCTGGGTCCACTGGGTGCTCTACAAGATTCCGCCCACCGTGACGTCGCTGCCCGAGGGTCTGCCCAAAGTGGCCAAGCTGTCCGAGCCTGCCGGCGCCCTTCAGGGCAAGAACTCGTGGCCGTCGGGCCAGACCATTGGCTACCGCGGACCAGCTCCGCCACCCGGCCACGGCACGCACCACTACCACTTCAAGATTTACGCCTTGGACACCGAGCTCGACCTGCCCGCCGGCGTCGACAAGAAAACGCTGGAAAAAGCCATGGAAGGGCACGTCATTGGACAAGGCGAACTGGTCGGGACGTACTCGCGCTGACTCAACCCGTCGGGTTCTCGATCCAACGCTCGTAGCACGGCCGGCAAAGGTGCAGGACCAGACGGCGGTAAACCTGGTCCATGAGCTCCTGCTCGGACAGGTCTTTCATTTCTTCCAACAACCGAGAAATTTCATTCGACGGGTCACGCTGAAGGTCCTCGTCGTCGAAAACCGGCGGCGACGGGTCGGCCATGGCTTCGATTCGGACCACGTAGAAGTCGCCCCGACCAGGGAAAAGAGGACGGGCGCAGCGAGCACAGAACAAGGGGACTTCTTTGGCCATGGGTCCCACTTTCGCGCACACTTTTTCGCCGGCAGCCGGAACTCGGTTCCGACACACAGGTCCCGCTCGTCCGGACGACCTGCCGACCGGCACGAGCACGCGTCCCGGCCTCGACACCGCGTCGAAACGCAGCTGTCACCGGACAGACGGGCCCTCCCGTTCCTCGCCAGCTTCGCTCTCGTCTGGCAAACCAACTCGTTCCGGCTCGTTTTTCCAGCCGAACCGAGCCGAAAACTCCTCGGGCGTCAACGTGACCAGTCCCTGGTCGGTCTGAGCGACGCACGCCAAAAAACGTTCCACGCCCGCCGAACCACGGTAGTGCCCGTCGGTGCTGACCGCAACCCAGCTCAGCGGAGCACTCATGTAGGCCGGGTCGAAGACGAAAAGAAACGTCGTGTAAACCAGCCGCCGTGCGGCCAGGTCGTGGACGCGCAGTCCGCCCGAGCCAGCGACGACGTGTCGCCCCGCGGGAGAAATGGCCCAGGTCCGGAAAGCCCGAAACCGGTACACTTCCTCCGCCCGACCCGTGAGCAAATCGACGGCCACGACAGCCCCGCACGACTCGCCACGGGTGCCCAACCGAGACTGCCCCACCAGCAGCTTGCGGTCCTGGTTCGTCCAAGCCAAGCCGTAGCCCACTTCCAGTTCGAAACGGTTCAAAAGACGGCCGCTGGACGCGTCCAGCACAGCCAGCTCGTGGGTGCTGGCGACGGCCAACTTGGAGCTGTCCTCCGACCATGCGACCCGCTGCGGCTCCCTCACCGGGCACGGAAACCGCCCGACGTTGCGAAAGACCCTGCCGTCTCGCTCCCACACCAGAACGCCCTCGTTGCTCGCGGCCGCCAGCCGCCGTCCGTCCCGTGACCAAGCCACTGGAGCCAGACCGAGGTCGTGTTCGAGCGTCTTTCCTTTTCCCGACGAAGCGTCCCAGACCGAGACGGCCGAAGCGGCACCGGCCGCCAGCCACTGCCCGTCTGGCGACCACGCGGCCCTCTTCACCCGCTCCAACCCCGACCACTCCGCGCCGAACCGCCGTTCCGTCACGTCCCACACCCGCGGCGGCCGCCCGTCGTCCGACCGAAAGACGGCCAACTTCGTGCCGTCGTTGGTGGGAACCCCCCAGTCGTAGCCTCGGACCACGGCCCGGACCGTGGCGTCGGCAGTGTCCCAAAGCCACACCGCTTGCGGGACCAGGCCCGCGGCCCTCGGACAGCAGACCGTCCAGAAACGGCCGTTGGGCGAAAAATGAATGTTTGCGGGAGTGTAGTAATTGCGTCCGGCGAGCACCTGCGAGGACGGAGCGGTCGCTGGCCGCCACCGGTCTTCTCGCAGCCCCGACGGCTCCCACACAGACACTCGACCGTTCCACTGAAACAGCGCCACGGTCTGCAAGTCGTCCGTGAATGAGACGGCGGTCAGTTCGGGAGCGAACTCGTGCGCCAGCCGCTTCCGTTCGTTCAGGTTCCACAAGCTGGCGTGGCCCAAAGGCCAGCCCGTCGCCAACAAGTAGCGGCCGTCCGGCGACCAGGCCAAGGCGTAGTGGGTCGTGTTCGGAGCCGGCAGTTCGGCTCGAGCGGCTCCCGTTTGCGTGTCGACCAACAGAATGCGAGCCGCTCGAGCGTCGCCTCCCGACAGCGACCCGTAACCGACCGCCAAGCTCTGCCCGTCCGGCGAAAAACGCAACCACGCGACGACCACGCCGGCAGACGGCGGCTTGAGCGTCAGGCGCGCACGCCAGTCCGTCCGGTTCCACAGCACGACCGTTCCGTCGGCGCTACCCGAAGCCAAACAGTCGTCCGCGGGAGACCAGTCCACCGCCGTCACGAAACTGACGTGGCCCAGCAGGTGCCGCAGGACCCGTCCAGTTTCCACCTCGACAATGGCCACCGAACCATCCTTCATGGCGTTGGCCAACCACCGACCGTCCGGCGAAAACGCGGCGAACCGTCCCCGCCCGCAACGGTGTCTCGACGGCGGCAGTCGGTACCGAACAGTCGGTGGGCGGAACGACCAGAGCGGTCGAGCGGTGTGGCCTTCCAGTCGCCAAAGGTCCACGCGGCCTCGACAGAGAACCGCCAAGTGCCGGCCGTCGGGATGCCACAGCACGTTGGTGGCGCCGACTTGCCCCGAGCACAAATGGGGCAGCAGGAAAAGCAGACGGCCGGCACGCCAGTCCCACACGTAAACCACACCACTGTGCGTCAAGGCCGCCACCAGCCGGCCGTCCGGGCTCAACGCACCGTCAATGGCGTGGGCGTTCAAGCTGTTTGGGAACAGGCCCCACTTCCGGAGCCCGGCGCGAGGGACTGTTCCCGGCGAAAGGTTTTCTTCGCGCGACGCCAAACCCTCGCTGACCAGTTCGGCCAGCGTCGGTTGCGACGGCCCAGGCTGCCTGCCGCGCTCACTTCGTGCAGCCACCAACCGGCCTGCCCCGGCCTGCCGGTTTCCGTCTCCGACGTCCTTGCCGTCCAGTCCGTCCTCGTCCGCGCTTGCGGGACCCTCCAACGCGGCCTTCGCATCGGCCACCCCGGCGTGTCCAACTCGCTCCCGCCCCGCAGCCGTTGCAGTGTAGAGCCCCGTCCCTTGCCGGCCGCTTCGGGGTTGGCTCTCCTTGAGCGAACCCGTCCACTTTTCCGTGTTCCACGGTCCCAGGAAAAACAACGCGCCCGCGGCGAAGACGAGGAACAACAACGCGGTTACGACGGCTGCTCGACGCCGCAAGAAGACCCGGCCGAGCGGTCTTGTCTTGGTTGTCGAGGCGGCCGGGCGGCCGGCGCCCTGGTCCCACACGGTCCGACACTCCTCCCCCACCGTGCTGCCAGGAACCTGACCGGCCCGCTCGGCCTGTCGCACCAGCCTCGCCAAGTCGCTGCCCTGAGCGAACGGCGCCAAGGCTTCGGCCACTTCCAAAGGCTCTGCGTACCGGTCCTCCGGCTTTTTTTGCAGCAATCGACGGACCACAGTGGCCAACCCCGGCGGCACTTCCGTCCGACGCTCCTCGATTGGAACCGGCGTGTGAAACACATGGCCGGCAATTTTCTCTCCCCACGTTTTGTACTTCGGGCCGCTGAACGGCGGGTGTCCACAAAGCAGTTCGTACAACGTGCACCCCAAGCTGTAGAGGTCGGCGCGAATGGTGACGTGACGGCTGTCGCCGCATTGCTCGGGAGCAATGTAGTCGACCGTCCCCACCACCGTGCCGCTCGCAGTCACGTCCGCCTCCACCAACTCTCTGCGCAGACGGCTCAGGCCCAAGTCGAGCACCTTCACCTGACCGCTTCGGGTCAGCATGAGGTTCGAAGGTTTGACGTCCCGGTGAACCAGACCATGCTCGTGAATGGCTTGCAGACCCAAAGCCGCTTGACGAGCTAGCTCGCACGCGTCCGGAACGGGCAGTGGCCCGAGCCGCTTCACCAGCGCCGACAGACTGACGCCGTCCACAAAGTCCATGACAATGTAGTAGAACCCCTCCTCCTCGTCGGCGTCGAACGCTCGGACGACGTTTGGATGTTCGACTCCCCCAATCGCCTTCATTTCCCGCTCGAACCGCGCCACGGCCGACGGCGTCGTCCGCTCCGGCCCCAAGACTTTCAACGCGACGACGCGGTCGAGCCGGACGTGGCGAGCCTTGTAGACGGTCCCCATGCCGCCGCGGCCAATTCGTTCCAGGATTTCGTACTGGCCCAGTCGCTGTGGTGGCCGACGCTCCTCGCGCAGCTCCGTCTGTCGTTGCGTCAGGGCGAAACCGAACGGACCACTCAGCAAAGACTTCAGGCGGTTCAGCACCTGCCGGCATTCCGACTCCTCCGGGAACGGCTCACCGGAACCGGAACGCCGCAACAGCCGAAGCAACTCGTCCGAGACTTCGGCTTCAAGCCGCTCGACCAACGCGGCACACTGGGCGCACTGGTGTAGGTGCTTCGAGACGACTTCCTCGTCGTGTTCGTCCAGTTTGCCGAGCACGAAGTCAACCAGTTGACACCGGGTTGGACAGGTGGTGGCCATGAGAAACCCTCCGAACGCTGCACCCCGCGCCGCCTCCTCGCTGCTCGGCCAGAGAAAACTCGGGTTCCTCGAAAAACGCTCGGTCGCCGCGCAGCGCCTAACCTTCCAGAACGGGCAAGCCGAGCGTCCGGGACTCTTCCCGCAGTCGTCTCAGAAACCGGCACTTGCGCTGGCGCACTGAAGCGGCGGTGAGCGGAGGACGCGGCGAACGTTCGCGGTTCAGCTGCTCGGCAATTTCCGCCGCCGTCTGACGCCCTTGCACCATTCGACGAAAGCATTCCCACGTCAGCTCGTCCAACTCGCCGCGGACCGCGTCGACCAACCGGTCCAAGACCAGACGAACCGCGAGCCGTTCCATGAGCTGGTCGGCGTCCGGCGAGTCCGTGACGAGCTGCTGAAGCCGAGCCCACGCCTCCGACCCGCCCACCGGCACAGGCTCATGCCTCCGACGCCGACAGTGGTCGGCCATTTTCGAGCGGGCAATGGTCCAGAACCAGGCGTGAAAGCTCCCACCGCACTCCGAACGGTGAAACTGGTCCAGGTAAGCGGCAACGGCCAAGAAGACGTCCTGGACAATGTCACGAGCGTCTTCCGGTCCGAAGCCACGACTGCGACACACGCCGTACAGCGGACGACCAAACAGGCGCACCAGCCGAAGCCACGCCCGCTCGTCACGAACCCGAAGTCCGGCCAGCATGGCGGAAGAGATTGAGCCGTCGCAAGGCAGCTCGCTCGTCAATGCACCCTCACCCCCACGCATTTCTGACCCGCAGCCGCAAAGACGTGACATCGCTCAACAAAAGGATCGTACCACCTTCCACCACGCCGTTCAAACACTTTTCACCGCGGTCGGTCTGCGCGGCAACGCGGTGCCCCCAGCTTGCCCTGGGGCCTCGCGAGCCCCTCGCCGTGCGCCAGTGCCAGGCCGTCTCGTGGCAGCGGTAGAACCAAGTTCTGGGCACACCGTCTGCAGAGGCCGCAACGAGCGAGCTTGCCGGCTTCACCGTGGAAGGACCGGTTTCACACCCGTCACCCGAACGGCTTGAACGACAACTGAGTCGGGTCGTTCTGGAATCGGAAAACAACGCGTTCAATTGAGGCTGGTGGTTGAGCCTTTCTGTCGCGTGCTACAATCAGCCCATGGGGGCCTGGGGGCGTGGCGTTCGAAAGCGCCACGCACGGCTCCGGACGCCGCGACGGACGACACCCACGCGTTGGTCGACCGCCCGGACCAGTGGGCTTCAACGTGCCTCACTCGGCCCTGCGTCCTTCCCCTTCACTGTCCTTGATTCAAACATGGCTCGCAAAATCAAGAGAACCAGCTCTCCCCTTTTGGCGACGACTTCGACGTGGCAGCGACTGCGACGGAGTTGCTGGCTCGCGCCGGCGCTGGTGGCCGCTCTGACCTGGCTGGCTTTGGTTCTCACGCTCGACGCAACCGGCGAGGCGTCGCGTGTGCCGGAAGGACCGGGGCTGACGGTCGACGAAATGTTCAACGTGCAGCAGGGGGTCTACCTGGCCGAGGCGGTTCGAGTCTACGGTTTGGGGCTGTTGCACCCGAAGAGCGTCCAAGAGGTTTTTGGAGCGCCGTACTTCCTGCCGGACCACCCTCCGTTGGGCCGCCTCTGGCTGGGGTTGTGGCACAACGCGGTTCGAGCCGTTGTCGGTCCGAGCGGTTTTGTCGGGCCGTTCAGCCCGTTTTGTGCGCGAGTTGGGTCGGCGACGGCCTTTGCCCTGCTCGTTCTGTTGGTCGGTTGGACGACCGGTCGGTGGTTCGGTCGGGCGGCCGGCCTGGGCGCGGCACTGGCCTTGCCGCTCATGCCCCGCCTGTTCGGACACGCTCACTTGGCAGCACTGGAGACGTTCGTCGGCT
>CAYSAG010000040.1:0-13021 GCA_964428935.1 uncultured Planctomycetaceae bacterium | reverse complement strand
TTGGGACTCGCCGCCGCTGCCGGCGTGCTGTTCGGTCTGGCGCTGCTCAGCAAGATTCAAGCCGTCCTTCTCGGACCGCCGCTGGCCCTGTGGGCGCTGTGGAACTGGCGTCGGCGCGCGGTGGGGCCGCTGTTGGTTTGGGGCGTCGTGGGGCTGGTCGTCTTTTTCGTCGGCTGGCCCTGGTTGTGGTTGGACCCGTGGAACCACTTGGTCCAGTACTTCGCTCGCACGACCGAACGGGCCACGTTGTCGGTTTGGTACTTCGGCGAGAAGTTCGCGGACCGGCAAGTGCCGTGGCACTACCCGTGGGTGCTTTTCGTTGCGACGGTCCCAGTGGGCTTGCTGGCTTTGGGTGTGGTCGGACTGGCCGACTGGCCGAGCTGGCGACGCGACCGACGTTTGCAACTGGTGCTGGCGTGCCTGGTGTTTCCGCTGGTCGTGTTCTCGGTTCCGGGCGTGGCCGTCTACGACGGAGTGCGGCTGTTTCTGGTGGTCTTTCCGCTGTGGGCCGTTTTCGTCGGACGGGGGCTGGTGCGGGTCCACGGCTGGCTACGGCGACGGCTCTCAGCGCGGAGCACGACGCTGGGGCTGACGGCTCTGCTGGCGCTGCAGGCCGTCGGTCTGGTGTGCGTCCACCCGTGCTACCTGAGCTACTACAACCTGCTGGTGGGAGGTTTGCCGGGCGCCCAGCGTTTGGGGCTGGAAACGACGTACTGGGGCGACTCCGTGACGCGGTCCCTGCTGACCCAGTTGGCTCGTCGGGCCCCGCACGGGACGGTCGTTGCGGTGGCTCCCACCTTGCACCAGTTTCAATGGGACGACGTTCGAGACTGCACGCCGCGGCTGAAGGCGAGTGGAGTACGTTTCGTTGCCTACGGCAGCCCGGCGGCTCGACGAGCGACACTGTTGTTGCTGTTCCGGCGAAACGCCGACTTGCCGGCCGAAGTACGTTGGCCAGGACCGCCCGGCCAAGTGGTGGCCGAGGTTCGTCGCTGCGGTGTCCAGTTGGCGGCCTTGTACCGACTGGACCGAGGTCGCTGAGCGACCGGCGCGTCGGGTTGTTGTGCGGTTTCGCTGGAAAGACAAAACCCCTGCCGGCGGCTGAGCCGACAGGGGCACGGCAAGTCAGCCTCCAAGGCAGGGAGGTTGCTCGGAGCCTGACGCTTCGAATTTTGCGCCGGTCGGCAGCCGCGCGCCGTGGGCCGCGACGGCCACCGACCGGCTGACCGTGGGGCACAGTTCGTCCGAGAGCTCGGCGCCGGTCCCCGCGGCCGCCCGGCTAGCAGGCGAAGGCTGTGCACGCCTTGCCCGTGCGTCGCCGGGAACGCCGCGTCCCGCTCACCGGCCCCCCAGACGTTTCCGGTTCGCTCTTAGCAGTTGTAGTACAGGTCGAACTCGTACGGGTGCGGACGCAGCCGCAGCTGGTCGATTTCCTCCGTCCGCTTCCACTCGATCCACGTCGAAATCAAGTCTTCGGTGAAGACGTCGCCCTTGGTCAGAAAGTCGTGGTCGGCTTCCAAGGCCTCAATGGCTTCCTCGAGCGAGGCCGGGGTTTTTTCCTTGCCGGCCAACTCTTCGGGAGTCATGTCGTAAATGTCGCGGTCGAGCGGTTCGCCCGGGTCGATTTTGTTCTGCACGCCGTCCAAGGCCGCCATGAGCATGGCCGTGAAGGCCAGGTAGCCGTTGCACGACGGGTCGGGACAACGGAACTCCAGCCGCTTCGCCTTCGGGCTGGGCGAGTACATGGGAATGCGAACCGCCGCCGACCGGTTCCGCTGCGACATGGCCAGAGTGACCGGAGCTTCGAACCCGGGCACCAGCCGGTGGTAGCTGTTGGCCGTTGGAGCGCAGAAGGCCATGAGCGCCCGTCCGTGCTTCAGAATGCCGCCAATGGCGTGCAGAGCCAGTTCGCTCAGCCCCGCGTACCCCTCGCCCGGGAACAACGGCTTGCCGTCCTTCCACAGCGAGAAGTGCGTGTGCATGCCCGAGCCGTTGTCGCCGAAAATCGGCTTCGGCATGAACGTGACGGTCTTGCCGTTCCGCTTAGCGACGTTCTTGATGATGTACTTGTACCACATGAACTGGTCGGCCATGCGGAGCAGGTCGGTGAACTTCATGTCGATTTCGGCCTGACCGGCCGTGCCGACCTCGTGGTGGTGAGCCTCGACGACAATGCCCACCTTCTGCAGCTCGCGGACCATTTCGCCGCGCAAGTCGTGGTAGCTGTCGATGGGCGAGACGGGGAAGTAGCCGCACTTGTAGCCCGGCTTGTGGCCCAAGTTCGGTTCTTCCGGCCGGCCCGTGTTCCACGCGCCTTCAATCGAGTCGATTTGGTACATGGCACCGCGCTGACTCGACTCGTAACGAATGTCGTCGAAAATGAAGAACTCGGGTTCCGGCCCAATGTAGCAGGTGTCGGCAATGCCGGTCTGCTTCATGTAGGCAATGCCTTTTTCGGCGACGTAGCGGGGGTCTTTGCTGTAGCGTTCGCGAGTGACCGGGTCGACAATGTTCGCAATGACACTGACGGTCGGTTTCTCGAAGAACGGGTCCAGCACGACCGTATTCAGATCGGGAACGGCCAGCATGTCCGAAGCTTCGATTCGCTGCCATCCACGGATGGACGAGCCGTCGAAGCCCAATCCCTCGGTCAGCGCCGCTTCGTCCAGCGACTCAATGGGAAACGAGCAGTGTTGCCACGTGCCGAGCAGGTCGCAGAATTTCAGGTCGACCATGTCCGCGCCGTGCTCTTTCGCGAACTCAAAGAACTCTTTCGGCGTCATCCTCGTCTTCTCCTTCCTTCAAGCGTTGACAAACCCTCTACCTTGGGACTGACATTTTGGCCTGCGTGCTCGAACTGGCACGCAGACCGCACCGTGTGTGCCGTGTGACCCTTGGGCCGTCGCCCGCAAGACGGACGACCGTCTACTTCAGACCGGTCCGTCCACCCGCGTCGCCTCCGCCCCCCTCCGCCGCATTTCCGCCAGCCCAAAAAATGTCCGGAAAAACTTTCCGGAGCGTCCTTCCGCGGCCGGCCGTCTGCCTAGAAAGTCGGCCGTGCTGCCGAGCCACTGGGCAGGCCGCGACTGCTTTCTGGTCGCGTTCCCGCGGCAAAAGCGCGTCAGACCGCGTTTTCGCGGGCGAACCAGCAACGGTGCGTCAGGTTTCGCAACGGCTGTGCCAAACCCGTTCCGCCCCCGCTGCCCGGCCAGCCCGCGTACTCTCCGCCGCGGCGTTCCGTGGAATCGTTCAGCCGGAGCGTGGTCCTTCTGGCACCGAACTTTCGCAAGCGCCCCGGCGTCGCCGTAAGACGCCCCTGCCTTGTGGCCAGCCGACCGGTTCGTGTTCAATGAAGGCAAGAAGCTCAGCGGCGAGCGCCCGACTTGACGGTCGGAGACTGACCGGTGTCCGGACCAACAAAAGCGGCGGAAGCCAAAGGCTGCTCGGAAACGCAAACGCCAAGACGTGCCAGGAGGACGCTCGGTGAAGACACACGTGCTGGCTTTGGACCAGGGGACGACGTCCAGTCGAGCCATTCTGTTCGACCGGCAGGGGCGTGCGGTGGCCGTCGCACAGAAGGAATTCGACCAGATTTTTCCTCGGCCAGGACACGTGGAGCACGATCCCGAACAGATTTGGCAAACACAGCGGCAGGTGGCCGACGAGGTTTTGCGGCAGGCCGGAGTCGCTCCCGAAAACGTCGCCGCGATTGGCGTCACCAACCAGCGGGAAACGACCGTGTTGTGGGAGCGGGACACGGGCCGCCCAGTAGCCAACGCGATTGTGTGGCAAAGCCGAATTACGGCCGACTGGTGCGAGCGGCTTCGGCGGGACGGTTACGAACCGCTTTTCCGTGAGAGGACCGGTCTGTTGCTCGACCCGTACTTCTCGGGCACGAAAATCCGCTACCTGCTGGACAGCGTGGACGGCCTGCGGGCCCGGGCTGAGAAAGGCGACGTGCTTTTCGGGACCGTCGACACCTTCTTGATTTGGCGGTTGTCCGGCGGTCGACTGCACGTCACCGACCCCAGCAACGCCAGCCGGACGCTGTTGTTCAACATTCACACGGGCCAGTGGGACGACGAGCTGTTGCAGGTGCTGGGCGTTCCACGAGCCATGCTGCCGGAGGTTCGGGCTTCGAGCGAAGTCTACGGCCAAACAGACGCCGACCTGTTCGGCCAGCCCATTCCCATTGCCGGAGACGCCGGCGACCAGCAGGCGGCGGCGTTCGGTCAGGTGTGCTTCGAGCCGGGCACGGCGAAGAACACGTACGGCACCGGCTGTTTTCTGCTGCTCAACACAGGGACGGAGCCCGTGCCATCATCCAGCGGTCTGCTGACGACAGTGGGCTGGCAGGTGCAGGGCGAGACGACCTACTGCCTAGAGGGTTCGGTGTTTGTCGCCGGCGCGGCCGTGCAGTGGCTGCGCGACGGCCTGAAAATCATTGCACGGGCCGACGAGACCGAAGGCTTGGCCGCTTCGGTTCCCGACACGGGCGGCGTGTACTTCGTGCCCGCGTTCGTTGGACTGGGAGCCCCTCACTGGAACCCCGGCGCCCGCGGGACCATTGTCGGCCTGACCCGAGGGACCGGCCGAGCTCACCTGGTGCGAGCGGCTTTGGAATCGATGGCCTACCAGACCCGCGACGTTCTGGAAGCCATGCAGCAGGACGCGGGACTGCAACTGCAGTCGCTGCGAGTGGACGGCGGCGCGGCTGTCAACAACTGGCTCCTGCAGTTCCAGGCCGACGTGCTGGGCGTCGAGGTGGTGCGGCCGGTCGTTCAAGAGACGACGGCTCTGGGCGCCGCCTACCTGGCGGGCCTGGCCGTCGGATTCTGGAGCGACTTGGACGAGCTGCGCTCCAACTGGCAACTGGACCGCCGGTTTGTGCCGAGCATGCCCGAAGCCCAACGCGAACGGCTTTACGCTCGTTGGCGTGAGGCGGTCGGCCGTTCGTTGGACTGGGACACCTCGGCGACTTCAGCCGAACCGGCCGGCCAGTCATAATGTGACTACCCCGGTTGTCGCTCCACGCGGCGACGGACAGCTTGCGTCGTTCGTCCGCCCGCGTCGGTTCGCCCGCGCCTTGCGGGGCCGTCGCGACAAGGTGCCGTCGCTGGAGCGGGTGGCCTGTCGAGGCCGGTCCGCGAGTCTTCGTGTGTCAGTCAGAAAGGCCGGCACGGAAGACACGTGTCTTCCCGCGCGGGCCGGCCTGGTCCGGGCGCGGTTCCGTTGCTGGCCCGTTGTCCGGTCGGCCAGTTTTGGAGAGGCTTCACCAATGGCGGAAATTCGCATTTACCACAACCCACGCTGCTCCAAGAGCCGGGAAGCTTTGAAGCGGATTCGCGAGGCGGGCTACGAGCCGGAAGTCGTCGAGTACCTGAAGACACCTCCCAGCCAGAAAGAGCTCGACCGCTTGCTCAAACTGCTCGGCCTGCAGCCGCAGGAACTGATGCGAAAGCAGGAAAAGGAGTACAAGGAGCTGGGCTTGGCCGGAAAGAAACTGACGCGGCGCGAGGCCATTCGGCTCATGGTGGAGCACCCGAGGCTGATTGAGCGTCCCGTTGTGGTGCGTGGGGACCGGGCAGTGCTGGCGCGTCCGCCCGAGAAGGTGGACGAGCTGCTGTGAGCAGCGGAGGGCGGTGACTGGCGTGTCGCAGCACGGAGTGCCAGAAACTCATGGTGCGTGACTACACCTCAGAAAGCCTCTCCCACGACCCCATTCACGGGTACATTCCCTTCACGTCTCGAGCAGGATTGCCGGCCGACGAAGTGGCCGAACAAGACATCATCGACCACCCGTGGGTTCAACGCCTGCGGCACATTCACCAACTGCAGACGGCGTGGTGGGTCTTTCCGTCGGCCGAGCACATGCGGTTCCAGCACGTGTTGGGGTCGATGCACTTGGCGTCGGTGGTCATCAACGAGTGGTACGACTCGTTGAGGGAGGCGTGCCCGAACGTGCCGTCGAAGGCTTACGTGGAGTCGCTGGTGCGGTTGGCGGCCTTGCTGCACGACGTCGGCCACGGTCCGTTCGGCCACTTCTTCGACGAGCAGTACCTTTCCCAGTTCGGCATTACTCACGAAGACGTTGGAGCGGCCATCATTGAGCACGAACTGGGCGAGCTGCTCCGCCGCATTCGACGAAACCCCAACGGCAAACTGAGGCCGCTGGAGGAAATCGAGCCGCGACAGATTGCCTGGCTCATTCGCCGTCCGCGCAGCTCACCGCCACCGACCGGCTCCAGTCACCGAACCCTTTTCGACGAGCACCAGCCCGACTGGCTGCACAAGCTACGCGCGCTGTTCTGCGGCATCTACACGGTCGACAACATGGACTTCGTGCTGCGGGACGCCTACATGTCGGGTTACAGCCAACGAGCTTTCGACCTGTGGCGGCTCGTTCACTACAGCTTCTTTACTCCCAGTGGGTTGACCATTCACATTCGCGGGTTGCCGACACTGATCCACTTCATCGAAGCCCGCGCGAACCTGTTCCGCACCGTCTACTTTCACCGAACGGTGCGGGCGCTAGACTTGGCACTGGAAGAGCTGTTCGCCGAAACCATGCGGCACCTGTTTCCCGGGAACCCACTGGACCACCTGGACCAGTACTTGCGATTGACGGAAAGTTCGTTGCTGGTCGACGTTCAGCGCTGGGAGACCGACTCCAACCCCGAACGGCGCGAACTGGGGCGCCGGTGGCGAGACGTTCTCTGCCGCAAGGTCGGGTGGAAAATGGCGTGCGAGCGAACGGTGCACTTCCACCCGGGAATGAACGAACAGACGACGATTTTCTCCGAGCCGCGGTTGGTCGAACAACGGGTCCGGCGGCATTTGCCGCCTCACTTGCAAGACATTCCGCTTCGCGTCGACGTGGCTCGCCACTACCACCGACCGGCCGGGCACCTGCCGACGGCCGGAATGAACTACGTACTGGACCCGGTGGAAGGAACGCCCAGACCGCTGGATGACTTCGAACTGTTCCGGTCCTTGCCGACCAGCTTCTCGATTGTGCGAATCTACGCAAGATCGCACGACTTTGACGCTGAACTGACCGCGGCACTCAACGCCGTCCTGGCCGCCAGCGGCGACACACGGACGAACATGTGAGCCGTCCGCGGCGCCGAGCCGTCCGCCCGGCTTGAGCGGCTGTCAAATTGTGACGGTCGTAACGGTTCGGCCTCTCCGGCTGAGACCCCTGCGCCCGGCCTGCCGAAAAAGGAACAAACGGCGGCCAGCCTGGCACGGGACGGCCGGTGCCCGGGGCCGCGGCGAACCAGCCGACTCACACGCAGCCTGCTTGCTTCAACGGTCTGACTTCACTCGAGCCAATTGGGCGGACGGCCGGGAGCGGCACACAACCATGACCGAACTGAACGCTCAGGTCCTGCGACAACATCCGGAGTGGCGACTTGTTCTGGAGGCCTACCGCCGGCTGCAGGAACAGCAACCCAGCCGCGCGGTCGAAACCGACGAAGGGACGAGCCGCGAGAAGTGGTTCGCCAGACTGACGCACATTGACGGCGTGCCCGACGAAAAGCTGGCCGTCATTCACGGCAAGCTGATTGCTCTGGGCTGGCTGCAATTCCAGCTTCGCAACGGCGACGAAGGCGTCGTGTACCGGGTGAGCCCCGAAGGCCGCTGGGCGCTGGACAGCTTCGACGGCCAGCAAGCACGCTCTGACGCGGTCCCGAGCGGACTGCCGACGGAACTGAACGGTGCGGGAGAAGACGCCGAGCTGACGGAGAGCAAGGTCGGCAGGGTCGAGCCACCGTGCCCGTTGGCCGAGTCGGCTTGACCCCCTCGCCGAGCGACTTTCGCGGGCAAACCGCGTCGTTTCCCAAACACGCACGAAGGCAAGCCGGACGACGTCTGGCCTGACGAGAGCTCTGTCCGCCGACTACGCGGCCTGGCCTCCGGCACCGCCAAGTGCCGTCCCGAGCGTGCTGCTCAGCGGCCAAGCGTTCCTTCAGACGGCTCAGCGGCGCGGTGGCTGAGTGAGAAGACGCGGCCAGCGAGCGAGGCCTCGACACACCAGCCCAGCTCGCGCGGCGTCGCCGCCACTTGCAGTGGCCCTTCGTCCGCTCAGCCGTTCTTCGCCTCAAAGTCTTTCATGAACTGGACCAGCGCGTCGACCCCTTCCTCCGGAAAGGCGTTGTAAATGCTGGCTCGCATGCCCCCGACGCTCCGGTGGCCTTTCAAGTTGCACAGCCCCTGTTTCTCGGCTTCGGCGCAGAACCGGGCGTCCAGTTCGGGGTCGCCTGTGACGAACGTTACGTTCATCATCGATCGGCTGTCGGGCTCGGCGGTCGGCCGGAACAGCTCGCTTTGATCCAAGAAGTCGTACAGTTTCTGAGCCTTCCGGCGGTTCCGCTTTTCCATTTCTGTCAGGCCGCCCTGGTCTAGAATCCACTGGAACGCCAGACTCATGACGTAAATGGCGAACGTGTTCGGCGTGTTGTACCGAGACTGGTGCTCCACGTAGGTCTTGTACCGCAGCAATTCGGGGAGGTCTTCGGCCGCACGTTCGAGCAAGTCGTTTCGAATGATGGCCAGAGCCACGCCGCTGGGGCCTAGATTCTTCTGCGCGCCGGCGTAAAGCAGGCCATACTTGGTCACGTCGATCGGTCGGCTGAAAATGTCGCTGCTGGCGTCGCAGGCCAAGAAAGCCCCGTCCGGGACGTCCGGTTCCGTTGCGAACTGCGTCCCGTAAATGGTGTTGTTCGACGTGAAGTGCACGTAGACCGGCCGCTCGCTGTACTGTCGCTCTTTCGGAATGTAAGTGAAGTTCTTGTCTTCGCTCGAGCAGACGATGTGCGTGTTGCCGAACCGCTTGGCTTGAGCCAGAGCCTTCTTGGACCAGTTGCCCGTGACGAGGAAGTCGGCCGTCCGGTCCGGCGTCAAGAAGTTCATGGGCAACATGACGAATTGCATCGACGCACCGCCGTGCACGAACAGCACGTGGTAGTCGTCGGGAATGTTGCCGACCTGACGGCAGCGCTCGACCGCCTGCTCATAAACCTGCTGAAACGCTTTGCCTCGGTGGGAATGCTCCAAAATGCCGATGCCGGTGTCCCACAGCGACAACAGGTTGTCCCGCGCCTCCTCCAACACCGGCTCCGGCAACACGGCTGGCCCGGCTGAAAAGTTGTAGACTCGCTCGGCCATTCTGGTCCTCCTTTTCTGTTCGGTCCCCCAAAGGTTTGCTCGAGAGCGTGCCGTGCCGCGGCGGCCGCCTGGAGTGAAATCTTCGCCGTCTTCTGTGCGACAGTCTTCCCCGGCCCCGCGTCGAGACGTCCACGCCCGCCGGCCGGCGGTTCGCCATGCAGCCGCGACCAGTTCGGTCGACCGACGTTCGTCTTCGCCCGCGTGCCCGGTCGGTCGGACGAGCCGGCATTGCTTTCGGACCGAAGCCCCTTGTGCCGCTCGACGCCTCCCGGCCCCGGTGCCGCCGCTCGCCCCGACAAGCTTCGGTCTGCGACGGCCTTTCTATAGGCGGTTGGTAGAGCGACGTCAACTTTGTGCGGACGGGCGTTTGCACCGATGAGGCAGTTTCAGCGAGGAGAGGAATGACTTCGGGCGGCGCGGGGCGCGCGGGTGAGCCGGCGGGAGCGCTGGTTTGTTCGCTCCAGCGCAACCCGGTCGTGACGCTGTTGGTGAGCCGGGAACCGTGAGCCTTGAGTTCGTCCTGTCGGGCGGTAAGATTCAGTCGTCTGTCGAGGAGCCTCGTTTTCCGAGACTCCACGGGCCGGCAAGTCGAGAAATCGTCTCTCCGACCACCCGGCTTCGTTAACTGGTCACATGCACCCACACAGCGCGGCAAAGTGCCATGTCTGGCGGCTTCAGTCTGCTTCACGAGGTCAAGAAGGGTCCGCGGCCCGAGCCGTTCCAGCCCCCGCAAGGGGAATTGGCTTTGGTGGCCGGTTCGGGAAACAAGCGGCTGGCGGAGGCGATTGCTCGGGAGCTGCACACGCGGTTGGTTCCCAGCCAAACGCACATTTTCAGCGAGGGTAACGTTTTTGTTCGGGTGGAAGAGAACGTCCGCGGCAAGGACGTGTTCTTGATTCAAGGCATTCATCGGCCGGTCAACGACAACTTCGTCGAGTTGCTCTTCTGGATCGACGCACTTAAGCGGGCCAGTGCTCAGCAGGTGACGGCCGTCATTCCTTTTTTCAGTTACGCCAAGGGGGACAAGAAGGACGAGCCGCGCGTGTCGATTCGGGCTCGCGTCTGTGCCGACGCCATCGAGGTGGCCGGCGCGGACCGCGTCTTGACCATGGACCTGCACAGCCCACAGATTCAAGGCTTTTTCCGCATTCCGGTCGACCACCTCTACGGTCGTTACGTGTTGTGCGAGCACATTCGGCGGCTGGGCATCGACAACCTGGTCGTGTGCAGTCCGGACGTCGGCTTTGCCAAGGAGGCCGTTCACTACGGGAAGCTGTTGCGAGCGCCGGTGGTCATTGGAAACAAACAGCGACGGGACCACACCGAGACGGTCGAGGTGCTGGAGGTCATTGGCGACGTCAACGACCGAAACGTCCTGCTGGTCGACGACTTCACCATCACCGGCCGTTCGCTCATTGAAATGGCTCGCGAGCTCAAGGCCCGCGGAGCCTGCGACATTTACGCCGCGGTCACGCACGGCGTGTTCTCGAAGGGAGCTGCGGAACGGATTGGAAAGAGCCCAATCAAGAAGCTGTTCGTGACGGACACGATTGAGAACCACGTGGAGCCGCTGCCGTCGAACGTGGAGGTCATTTCGGTGGCTCCACTGTTCGCCGCCGCCATTCGTTCCATCCATGACCGGACGAGCGTCAGCATGCTGTTTCCAGAGACGCCGGTCTGAGTCGCCTTCGGCCGGTGGGGAGACAAGCGGGAGAGTAGCCGTCGCACTGGGGTGTCGAAGGGCTTGACGGTGGACGGCCCACAGCACGCCCGGTCGCCCGGCCGAGGCAACCGAGTTTGACGGCGCGGCGCCGTTTGGGGGTCGGTGTCGGGCTTCCGACGTTGAGCGCCGAGCGTTGCTCGAGCAGCGTCCGAAGTGCCGACCGGGTCGCCCCGTCAGGCGGGCCGGGGTTCGGGCCGAGCTCGGCCGAACCTCGTCGTAGTCAACCTCGATCACTCCGCGTGCCTTCCAACAACGACCGACATCGGGAACATGGGCAGCCGCGAAAAAAAGACGACTCCCATGATGGAGCGGTACCTGGAGGTGAAGCGGGAGAACCCCGACGCGCTGCTCCTGTTCCGCATGGGCGACTTCTACGAGCTCTTCTACGAAGACGCCGAAATTGCCGCTCGCGTGCTCGGCCTGACCCTGACCAGCCGCGACAAGGGCTCACCCAACCCCATTCCCATGGCCGGGTTTCCGTACCACGCCTTGGACAGCTACCTGCAAAAGCTCATTCGAGCCGGCTACCGAGCGGCCATTTGCGAACAGGTGGAGGACCCGAAGAAGGCCAAAGGGCTGGTCCGGCGAGAGGTCGTGCAGGTCGTCACGCCGGGAACCTTGACCGATGAGTCGCTGCTGGACCCGCGTGAGAAAAACTTCTTGGCCTGCGTCTACGCAGACTCGAACGTGCTCGGGCTGGCGTGGATTGAAGTCTCCAGCGGACAGTTCCAGGCGGCCGAGGTGGACGCAGGGCTGCTGAGCGACGAGCTGGCACGACTGCAGCCGGCCGAATGCGTCTACGCAGAAGGACAGGCGACCGACCGCCGTCTGCAGCCTCTTCTGCTGAACGACGCCGTCCCCTTGACGGCTCGACCCGACTGGCACTTCGACCGGGAAGAGGCACAGCGCGTGTTGTGTGAGCATTTTGGCGTGCAGACGCTGGCCGGGTTCGGCTTCGAGGACCGCTCCGCGGCCGTCGTGGCGGCCGGCGCGCTGCTGAAGTACGTCCAGGAAACGCAGAAAAGCACGCTGCCTCACATTGCTCGCCTCGACCCTTACCGCCGCGAGCAGACGTTGTTCATTGACGAGACCACGCGGGCCAGCCTGGAGCTCACCCGGACCATTCGGGGCGGCACCCGTGAGGGCAGCCTGCTGTGGGTCCTGGACCACACCGTCACGCCAATGGGGGCGCGGCTGCTGTTCGAATGGCTGTCGAACCCGCTGACGGACATTCCTGCCATTGAACGTCGTCTGGACGCCGTCCAAGAACTGGTCGACGACCCGGGGTTGTGCCGCGAACTGCGGGAACAACTGAAAGAAGCGTACGACCTGGAGCGATTGTCGGCTCGTTTGGCCACGCGACGAGCCTCACCTCGCGACTTGCGTTGCCTGGCAGACACACTGGCCTTGCTCCCCAAAATCAAGGCCAAGTTGGCTGCTCGTCGGGCCGAGCTGCTTCGGCAACTGGAGGCCGAGCTGGACCTTTGCCCCGAAATTCGAAGTGACATCGACACCGCGCTGGTCGATTCACCGCCTGTCGTAATTTCCGAAGGCGGAATGATTCGCTCGGGCTACAACGCCGAGCTGGACGAACTGCGCGAGTTGGCTCGCGGGGGCAAGGAGTGGATTGCTCGCTACCAGGCCAAAGAGGCCGAACGAACGGGCATTCCGAACCTACGCGTGGGCTTCAACAAAGTTTTCGGCTACTACTTGGAGGTCACCTCGTCGCACATCGACAAAGTCCCCGACGACTACATTCGCAAACAGACGTTGAAGAACTTGGAGCGGTTCGTTACGCCCGAGCTGAAAGAGTACGAGGAGAAGGTGCTGCGGGCCGAAGAGCGGGCGAAGGAACTGGAACAGGAGCTGTTTGTCGAGCTGCGGGAACGCGTGGCACAACAGTGTCTGCGGGTCAAGCAGACCGCGTCGGCCTTGGCTCAAATCGACGTCCTTTGCTCGTTGGCCGTGTTGGCCGTGCGGTACAACTACTGCCGCCCCGAACTGACAGACGAGCCGGTCTTGGAAATTCGTGAAGGCCGGCACCCCGTGCTGGACCGCATGAAGCCTTCGGGTTCCATGGCTCGGATTCGTCTTCGTTGGCGCGGGCGCGCAGGGATCTTACATCGG
>CAYSAG010000039.1:0-25315 GCA_964428935.1 uncultured Planctomycetaceae bacterium | reverse complement strand
ACACAGTGCGGGCGGTAGACCGAGTGGACGAGCAGCGGCGACGAATCTTCGAAGACCTGACGGGGCTGCTTCGCGGCGAGGTCCGCTGCGACCCGGTGGCCGTCGCGCTGTACGCCACCGACGCCAGTCTCTACCAGATTGAACCTCTGGCCGTCGCCTTCCCGCTCGACACAGAAGACCTCTCCGCGCTGGCTTCCTACGCCTCGGACCAGAAGGTGCCGCTGATTCCGCGCGGAGCCGGCTCGCAGGTTTCCGGCGGAGCCGTCGGACCGGGCATTGTCGTCGATTTCACCCGCCACCTGCGTGGCATTGAGCTGCTGTCGGACGGCCGCGTGCGGGTTCAAGCCGGCACCTTCCTCAAAGACCTCAACGCCGCCCTCCAACCGCTCGGCCGCTACTTCCCACCAGACCCGGCCAATGCCGACGTCACCACAATTGGCGGCATGCTGGCCGTCAACGCCGCCGGCTCGCGTTCGGTCCGGGTGGGTGCCACCCGCGATTACGTCGAGAGCATTGAAACGGTGCTGGCCGACGGGTCTGTGTGCGAGTTCGGGCGCGAGCGGCTGTCGTTCGTCTCGGACGACGTCCGTGCTCGGTCGGACGCTCCTTCCCATTCCGCAGGCGGCGGCTCCGACACCAAACCGCGACTCCTGAAGCAATTGGCGGCCATTCTGAAACAGGCTGCCCCTTTGATTCAGCGCTACCAGCGTCAGTCGCTGCAACGGAACGTCAGCGGCTACAACCTGCGTGGCGTGTTGACCGACGGCGTCCTTCGAATGCCCGACTTGCTGACGGGTTCCGAGGGCACGCTCGCTCTCTTTTCCAGCGCCGTGTTGCACACAGCCGAGCTGCCCAGTCACCGGGCCGTGGTCTTGCTGCTGTTCGACAGCCTGGAGGCCGCCCTTCGGACGGCTCGGCAGCTGCCCGCTCTGCAACCCAGCGCGTGCGACCTGTTCGACCGACGGTTGCTGGCGGTGGGCCGTGAGTTCGTTCCCGGCTTCGACCGAATCATTCCCCAGACGGCCGAAGCCATGTTGTTTGTCGAGCAGACGGCGTACAACGACCGCGAGCTGCGTCACCGTGTGCGGCTGGTGGTGCAGGCCGCTCACCGAGAGGTTCCGTCTGTGAGGGTCGCATGCGAGGCGTACGAGCCGGATGAGGTCGCGTTCCTGTGGACGTTGCCGCGTCAGGTCGTTCCGCTGCTAAACCGGTTGCCGGGGGAGCGACGTCCGGTGCCGCTGGTCGAGGACGTGGCCGTCCCGCCGGAGGCAGCAATTGAGTTTGTGCAGAGCGCTCAGCGGGTCTTTCAAAACTACAAGGTCACCGCCTCGTTCTTCGCTCACGCCGCCGCCGGCCAGGTTCACATTCGCGTCTTCCTCCCGCCGCCCACACCGCAAAACGCTCGGTTGTACGAAGAGCTAGCCCGGGCCGTCTACGAAGCCGCGTTTTCTGTGGGCGGAACGGTCAGCGGCGAGCACGGCGACGGACTGGCCCGGACCGGTTACTTGCGAGCATGCTACGGCGAGCTCTACCCCGTTTTCGAACAGGTCAAACGCTTGTTCGACCCCCACAACGTGCTCAACCCGGGCAAAATCATTAACGACGACCCGCACCTGACCGTGCGGCACCTTCGGCCTCCCGTTCCGGACCAGCCGGCACCGTTGAGCCTGCAGTTGCAGTGGTCGGTCCAGGACGCCGCCCGTTCGGCCGCGTCTTGCAACGGCTGTGCGCTGTGCCGCAGTCGGCAGCCGGAACTGCGAATGTGTCCGTTCTTTCGATTGGAGCCGGAAGAACAGAACAGCCCCCGAGCGAAGGCCAACTTGTGGCGTCACCTGACCGGCGGAACCGCTCCCTCCACCGTGCTCAGCTCGCCTGAGGTTCGTCAATTGGCCGAGACGTGCTTCAACTGCAAACAGTGCGTGCTGGAGTGTCCGTCGGCCGTCGACGTTCCTCGCTTGGCCATGGAACTGAAGGCGGCGGACGTCGCAGCCAACGGCTTGACCCGGTCCGACTGGCTGTTTTCGCGAGCTCACTTGTTGGGCGAGTTGGCTTGCCGGCTGCCCGCGTTGGCCAACTGGCTGCTGCGGTCGAGCTTGGTGCGCTGGACGCTGGAGAAAACGTTCGGCCTGACCCGACACCGGCGTTTCCCCCGGTTCGCCTCCGGCACTTTTCTGGGCCGACACGCCACGGCCAAGCCCGAGCAGTCGCCGAAGACACGCGGACGGCCCGTCGCCGTGTACTTCGTGGACTACGCGGTCAATTACCACGCCCACGAAATTGGGCTGGCACTGTTGGAAATTCTGCGTCGGTGCGACGTCGAGGTGTACGTGCCGTCGGAGCAAACCGTCTCGGGCATGAACCTGCTGGCGGTCGGCGACGTGGCCGGCGCCGCGCGGGTGGCCAGCCAGAACGTCCGCGAGCTGGTCGAGTACGCTCGCGAGGGAGCGACCATTGTCTGCACGGAACCGACGGCGGCCGTCTGTCTGAAGTACGAGTACCCGGCTCTGCTGGACCACCCGGACGTGGCCGTCGTGGCCGAACGCGTCGTCGACGCCGGCGACTTCTTGCTGCAGCTTTTCCGCTCGGACCGATTCCCGCAACCGTTCGCGCCGCTCGAACGCACCGCCGTCTACCACATGCCCTGCCACCTGAAGGTGCTCACCCCACGCAGCGGCTTGGTCGAGCTGCTAAAGTTGATTCCTGGAATTCGCATTCGTACAATCGACCAAGGTTGTTCTGGAATGGCCGGGACATTCGGCTGGCGGCACGGAAACTTCGACCAGTCGATTCGAATGGGAGCGGGGCTGATTGACGAGCTGCGTCGGACGGAGTTCGACGTGGCGTTGAGCGAGTGCACGGCCTGTCGCCAGCAAATGGCCGACGCCACGGACCGGCCCGTGTTGCACCCCATTTTGTTGGTCGCCGAGGCGCTCGGAATTTGTCCGTCCGCCGAGCCGGCGAAGCAGCGAAGAGGCCTTTGACGCCCGGGAAAAAAGCACGCTCGGCCAGCGCGGTTCGCGCGTCGGCGCTCGTCACAACTGGTCGCCGGCGCTGCGGCTGCGTGGTGTGCGAAGCGGAACCAGCCATGAGCACTCCCGTTTTCCGCGTGAAGCTGTTCGCTCGGGCCAAAGAGTTGGCGGGAACGGACTGCGCGGAACTCGTGCTGACACAAGACGGCCCCGTGACCGTTGGACGAGTGCGAAGGGAACTGGGCGAACGGTTCCCGAACCTGAAACCGGTTCTCTCCAGTCTTCATTTTGCTGTCGGGACCGAGTACGCCGACGACTCGCGGCCGGTCAACCCGGACGACGAGCTGGCGTGCTTCCCGCCGGTAAGCGGCGGCTGAGTGCCGTCGCCCGGGCGCTGCAGCCGCCACGTGAAAGTGTCTCGCCTCCACCTGTCAAAGCCAGCAGACCCATGTTTGAGCTGACCGACGAACCAATCGACTACTCGGCCGTCGTGGAAGCGGTGCGGACCGAACGGGCCGGAGCTGTCGTCTTGTTCCTGGGCACGGTCCGTGAGCGGACCGGCGACAAACGCACCGAGTCGCTGGACTACGAAGCCTACCCGGAAATGGCACGAGCCAAACTGGCCGAGGTCGCCGAACAGGTGCGCCGGAAATGGTCCGTCGAAAAAGTGGCCGTCGTCCACCGGCTGGGGCACATGAAGCCCGGCGAGGTGAGCGTGGCCGTGGCCGTCAGCAGCGCCCACCGCCAGGAAGCCTTTCAGGCGGCTCGCGAATTCATGGACTTGCTCAAACAAGTCGTCCCAATCTGGAAGAAAGAGAACTGGGCAGACGGAACGTCTGAATGGGTCCACCCCGGCGTGCCTCCTTCCGCCGGCACGGACAAACCGAGCGGCTGACGCAACGAACCACCGACCGCACGCCAGGACAACGGAAAGGGCAAGAGCTCGCACGCGAACCAGCGCAGAGGAAACCAGCGAGCGGAACGAGACCAAGACAAAGCCCCGCCACACGGCGGGCAGTTGACGCCGACAGACAGGCGAGCAGACCAATGGCCGACAGACTGATTGACTCTTTCGGACGCGTCCACACCAACTTGCGAATCAGCGTCACGGACCGCTGCAACCTGCGTTGCTCCTACTGCATGCCCGCCGAGAACGTTGTCTTCGTCGACCGGAAGGAGCTGCTGACGTTCGAGGAAATCGAGCGGTTCGTCCGCGTCGTGACGCGCTTCGGCGTCCACAAGGTGCGGTTGACCGGCGGCGAGCCGCTGGTCCGACGCGACCTGCACCGGCTGGTCCGGGCTTTGCGACGCATTCCAGCCATTCGCGACATTGGCCTGACAACCAACGGCCTCCTGCTGGCCGACCAGGCGGAAGACTTGTACCGAGCGGGCTTGCGGAGGGTCAACATTAGCCTCGACACACTCGACCCAGACCGCTTTCGCCAGCTCACGCGTCGCGACGGCTTCCACAAAGTGGTCGAAAGCATTCACGTGGCCAAACAGGTGGGGTTCGAGCCAATCAAAATCAACGCCGTGGCCATGCGAGGCCTGACGGAAGACGACGTGGTGCCGTTGGCCGAGTTCGCTCGGGAGCTGGACATCGAAGTGCGTTTCATTGAGTTCATGCCACTGGACGCCGAGAACGCGTGGGAGCGCGAGCGGGTGTTGTTCGCTCAGGAAATCTACGAGAAAGTCTGTCGCGAGGTGAAGCCGCTGGTGCCCCGGCCCGACCAGGACCCGCGGTCGCCGGCCCGCGAGTTCGAATTCGCCGACGGGCGAGGGCGCGTCGCCTTCATTGCGTCCGTCAGCCAGCCCTTCTGTCGAAACTGCAACCGCTTCCGCTTGACAGCCGAGGGCAAGCTGCGAAACTGCCTGTTTGCCCAAGACGAAACCGACATTCGCGCCATTCTGCGAGGTGGCGGAACCGACGACGACATTGCCGAGGCGGTCCGTCGGTCGGTGGCGAGCAAGTGGGAGGGGCACCAGATTAACACGGCCCGCTTCATTCAGCCTCCGCGAGCCATGTACCAGATTGGCGGCTGAGCGGCACGGCGCGAGGCGTCCGAAAAGCGCCCACCTTCGTTGCCAGCAAGCTGCGTCCGCCTCCAAACCCCAGCCCGAGCTGGAGCGCAGCAATGACCGACTTGCCGGAGAAGCGACGCATTTACCTGGACAACGCGGCGACTAGTTTCCCCAAGCCAGACGCCGTTTACGAGGCCGTCGACCGCTACAACCGCCGAATCGGCGCAGCCGTCGGACGCAGCGCGTACACGGAAGCCGTCGAGGTCGAACGAACCGTGGCTCAGTGTCGGACGCGAGCCGCTCAGTTGCTGAACGCCGAAAGCCCCGACCGCGTTGTCTTCACCTTCAACGCCACCGACGGACTGAACGTGGCCATTCACGGTGTGCTGCGTCCTGGCGACCACGTCGTCACTTCGCAAATGGAGCACAACTCGGTCCTGCGACCTCTTCGAGAAGAAGCGTCACGGCGCGACGTCGAGGTGACCGTCGTTCCCGCCGACTCGGCCGGCCACGTCGACCCGGACGACGTCCGCCGCGCTCTGCGGCCAAACACCCGTCTGGTCGTCTTGATTCACGCTTCGAACGTCACCGGCACGCTTCAGCCGGCGGCCGAGGTGGCACGGATGGCTCACGAGGCGGGAGCCCTCTTTCTGCTCGACGCCGCCCAAACGGCCGGCCACCAACCGGTGGACGTACGGCAATTGGGAGCCGACTTGTTGGCCTGCGCCGGACACAAGGGCTTGCTCGGCCCGCTCGGAACCGGACTGCTCTACATTCGCCCCGGCCTCGAAGACGAAGTCCACAGCCTCCGACAGGGCGGCACCGGCTCGGACAGCCACGACGACCACCAGCCGGCGTTCCTGCCGGACAAGTACGAGTCGGGCAACCACAACGCTCCGGGAATCTTCGGCCTCAACGCAGCTCTGGCCTACCTGCTGGAGCGGGGAGTTGCCTCTATTCGCGAACACGAACAGACGCTGACCCGACGGCTGTTGGAGGGACTTCAGGCTCTGACCAACGTTTCGGTCTACGGCCCACCGGTTGAGGTACCCCGAGCGGGCGTGGTGAGCTTCAACGTCGACGGCTTCGACCCGCAGGACCTGGCTGCCGTGTTGGACGAACACTTCGGAATTCAGGTGCGAGCCGGTTTGCACTGCGCGCCGGGAGCTCACCGAGCCATTGGCACGTTCGACCGCGGCGGGACCGTTCGACTGAGCGTGGGGCCTTTCAACTCAATGGACGACGTGGAGGCAACCATTCGAGCCGTCGAGCAGGTGGCCGCGGGTTGACCGACTGGCAACGCAGCGCGGTCCGAAACGGAAAACGTTGCGTCAAGCGGCGTCGGCGTCGTCCAGCGGAATGAGCTTCGGCACAGGAATTTTCATCCCGACAATTCCGCCAAAATCTTCGTACAGCTGCCGGAAGTTTCGTTTCAAAAATCCGTAAACTTCCGGCGGCGGCTCGGTTTGCAAGTAAGCGTCGGCCAGTTCCTCGGCCTTTCGGTCGAAGTACTCGACACTGCGAGAATGAGCGTGGTAGCGCCCGCCAAACCGCCGCAAGTCGCCGTTGAATTCCGGGCTAATGTGGTACAGTTCGTGCATGACCGTGACCAGCTTTTCCCGGAACGACAGGTCCAGAAACCGCGGCAGGTAGAACGTAGCAATGTACAGCACCTCGCAGTCGCCGCGGTAGTAGCGTTGAATGGTCCACCGGCGACCGTAACGCGTCGTGACCAGCGCCCCGCCCTCGAACCGAAGCGGCGTCAACTTGGCCCGGACACCGTAACGGTCTCGCTTGCGAGCCTGAGCAAACGAGACGGCCACTTGCTCCATTCGCACGTGGCTCAGCTCGTCGACTCGCTGCACAATGTCCGCACAAAGGCGGCTCATGGCGTCGCTGAAGTCGAACGGGCCAGCAGACTGCGGACCGTAACCCGAAGCAACTCGACTCATGAAACAACCCTCACACTTCCTTGTGCTCGGCGTCCCACCGAACTCCACCAAACGGGCACTGTGGCCACCGGGTGGTCGCGGCGACGGAGCGGGGCCAGCGGCCACGCTCACTCCGCGGGGCACCACACCGAGCCCGTGGCAAGCCGTCGTCCACAGGGAGCCTACTGGACGTGACCTTTCTCTCGACGCGGGTCGCCAGCCCGTTGGCCACCGCCGCGGTGCGGACGAATGGTGCTGGTCGGGCTACGAAGCGTCCGACGCTCCCTCGCCTTCCGGCGACTCCCCGGCCTGTGCCTGCGAGCCCTCGGCCGCCTCGGCTCCTTCGGCCTCGGGTTGGGTCGCTTCCGCCCGGGCTTCGCCTTCGGCGGTCGAGTCGACGTCCTGCGTCTCCTGCGTCGTCGCTTCCTCTTCCTCTACCGCCAGCGGTTCGTCCTCCACCGTCACCGGCGGCTTCTTCCCTTTTTGCGGCACCCGGTCGTTCTTCCCAACGAACTCAATCAGGGCCTTCTGGCCCGCGTCGCCCAACCGCCGCTCGGCCAGCCGCACCACACGCGTGTAACCGCCGTTTCGGTCACGAAACCGGTAAGCCAAGTCGTCGAAAAGAATCGAAACGGCTTCTTTGTCACGCAGAATGGCGAACGCCCGGCGACGCAAAGCCACGGCCGGCGCAATGGCTTGGTTCCAACGCTGCCACTGCTCGGACTGACGCCACTGCCGCCACTCGTTTGACCCGGGCGGAGCCGTCGTTGCGTACTGCGACGCCTGCTCTTTGTAAACCAAGGCCTTCCGAGCCATGGTCACCAGCTTCTCGACAAACGGACGCAGCTCCTTGGCCTTGGCCACCGTCGTGACAATCCGCCCTGGCGTTTTCGGCCGGTTCGGCAAGTCTTCGTCGTCGACCACCGACCGAATCAGGCTGGCCGCCATGTTTCTCAACAAGGCCTTCCGGTGTGAGCTGTTTCGGCCCAGCTTACGCCCTCGGACTCGGTGCCTCATTTCGTTTGTACCGCCTTTGTTCTCTTCACCAATTCGTGCCGTTCACCCGACTACGTCGAGCGAACCGCCCCACTTCGGCAACGATGAAAGCCAGACCTCGGCCACGACCGAGCTGTCTTTTCTCGCTTGTGCCGTGGCCCCGTTCGACCGCCCAACCAGCCGCGCCGACCTAGCGCCGCGGAACACTGGTGCTCGACTTGGGCACCTTCATTCCCAGCCGCAGCCCAATGGCCTGCAGACGGTTCTTCACCTCGTTCAGCGTCGTCTCGCCGAAATTCCGCACCTGCAACAACTGCTCCTCCGTTCGGCTCACCAAGTCGCGGACGGTCGTAATGCCCTCCGCTTCCAAGCAGTTCGTCGCGCGAACCGACAGGTTCAGCTCGGCTAGACTCTGGTTGAGCTTTTCCTCTAGTTCTGTGTCGATGGGGGTGTAACCCGCTTCTTCGGCCATGCCCTTCAGTCCGCCCTCCGGCGGCAGCTCCGGACCCGGTTCGCGGTAGGTAATGAACGGAGTCAGGTGCTTGCGCAGAATCTTGGCCGCCTCAATCAACGCCATTTCCGGCGTGACCGTTCCGTTGGTCCAAATCTCGAGAATGAGACGGTCGTAGTTTGTGCGCTGGCCGACCCGCGTTTCCTCCACCTTGTACCGCACGCGGACGACCGGCGAGAAAGCCGCGTCGAGCAGAATCACTCCATGCTCCCGTTCGTGCTCGGCACGGTCAGCCGCCCGCACGTAGCCTCGGCCATTCTCGACCGTCAGCTCCATGTACAGCGGCACGTCTTCCGTCATTGTCGCAATGACCAGGTCCTTGTTGATCACCTCGACCTGGTCGTCCGTAATGATGTCGGCCGCCGTCACGACGCCGCGTTCGTGCCGGTCGATTCGCAACACCTTACTGGTACTGCTGTGGTTCTTGACCACCAGCGACTTCAGATTCAGGCAGATGTCCGTGACGTCCTCGACGATTCCGGGAATCGTCGAAAACTCGTGTTGCACGCCCTGGATCCGGACACGAGTGACGGCGCTGCCTTCCAGACTGGAAATCAAAATGCGCCGCAGACTGTTTCCGATCGTCGTCCCGAATCCCCGCTCAAACGGCTCCGCCACAAACCGCGCGTACGTCGAAGTGGCCGTCTCTTGGTCACACACAACCCGACTGGGCAGTTCCAGGCCACGCCACCGAATTCGCATCGAATCCGCCTCCCGTCTTGCAAAAACACACCGCCGTGCGACCGGCCTCAGACGCACCAACCGCTACACCCGCCGCCGCTTCGGCGGTCGGCAGCCGTTGTGCGGCAGCGGCGTCACGTCTTCAATCGACTTGATGACAATTCCGCCCGTCTGAAGCCCCGTAATAGCGCTCTCGCGCCCAGACCCGGGCCCCTTGACTTTGACGTCCAGTTCGCGAACGCCGAACTTCGCCGCCTTCTCGGCAGCAGTCTCGGCTGCTCGCTGAGCTGCAAACGGCGTGCTCTTTCGACTGCCCTTGAATCCAACTGTTCCGGCCGACGCCCAACACAACACCTCGCCGTTCAAATCGGTAATCGTGACAATGGTGTTGTTGAACGTCGCTTTGATGTGGGCAATCGCCCGCGTGACGTTGCGTCGGACTCTTTTCTTTCGCGACTTGGCCACTAGCCAAACTCCTCCGATTCCAAGCTCAAACCACAACCACCCGAACCGCCCGACGGTTCTAGGCTAGTGTTTCAGGTCCTTCACTCCCTTCTTGCCGGCCACCGTCTTCTTCACGCCCTTGCGCGTGCGGGCGTTCGTCCGCGTCCGCTGACCTCGAACCGGCAACCCCCGTCGGTGCCGCAGCCCGCGGTAGCACCGAATGTCCCGCAATCGGGCGATGTCCTGCTGAATCGTCCGTCGCAACTGCCCCTCCAAGATGTACTCTTTGTCCAACAGGGCATTGATGCGGCTGATCTCCTCGTCGGACAGCTGGCCTGCCTTGACCTGCGGATCAATCCCAAGCCGATGACACACCTCCAGCGCCCGAGTCCGCCCGATCCCGTACAGGTACGTCAGCGAGATGTACGTCGGCTTCTCGTTCGGAATGTCGACACCGTGCACACGCGGCATGGCCAATGCGACTCCTGCTGTCTAAACCTTTCTGAGGCGGCAACTCAAAGCGGAATTACCCTTGCCGCTGCTTGTGTTTCGGATTGCTGCGGCAAATGACGTACAGACGCCCTTTCCGCCGCACAATCTTACAGTTCTCGCAAATTCTTTTGACACTGGCTCGAACCTTCATTCGACCGATCTCCTGGATAGCCAAGCTGCCGTGAACCGCGGATTATAGAGCGTCCGGCAACGGATTCTCAAGCCTGGCGGAGCCCCTGGGCCCGCAACCGCTCCGACACGCGGGGCATCCAACGCCGGCCCCAAGGAACGCGACCCCATCCTTGCCCGTGACGTGCTTCGGCTGACTCCGCGTGGTCTACCTCTGCCCCGCTCCCGCGTTCGTTGGTTCCGCCGCTTAGGCCACCGGTGCCCGTCCCCTCTTCGCGAGCTGACGTCCTCGGAACCGGGTTTTTTCCAGCGGACGTCCGGCGATCGAGCGTCACAGCCCGAGCGCATGCCAGAGCTCAGGTCCTCCGCTTCGTCTCAACATCCAGCAGACCCGGGTAGTTACGCATGATCAAATGGCTATCGATCTGCTGGATCAGCTCGAGCTCGACGGACACAATGATCAAAAGTCCCGTTCCGCCGTAGAACGAGGCGATCAAGTACGGGATGCCCATGGACGTGGCGATGATCGTGGGAATCACCGCGACAATGGCCAAGAAAGCCGCACCTACGTAGGTAATCCTGACCATGACTTGTTCCAGGTACGCCGCCGTACGGCGGCCCGGCCGGTATCCCGGAATGAAACTGCCGTAATCCTTCAAATTGTCCGCCATGTCTCGCGGATTGAACGTGATGGCCGTCCAGAAATAACAAAAGAAGTAGATCAAGATAATGTAGCAGAGGTTGTAGATGTAGCCACGCCCGCCACCGAACACGTCTTTCAGCACGGCCAAGACCCGCGACTCGGGAAACACGTAGGACAGCTGACCGAACAGGAACCACGGGAACATGAGCAGGCTGGATGCGAAGATGATCGGCATCACGCCAGCCTGGTTCACCCGCAACGGCAGGAACTGACGCTGCCCGCCCAGAATGCGTCGCCCCCGGACGTGCTTGGCACTTTGAATCGGAATGCGCCGCTGCCCCTCGGTCATCGCGACGACACAAACAACGACCACTACAAACAAAGTTGCCAGCAGGAGCAGCTTCTCGATGCCCATGTCGGCGCCTAACTCGAGCGACGCCTGCCGGAACAACTGCTGACCCGCACCAGGCATTCGCTCGATGATGCCCGCGGTGATCAGCAGGCTGATGCCGTTCCCAATTCCATATGCGTCAATTTGTTCACCAATCCACATCAAAAGAATGGTCCCGCACGTCATTGTGAACGTGCAGACCATGTGCCAATAGAATGAGTTGTACTCTGGGCGGACCAAGCTCTCGCCGAACATTCCGCCGCCGAGCCCTCGGACCCAGAAATAGCTTTGCCCCAGACAGATGAACACAGTGGCGTAGCGCGTATATTCGTTGATCTTCTTGCGACCGGCCTCGCCTTCTTTCCTCAACTGTTCGAGCGGGGGATACACACTTGCCAGCAGTTCGAAGATAATTGCGGCCGAAATGTAAGGCATGATGCCCAGACCGAAGATCGTCGCGTTCCCGATCTGCGAAGCCGAGAACAGCGCGACGACCTGCATCACTTGTCCCATGGTCCCCGCTTGGCCCTGCTCCAGCCGCTCGATGTTGGCCTTCAGTTTGGCCTGGTCGATGATCGGCAGCGGAACCCAGAACCCCATGCGGTAGACCGCCAGCAGGGCGAGTGTGAAGAGGATTTTCCGGCGGAGTTCCGGGATCTTGAAGAGTGTGATCAGCTTTCCAAGCATGGCGTCGGCATCCTGTAACAACGGCCGCCGGAAACACTATCGGAGTGGTTGCCGGCAGCAGTCGCGGCTTGACGTCCTCACCCGAGCCACCGCCTGCTTCCGCCGCTACGCGTCGGTCCTTGCCTCTTCCCAAGAACAACAGCCGGGAGCTCGTCTGCTCGCCGTTCCGGCCCACGCGCGACGATCGAAAGACGGGCCCTGATCCAGCTCAAGTCGTCAGCTGCTCAACGACTCCACCACACGCCCTGATTTTCTCGGCCGCGGACTTCGAGAACAGGTGCGCCCGAACAGTCAGCTTCTTTTTCAGCTCGCCATTGCCGAGAATTTTTACCAGATCGTACCGTCCCTTGGCCAGCCCCTTCTGAGCCAACACCTCTGGGGTCACCACGTCACCGTCGTTGAACGCCCGTTGGAGCGCCCCCACGTTGACAATGGCAACTCGAGGAGCAAAAGCTGCGTTGTTGAACCCTCGTTTGGCCAAGCGCCGAAAGAGCGGCATCTGTCCGCCTTCGTAGCCGCGGCGCAGCGACGAACCCGAGCGGCTCTTGAAGCCCTTGTGCCCACGGCCACACGTCTTGCCATGTCCGGACCCGGGCCCTCGTCCTACTCGCTTGGGCCGCTTCCGGCGATGAATGCCTCGATGGACGTCATTGATAATCATGACAGCTTGACTCCTCGAAGCCGTTCGATCTCTTCCCGACTGCGAAGTTGTTTCAGCGCGTCGAAAGTTGCCTTCACCAGATTAATGGGATTGTTCGACCCTCGGCTCTTGGTGAGGATATCCGTGATCCCCGCGGCCTCGACCACCGCACGAACCGTTTCCCCAGCGATGATGCCGGTGCCAGGCCTGGCCGGAATCAATAGCACCCGGGAAGCTCCAAAATGTCCAACCACGCGATGCGGGATGCTCGTGCCCACCAGCGGCACGCGAATCATGTTCTTTTCTGCCGCCCGAGTGGCCTTCTCGACAGCCGACGGGACTTCCGGAGCCTTGCCGTAGCCCCATCCAACACGCCCATTGCGGTCCCCGACGACGACCATGGCCGAAAAACTGAACCGTCGACCGCCCTTGACCACGCAGGCGCACCGACGAATCTGGACAACGTTCTCAATGGTCTGGGATTGACCTTCTAGACCACCTGTCGACACTGGTCGCTCTCCCGCGTCTTGCTTCGCCTTCTCGGGTCGTTAGAAGTCCAAGCCGGCTTCACGAGCCGCATTCGCCAAAGCCGCGACTCGACCATGAAACTTGTACGGCCCACGGTCAAATGCCACTTGTTTGATCCCTTTAGCCAAGGCCCTCTCAGCAATCAGTTTGCCGACTTTCGCCGCGGCCTCCTTGTTCCCACCGTTCTTTCCGGCACCACAAATTTCCTTTTCGAGCGTGCTGGCGGCTACCAGCGTATGGCCCGCCTCGTCATCGATAATCTGGGCGTAAATGTGTTTATTGCTGCGAAAGACAGACAGCCGCGGACGCCCCGTGCCCGCAATCTTCGCCGCGCGGCGGATCCGGTTGCGTACTCGGTACGCCCGCCGCATGCGTCGCTTCTGAATCCGTTTATACATCTTCATGGCTAATCACGCGCCTCCGCCTAGCCACTTGCCGATTGCAGACAGAAGAACGACGTCCGCCCTCGTTGAAACTTCAGCACCTCAGCGCCCGCCACCAGCGAACGCTTTGCCCTCCTTCCGTCTGATGTGTTCTCCCTCGTACCGAATGCCTTTCCCCTTGTAAGGCTCGGGGGGCCGCACCCGCCGAATATCCGCTGCGAACTGCCCCAACTTCTGCTTGTCCGGGCTGCGCAGAACGATGTGCGTCGGATTCGGAACTTGACACTCGATCCCTTCCGGGATCTTCATTTTCACCGGATGGGCAAACCCGACCTGCAATTCCAATTCGTTACCGCTCAAAAACGCCTGATAGCCCACACCGACAATCTCAAGTCGCTTCTCGAACGGCTGGGTCACGCCCTGAACCATGTTCGCAATCAAGCTCCGCGTCAGCCCGTGCAGAGCCTTATTCATCCGTTGGTCGTCCGGACGGACCACCCGGATTTCACGCTTCTCACGGTCGAACTCCACCTTCATGTTCGGATGATGGCGCAGCGTCAGTTCGCCGTGCGGCCCCTTGACTCGAATCAAGGTTCCGTCGATGGTCACTTCCACCCCGTCCGGAACCGGAATTGGCTTTTTGCCGATGCGTGACATAGGACGACCACCCGCGTCGATTACCAGACTTCGCAGATCACTTCTCCGCCGACGTTCTTCTGTTTGGCCTCGCGATTGCTCAAAACACCCTGATTGGTTGACAGAATCGCGATGCCGAGCCCGTCCAGAACATTCGGCAACTCGTTGACACCTGCGTACACTCGGCGTCCCGGTTTACTGATCCGCTTGATGTGCTGAATGACCCGTTCCCCGTTCAGCCCGTACTTCAAGTTGATGCGCAAGATGTTCTGCGGCTTCTGCTCGATGATCTCGTAATCCCAGATGTAGCCTTCTCGCTGGAGCACGTCCGCAATGCCAATCTTCAACTTGGTGGCTGGCACGTCGACGTACGGCCGTTCCACCAAGATCGCATTCCGGATCCGCGTCAGCATGTCGGCAATAGGGTCCGTCATCATGGCGACAAATGCCCTTTGCTCTTCGATCTTCGCAGCGGCCTCGAACTGAACGCCCACCCGCTCTCACCAGCTCGCCTTCTTCGCTCCGGGAATCAAACCTTCCAAACAAAGGTTCCGAAAGCAAATGCGGCACACCTTGAATTTCCTGTACACGCTTCGGGGACGCCCACACAGCTCACAGCGGTTCTCGCGGCGAGTCGAAAACTTGGGCGGCTTCTTCGCTTTTGCGATTTTCGCTTTCGAGGCCATGGCTACGTGTCTACCTCTTCCCGTGTCTTGCCCTCATCCGACTAGCGTACCGACGCCTTCTTGCGAAACGGCATGCCGAACTCTTTTAGCAACAAATACCCCTCCTCGTCGGTCTTTGCTGTGGTGACGATCGTAATGTTCATACCCTGTGTGTAATGAACCGTGTCCGGGTCGATCTCAGGAAAAACCAACTGCTCGCTCAGTCCCAAGCTGTAGTTCCCGTGACCATCAAAGGAGTCCGGGTTTAAGCCGCGGAAATCACGGACTCGCGGCAAGGCCAAGGTAATCAAGCGGTCGAGGAACTCATACATGCGCCGTCCGCGCAAGGTGACCTTACAGCCGATTTCCATTCCCTTCCGCAGACGAAAGCCCGACACAGACTTCTTCGCCCGAGTGATGGCCGGCTGCTGGCCGGACAATTGGCGCAGATGCATGACCGCCTCGTCCAGCCGCTTCCGGTCCTGGATCGCCCGACCCACTCCCATGTTGATGACGATCCGTTCCAGCCGAGGAACGGCGAGTATGTTTTTCAACCCAAGCTGTTTCTGTAGCTTGGGAGCGATCTCATTGCGGTAGCGTTCAAGCAACCTGGCCATTTTTTGTTCACCACAGGTCAGTCGTTCGTCGGTTCGTCCCTACGGCCGCGTCTGATCGATACGGGTGGGCACGATCACTACGTCCTAGCGTACCGCCGCTTTGGCGGACCGGCCTCACCAATGGATCCCCCGCAACGTTTGCAATAACGCTGCTTCCGGCCTTCGTCCGTGTACCGAAAGCCAACCCGAACGCCGCGCTGGCACGACGGACAGTACAGCATGCAGTTGGAGGCGTCGATCGGCAACTCGACCTCCAGTCGTCCGCCCTGGGGGCTTTTCGGGTGCCCCCGACGGACGTGCTTGTACACCCGATTCACTCCCTCCACGACAATCCGCCGGCCACCGTCCAGGACTTGCAGGACACGACGGGGAACTGGAGCGGCATCGTCGCCGGCGATCACAACAACCTGGTCGTTTCTCCGGATCTTCATTGCTCTAGACCACCTCGCTTGCCAGGCTGATGATCTTCATGAAGTTTCGGTCCCGCAACTCCCGGGCCACAGCACCGAACACGCGTGTTCCTCTCGGGTTGCCATCGTTGTCGACCAGCACAATCGCGTTGCTGTCGAACCGCACGTAGCTGCCATCCGAGCGGCGAGTCGGCTTCTTGCACCGGACGATCACGCCACGCATCACGCTGCCCGGTTTGATTGGACTGCCGGGCAACGTCTTCTGAATGCTCACCACGATCACGTCGCCCAGTCCGGCCGTGCGGCGGCGTGACCCGCCGAGCACCTTGATGCAGCGCGCCACCTTGGCTCCTGTATTGTCTGCAACGTCCAGAAGTGTCTGCATCTGGATCATTGTTGGTCACCTTTCCCTCGGCTGTCTTCGCGCGATACGCCTCACTCGCCCGAGGTTGGCTGTTCGCTCGAGATGTCCCCCGCGTCCCCAGACTCGACGACCTGATTGGTCTCGTCGTAATGAGGAGCGTCCTTCCGCGTCGCCCCTTCCTCAGCCCGTTTCACGATTCGCACCAAGTCCCAGCGCTTCGTCTTCGACCGCGGGCGACTCTCGATGATCTCGACGATGTCGTTCTCGCGAGCCTCGTTCTTCTCGTCGTGCACGTGGCACACGGTCCGGCCGCGGACGATTTTTCCGTACCGCGGGTGGCGATACAGCCGTTGAATCTCCACTCGGAGAGTCTTGTCTCGCTTGTCACTGGTGACGACGCCGATCAACCGTTTGCGCATGGGTCGTGCCTCTCCGGCGCTACTTTTGCGACTTCTCGCGTTCGCGAGCCAGTTCCCGCTCGCGCAGAATCGTCTTGATCCGAGCGATCTCTCGCCGCAGCTCCCGCAACTTGCTGGGCGTATCCAGCCGCTCGGTGGTCGCCTGAAACCTCAACCGAAACAGCTCTTTCCGGCACGTCGCCAACTCATGAAAGAGCTGCTCGTCGCTGTATTCCCGTAGCTCTTTGGCCTTCGTCATCGCCGACTCCCGATCGGGACATCCCCGTCACGTCCCTTGCGGCCTCGATCCCCCGTTTCGTCACGTGCCAGCCAGCCGACCGACCATGCGAACCCGCACCGGCAGCTTGTACGCGACTCGAGCAAAACACTCCCGAGCCGCTTCCTGCGAAATGCCACTCAGTTCGAACAAAATCGTACCCGGTTTGACCACAGCCACCCACCGGTCCGGCTCGCCCTTGCCTTTACCCATCCGGGTCTCCAGCGGCTTGGCCGTCACAGGCTTGTGGGGGAAGATGCGAATGTACAGTTTTCCCTCGCCGCGAATGTATTGCGTCGCGGCAATTCGGCAGGCCTCGATCGTCTTCGCCGAAATATGGCCCGCCTGAGTCGACTGCAGACCCCAGTCCCCATAAACGACCGTATTACCCCGAGTGGCCTTACCTCTTATACGTCTTCTTTGCCACTTTCGATGTTTTACCCTTTTGGGCATTAGAGCCATCGCCACTCTCCTTCTCGTCGTAGTAGTCTCCCAGGTCGATCCACACCTTGACTCCGATGGCGCCTTGAGTCGTACGGGCCAGAGCGAACCCGTAGTCAATGTGGCGCCGAAGTGTGGACAAGGGGATCGACCCGCGGATCGCCTTCTCGGTTCGAGACATCTCGGCTCCACCCAGCCGGCCGGCCAGCTGAACCTTGACCCCGTGGGCACCCGCCTCCATCACCTGGTCCAGGGCTCGCTTCATGATCCGCCGGAAATTGCCGCGCTTGACCAGCTGCTGAGCAATTTCTTCGGCCACGAGCTGCGCGCTCTTGTATGGAGATGGAACCTCGATGACTTTCACGTCCATGCGTCGGCCCGTCAGGTCCTCCAAGTCGGCCCGAAGCCGCTCCACCTCCTGGCCACGACGGCCGATCAGGATACCCGGCCGCGCCGTGTGGAGGTGCACGACGACCTGGTCACGCGTCCGCTCGATCTCGATCCTGGCAATTCCGGCGACCGCGTGCTTTTTCTTGATGTACTGGCGGATCTTTTGGTCTTCAATGAGCAGGTTTCCGAACTCCTTCTTCGACGCGAACCATCGGCTGCGCCAGTTTTCCATGATCCCGATTCGGAAACCTGTTGGGCGAACTTTCTGTCCCATGGCGTTTAACCCTTGCCTTTCGGCTTGCCCGCGCAACGGGAGCACTAAGCCAGTTCGGGCACTTCAATGCCGACCCGAATATGTGACATTCGCTTTCGGATCAGGAAGGCCATGCCTCGAGCTCGCGGTTGAATTCGCTTCAGCATTGGCCCGCCATCCGCCGTCGCCTCCACAATCCGCAGACGCTCCACATTTCTCGCGCCCAGTTCCTCGGCGTTTGCCACGGCTGATCGCAGGACCTTCTCCAGCATCCTCGCACCGCGGTTCGGATAGTACCGCAGCAGGTCCAGACCCTCCTGGACGGTGCGTCCGCGAATCAAGTTGGCGAACGGCCGCACCTTCGTCGCCGAGATTCTCGCAAATCGATGCGTTGCATGAACAACCGCCATACCACGAAGCTCCAAAGTCTTCGCCTATTTCTTGCCCTTCGCTCCGTGACCACGGAACGTTCGGGTCGGCGCGAACTCTCCCAGCTTGTGCAGGACCATCTCCTCGGTCACATACACGCTCACAAAACTCCGTCCGTTATGAACCAAAAACGTATGTCCAACGAATTCGGGAGGAATCGTCGACCGCCTCGCCCAAGTCTTGATCGGCTCTTTCTTCCCTTCGGCGTTCAATCGCTGAACCTTCTTCAGGAGCTTGGGGTCGACGTAAGGTCCCTTTTTCAGCGAGCGTCCCATGTCCTGCGACCTTCTCGGCTTTACTTCAATTGACCGTACCGCTTGGACCGACGCCGTCGGATGATGAATCGCGACGAAGGCTTCCGCCGCTTTCGCGTCGGTCCACCCTTCGCCGGCTTGCCAGTCGGACTGCAGGGGTGGCGTCCGCCCGAGTTCCGTCCCTCGCCGCCACCCAGCGGATGGGCAACCGGGTTCATGGCCGTGCCTCGCACGTGTGGGCGACGTCCAAGCCAACGCTTTCTTCCCGCTTTCCCGAGCACGATGTTGTTGTGGTCCAGATTCCCAACCTGGCCAATCGTCGCCCGACACTTGCTGGACAGACGCCGAATCTCACCCGACGGCAGCGTGATTTGAGCCCAACGTCCTTCTCGAGCATTCAGGACCGCCGCCGCCCCAGCGCTGCGGCATAGCTGCCCGCCGCGGCCAGGCTGCATCTCGATGTTGTGGATGGTCGTGCCCAGAGGAATCTTCTCCAACGGCAGGCAATTGCCGATCGACGGCTCCGCATCCGGACCGCTCATGACCGTGTCGCCCGCCTTCAGCCCCTCCGGCGCCAGAATGTATCGTTTCTCGCCATCCGCGTAATGCAACAGAGCAATGCGGGCGCTCCGACAGGGGTCATATTCGATCGAAACCACCGTCGCCGGAATCGAATCTTTGTCCCGCTTGAAGTCGATGATTCGGTACATTCGCTTGTGGCCGCCACCGCGGTGTCGGCAAGTAATCTTGCCTTGGTTGTTGCGACCGCCCTTTTTCTTGTACCGAACCAGCAGCGACTTCTCCGGCTTCTTTTTGCGGTCCGTGATCTCGGAAAAGTCGCTGACGGAGGCCCCGCGTCGTCCGGGGGTCGTCGGCTTGTAATAACGGATTCCCATATCGTCGCCTTCGCCTATTTCCCGGAGCCAGCCCCGTCTGGTTCGACCCTGGCCGGCTCACGAAGCCACTTGTCGTCCGATCAATAAAAAACGATCCGATCCTCTGGATGAAGCTTGACGATGGCCTTCTTCCAACGTCGAGTCCGTCCGGTTGTCCACCGGAACCGCCGCGGTTTGCCGATTCGGTTCTGAGTCCGAACGGCCACCACTCGCACATCCCACAAAGCCTCCACCGCCCGCTTGATGTCCTGTTTCGTGGCCAGCGGATTCACTTCGAATGTGTATGTATTGTCGCGCTCCGCCAGATGCATCCCTTTTTCGGTGATCAACGGGCGGATGACCACTTGGTGCGGTTCCAGCTGAATATCGGGTCGCTTCGGCTGTGGCATGGCAATATCCTCTCAACCGCTGACCGCTCAGCACTCGACAGCTTCAGCCCCTTCTCCTGCCGCCTCTGATCCATTCGACCAGCTGTCGTCGGTCTGTTTCGCTTGGCCTTCCTGCGACCGACCGCGAAGCTGATCCAAGGCTGCGGTGGTCAGCAGCAGTTGTTTCTGCCGCAGCAAGACGTACGCGTTCAGGTCCTTTGCCGGAAGAACCTCGAGCGTCGGGATGTTTCGTGCCGATTTCCAAATATTCACGTCGTAGTTTTCGATGGCCAGCAAGCAAGTTTGGGTGTCGAGCCCGAGCGCCTTGAGCAGACTGGCGATCGTTCGTGTTTTCGGCTGGCTGATCGACAATCCCTCCAGCAGCGTGACCTCGTTGTCCAGAAACTTACTCAGCAAGGCCATTCGCGTGGCGAGGCGAACGGCCTTCTTGGGCAAGCGGTACCCCCAGTCTTTCGGCCGCTTGGCAAAAGTGTGGCCACCACCCCGTCGAATTGGGGTTCTCCGAGCGCCTGCTCGCGCCCGTCCCGTCCCTTTCTGCCGGTAAAGCTTCCGGGTGCTGCCAGCCACTTCCCCGCGGGACTTTGTCTTAACCGTGCCGACGCGGCGATTCGCCTCATACATGACCACCACGTCGTGCAAGAGCTGCTTGTTGATTCCGGGCGCCAGCTCGGCTGGATCAAATTCGTACGTCCCCACCTGCTCGCCGCTGGCGTTTCGGATTGGCAGCGAGATCATGACCGCTTACCCCAATTTATTCGTATGCCGGATAATCAGGTAGCCGCCGTTCGGACCCGGCACTGCTCCTTTGACCAACAACATGTTGTTCTCTTCGTCGATCCGCACGACCTTCAGGTGGCGAACCGTCACGCGGCTCGCACCGTAGTGCCCGGCCATCCGGGTGCCCTTGAAAACCCGAGACGGATCCGCACTGGGACCGATCGAGCCAGGATGCCGGTGGACCCGCTTGACGCCGTGACTGTCGCGGAGTCCACGGAAGTTGTGCCGCTTCATGACGCCGGCAAACCCCCGCCCCTTGCTCGTGCCGATCACGTCCACGTAGGGAACGTCGGCGAAAATACCGACCGTCAAGACCTGACCGACCTCGTACGGGCACTCTTCCCCGTCGATCCGAAATTCGCGAATGAACCGCTTGGGCTCGCAATTCGCCTTCGGCAGCGGCTTCAATCCGGCTTCAAGCCGTTTCTTTTGCCGCTTGCTCGAAATCAACGCCACATGCCCACGCTCGCTGCGACGGGCCAAACGCCTTGGCTTGTCGTCGAAGCCCAACTGGACTGCCTGGTACCCGTCCCGTTCTGGCGTTCGAATCTGCAAAACGACGCAGGGCCCCGCCTCGATGACCGTCACCGGTATGACGGTACCGTCTTCGTCGAACACCTGCGTCATGCCGATTTTTCGACCCAACAATCCGACCGGCATCGCTACCACTCTTTTTTGGCTCAAACGTCAGACAAGAGACGCCCTCGGACCGGGCCGACACACAGCTCGCCCTGCACAACAGACGGTGGACCACCGACCAGCGAGAAGGTGCCCGGCGACAGCGAGGCGGCGGAAGGCTGAGCGCCAATCTACCGCCCGAAGTCCGAGGCCGACCGCTACGGCTCGTCCCTTAGCCCCCACTGACTGTCGCTTTGATCTTGATCTCCACCCCGGCCGGCAGGGAAAGCCGGTTCAGGGCGTCGATCGTTCGTCCCGTCGGCTGGATGATATCGATCAAACGCTTGTGCGTGCGAATCTCGAATTGTTCGCGCGAATCTTTGTCAATATGAGGGCTCCTCAGGACCGTGTAGCGTTCGATACGAGTGGGCAGGGGGATCGGGCCGCGCACGAACGCTTCCGTCCGCTTCGCCGTCTCGACGATGTCGCGAGCTGCCTGGTCCAGAATCCGGTGGTCGTAAGACTCCATCCGAATCCGAATTCGTTCGTGCTTTGGAGCCGACACCCAAGTATCCCCTCTGCTTTAACTTACGCCTACGAACGCCTAAACAGTACCCGTCCGAAGTTGGCTCGGAGAATCGGCAATGGTAGTGACGCCCATTGCGTTTGTCAACAAAGCCGAAACCCCAATTTCGCCCGAACCGCCTTCGAACCTCGGCCCGATCAACCCAACATTTGCTCGACAACTTTACGGGGCGCCGCTTCGTACTTCAGCGGCTCCATCGTGTACGACGCCCGCCCCTGAGACAGGCTGCGAACCTGCGTCGAGTACCCGAACATTTCGGCCAACGGCACCTCGGCCTCCAGCGCCATCAAGTGCCCGCGCCGCTCCGAGCTGACTACGACAGCTCGGCGTGTGTTCAGGTCCGCCTGGATGTGGCCCAGGAACTCTTCCGGCGTCAGCACCTCCAGCCGCATCACCGGCTCCAGCAGCTTCACGCCCGCCTGGTTCAATGCGTCGTCCACCGCCGAAATCGCCGCCGCCTGGATGGCAAACTCTGTGGTCTCGCCCTCTCGGTAGTCCACTTCCACCAACGTGAAGCGGACGTGGAGCAGCGGGAACCCCAATGCGCCGCCACCGAGGGCGCGTTCGCGGATGGACTGCAGCACGGCTTCCTCCAGTCCCTCCGGCAGTTCGCCGGGCTTCAGCTCGCTCGTAACCGTCACCGACTCCTCGCCATGGTACGGCTCGACCCGCACCACGACGGCGGCATACTGAACCGTCTCGCCCACCCTCCGGTGGAACTCGCCACGTCCCTCGGCCGCTCGCTCGACCGTCTCGCGGTAACTCACTCGCGGCTTGTGCACTTTGACGTTCAGGTTGAAGTCGCGCTGCAGCCGTTGCTTGAGAATCTCCAAATGGAGCTCTCCCATGCCGCCGACGACGGTCTGACCGGTCTCTTCGTCGACCTTGACCGAAATCGTCGGATCCTGCCGCTCCAGCCTTTTCAAGACGTCCGCCAACTTTTTCCGATCGGCACTCGTTTCGGGTTCGATCGCCATCGAAATCACGGTTTCGGGAAACTTGATGCTTTCCAACACGATCGGAAAGGCGGGATCGCACAGCGTGTCACCCGTGACGGAGTCTTTCGGTCCGACCACGCCGACGATGTCTCCCGCATGCACCTCTCTCGTCTCGATCGGCTCCTTCGCGTCGGCGTGGATCCGCCAAATCTGACTGATCAGCTCTTTCTTGCCCAGCCGGGAATTCAGCACGCGGGTTCCGGCCTTGAGTTTCCCCGAGTACACACGGACGAAGTACATGTCCACGTGCTGGTCTACTTGCACTTTGAAGACCAGCCCACAGAACGGCTCGTCGGCAGAGGGCCGACGAATCTCACCCTCCGGCTTCTGCTTCTTGGGGTTGGGGTGGACGCCCTTGATGGGAGGTCTGTCGAGCGGGCTGGGCAAGTACAGCTTGATTGCATCCAGAATGGGCTGGACACCAATGTTGGCCAGTGCCGCACCACACAAGACCGGTTGGAGCATCCCTTGAATGGTGGCGGCCCGAAGTCCACGATGAATGTCCTGTTCCGGGAGGTCGCCCTCCTCCATGTACCGATTCAGCAGTTCGTCGTCGAGCAGCGCGACGGTTTCAAGCAGCTTCTGTCGCCATTGCTCGGCCTCGTCGCGGAGCGATTCCGGGATTTCTTCCTCGATGATCTTCGCTCCTAGCGATTCCTTGTCGAAATACAATGCCTTTCGTCGGACCAAGTCGATGACGCCGCGAAACGCATTTGGATCCGGCGAGGCCCCGGCTCCAATCGGAATCTGCAGGGCCACGGGCTGAGCGTGGAGGCGAGAGCGGATTTCCTCGAATGTCCGAAAGAAATCCGCCCCCACGCGGTCCATCTTGTTGACGAAGCAGATCCGAGGGACTCCGTAACGGTCGGCTTGGCGCCAGACCGTCTCGCTCTGTGCCTCCACTCCTTCGACCGCACTAAAGATGACGACCGCTCCGTCCAGGACCCGCAGGCTTCGCTCGACCTCAGCCGTGAAGTCGACGTGGCCCGGTGTGTCGATGATGTTGATCCGAATCCCCTTCCACTGGCACGTGATTGCCGCCGAGTAGATCGTGATGCCGCGAGCCGCCTCTTCGGGGTCGAAATCGGTGACCGTGGTCCCGTCGTCGACGTTTCCCATTCGGTGCGACACGCCCGTGTAGTACAGCATCCGCTCGGTGGTCGTCGTCTTCCCCGCGTCGATGTGGGCCACGATCCCAATGTTGCGGATTGTCTCGATCGGTACCGCTGGCATCTCGTTACCCGACGTTCCTGCATCCAGGTTCCTGCACCGCTGCGAGCCATCCGCGACGGCTGTCCGCCCAACCGCCGCTCGCTGCCGGTCGAGTCCTTCGGTGGCTCCCCAAAGACCTCAGCCAAGGGCACGCCCAAACCCCACCAGCAGGACCGTTCGACACGAAAAAGGCCCGCCCCTTTTGTTTCCCAAAGGGCGAGCCTGTCTTGTTGCCGACCCAGGTCGCCGACTAGCCCGTTCTGCGACCTAACCCCCGTTACCACGCAAAGTGGGCGAACGCCTTGTTCGCCTCGGCCATCCGGTGGACGTTCTCGCGCGTCGTCATCGCCGTTCCTTCTCGTCGGTACGCCGCGATGAGCTCATCCGCCAACCGGAGGTACATCGGCCGCCCTTTCTTCGCGCGAGCCGCCTGAATGATCCACCGGATCGCCAGCGACTGCTGCCGCTTCGGATTCACGGGCATGGGAACCTGATAAGTGGCCCCACCGACCCGCCGCGAGCGAACCTCGATCGACGGCTTGACGTTTTCGACCGCCTGAGTGAACACCTCCAGCGGGTCTTGGTCAGGCAGCCGCTTCTTGATCTGGTCCATGGCATCGTAGAAAACCTTCTGCGCGACGCTCTTTTTCCCGTCCCGCATCAGGCAGTTGATGAACTTGGACACCAATTTCGAATTGAACCGCGGATCCGGTTTCAACTGCTGCTCGCTGGCCGTGAACCGTTTGGCCATGGGACCCTGTTTCCTCCGCCGTAATCTCAAAATGCCCCGTCACGAACCGAGGCCGCTCACTTTCACCGGAAAAGCCGAGACCGCCAATCGCGTTCCCTCACGCATCAACCTGCCCGCCTGCGCCCCACCGACGGGCCGATCGTCTTACTTCGGACGCTTGGCTCCGTAGCGACTGCGAGACCGCCGTCGCGCCTCCACGCCCAGCGCATCCAAGACGCCGCGGATGATCTTGTAACGGACGCCCGGCAGGTCGCGAACACGCCCGCCGCGAACCAGCACCACCGAGTGCTCCTGCAAGTTGTGTCCCTCGCCGGGAATGTAAGCGGTCAATTCCTTGCCGTTCGAAAGCCGCACCCGGGCCACTTTCCGCAAAGCCGAGTTCGGCTTCTTGGGCGTAATAGTCTTGACCTGAAGGCAAACCCCCCGCTTTTGCGGACAGCCGTCCAGAAGCGGCGACTTGCTCTTGGCCTTCTGCTTTTTGCGCGGTTTGCGAACGAGTTGGTTGAT
>CAYSAG010000038.1:0-26045 GCA_964428935.1 uncultured Planctomycetaceae bacterium | reverse complement strand
ATTCCGACCGTCAACGGAGCCATTTACTTCGACGAACGCTACTTGGGCAATCCGTTGGTCTACTGCGGCAATGTCGCTCTGATTCCCGTGGGCAAGGCGTTCAAGCGGGTCGAGCCGGGCGACCTGATTGTGGTGGTCGGAGGCCGAACGGGGCGCGACGGAATTCACGGCGCGACGTTCTCGTCGGCCGAGCTCACTCAGGAAAGCGAGAAAGTCAGCGGGGGAGCCGTTCAAATCGGCAACGCCATTACCGAAAAAATGGTGGTGGACGTCCTTCTGGAAGCACGCGACCGTGGTCTGTACCACGCCATTACCGACTGCGGCGCGGGTGGCTTCAGCAGTGCCGTTGGGGAAATGGGAGCGGACACCGGCGCCGAAGTGTGGCTCGAAAAAGCTCCGCTCAAGTACTCGGGGCTCTCCTACACCGAAATTTGGATTTCGGAGGCTCAGGAACGAATGGTGTTGGCCGTCCCGCCGGAGAAGTGGGACGAGTTTCGGAGCTTGTGCGAGTCGGAAGGAGTGGAGGCGGCGGTCATTGGCCGCTTCGAAAACACGGGCCGGCTGGTGCTCAAGTACAACGGCCACCAAGTCGCCGACCTTTCGATGGACTTTCTGCACAAGGGCCGTCCGAAGGTGGAGCGCGAGGCGGTCTACGCGCCGCCGCCCAGCCAGCCACTGACGCTGCCGACTCGGGACCGCTACGACGAGGACCTCAAACGCATTCTCGGTTCGCTCAACGTCTGCAGCAAGCACTGGGTCGTGCGGCAGTACGACCACGAGGTGCAGGCCGGCAGTGTGGTCAAGCCGTTGGTGGGCGCCCAGGAAGACGGTCCGTCCGACGCAGCCGTGGTGCGGCCCGACCTGGCGTCCCCGCGAGCCTTGGCCATTGCTTGCGGCATGAACCCTCGCTACGGCGACCTCGACCCGTACTGGATGGCCGCGTCGGCCGTCGACGAAGCGGTTCGGAACTGCGTGGCGGTGGGAGCGGACCCGCAGCGAATTGCCATTCTGGACAACTTCTGCTGGGGCAACACGGACCGCCCCGAAACGCTCGGCTCGCTCGTGCGCGCCGCCTTGGGCTGCCACGACGCCGCCGTCGCCTTCGGCACGCCGTTCATTAGCGGCAAGGACAGCCTGAACAACGAGTTTTCGTACGTCGACGCCCAAGGCAACCGGCGTCAGGTCGTCATTCCCCCCTCGTTGTTGATTAGTGCCCTGGGCCAATTGCCGGACGCGACCCAAGCGGTGACCATGGACCTGAAGCGGCCCGACAGCCTGCTGTACTTGCTGGGGCGGACGGAAGACGAGCTGGGCGGCAGTCATTTCGCGCTGGTCAACGGCTTGACCGGCGGACAGGTTCCGCGGGTCGACTTCGAGCTGGCTCCGAAAATCTTCGCGGCCCTGTTCCAAGCCATTCAACGCGGACTGGTGCGCAGTTGCCACGACCTGAGCGAGGGTGGACTGGCGGTGGCCGCAGCCGAAATGGCCTTTGCCGGCGGGTGGGGGGCCGAGCTGCACTTGGCCGAGTGCCGCTCGTCCCTGCCCGACGCCGTCCTGCTCTTCTCCGAAAGCAACTCGCGGTTCCTGGTCGAGGTGCCGCCGGAAAAACAAGACGAGTTCGAACAGCTTTGGGGTGACTTGCCGCGAGCGGTGGTCGGACGCGTCACCGAAACGCCTCGGCTGCTGGTCCGAGGGGCCGGCGGCAACGTCCTCGTCGACGCCGACCTGTACGAGCTGAAGCGGTGTTGGCAGGAGCCGCTGGCGTGGGACTGAGCCGTCTGAAACGGCGACGCCGAGCGCTCGGGCGACGCGAACCGAGCCGCCCTGGTCCACGCGGTGTCCACTCCTTTCGTCCCGCGACGGCCGAAACCAAGACGCCGCGCGGCCGGCGCTGCTGAACCCCTACAGCCGCGTGGGAGCCGGCTGAACCTCGGCCACACACACTCGGTTGCGTCCCGAGCGTTTGGCTTCGTACAGAGCTTGGTCGGCGGCGGCAATCAGTTCTTCAGCTGACTGAGCGTGAATGGGGAAGGTAGCGACCCCGACGCTCACGGTCACCTGCAGCACGTGCTCTTCAAAAGGAATCACCGTCCGCTCGACGGCCGACCGAGCCGACTCCGCCACCCGAACCGCTCCCGCCGTTCCGAACCCGGGCAACAAACCAGCCAACTCCTCGCCGCCGTAGCGAGCCAAAAAGACTTTGTCGCCCGAGCGGACTTTGGACATGGCCTGACGAATGACGGCAGCCGACGCCCGCAGCACTTCGTCGCCAGCCAGGTGGCCGTAGCGGTCGTTGATGGACTTGAACCGGTCCAGGTCGAACAGAAGCAGCGAACACTCGCGGCCGGAACGAGCGGCCTTGGTCAGTTGACGGGCAATCTCTTCGTCAAAGGCTCGCCGGTTGGCCAGTTCGGTCAGACCGTCTTGGCGAGCTTGCCGCTGAACGGTGGCCAGGTCGACGGCGCGGCTGAGCGTGTCGTGGAGCAGCTTGCCGGTCCATTCGGCCAGACTCACGTCGCCGTCTTCGAATGGCCGGTCCGACTGACGGGTGACGACGACCACACCGGCCGACCCCTCCTTCCGGTACGCGGGCACGACCAGAGCCGAACGAATCAACGACTCGACGCCCAACTGCCGCAGCTCCCGCTCGGTCAACGCGACCGGCCTCGACACGCCCGCCTTCGCCGCCGCCAACCACTCCTCCCACCGTTGCAACTGCCGGTCCACGCCGGCCGGCAAGCGAGCTCCGCAGCGGACGACGGTGCGAGCCGAACGGTCGGGGCCGACCACGACAACGGCTCCACGTTGGGCCTGCACGCTGTCCAGCAGTTTCTGCAGCGTCACCTCCAACATTTTCAGCGGCGTGGCGAAGTGGCGGTCGACCAGCGTCCGAATCTCCAGCCGCTCCTTCGTTTCCCGCAGCTCACTTTGGCTGCTTCGAGCCCGTTCCATTTCGTCCAGCCGCGCCACAGCCGCCGAAAGCAGCCGGCGAGCCAGTGCAATGCGTTGCTTCAGCCCTGCCTCGGGGACCGGAAGGTGCGTCGCCAGAAGGCTCAGCACCGTCGACGACTCCGTCCGCTCCGCCACCAAGAACAGCCGACACACCTTCTGACGGTCTTCCTGCGACAGCGTGCTCCACAACTCCGTCTTCACCACCTCGCGGCTGTCCAGAACCAGCTCGAGCGAGCCGGCCAACGCTTCCTCCAACGACCGGTCCAGCCGCAGGTCGTGCCGCGAAAGCTGGCTCAGGCCGCGCGAACACAGCACCCGCTGCGCTCCGTCTCGCAGTTCCAGAATGGCCGCAAAGCCGGCGCGGGCGTCCGGAACGAACTGTCGCAACAACAGGTCGACCGCCCGCCACGGGTCACGCTCCCGAATCAGCGACTGCAACGTCTGGTTCTCCAAAAGCAGCAGCTTTTCAGACAAACGCAGGTCGTGCAGCCGAGCGTTCAGCGCCCGCGTGTTGGCCGTCGCCGTGGCCGTGCTCCGCGACTCCTCGCCCTTCAAACGCCACAACAGCAGCGACTGAACCAGACACAGCACCGACAACGCCACCAGACAGGCCAGCAGGATTCCGTGCGCCGACAGGTTCGCCGCCCACGTGTGCCACACTGCCGCTTGCATGAGCGCCCATTCCCCTCTGCTCTTCCCCACGCCGAAGCCGGTGCGCCACAAAGAGCGAAAAGAATCTGACAGTACAAGCATAATACACAAAAGAGAATTACGCTGGGCGGTTCCGAATGCGAAAAAACCTTGCCGACCCGTCAACCGGCGCGTCGGGCACAAACGACACAGCCGGACAAATGGCCCGTCCCCCGCCCGCCACGTGTCCTTTCCGTCGACACCGCGACAGACTGAACGGGGCCTGTTGACCCGCTGCATTGGCGAGGGGCGGACGGACGACTCGGGCTCTCGTCCCGTTGGCACCAGCCCGCTGGCCTGGCGTCCGGCCAACGCCGCGCAGTAAGCTGAAGGCTCTGCGTTGCCGTGCGGACCTCTTGATTTTCGGGCTGCAAGGACCGGCTCTTTCCGTCCGCCTTGGTCGCCAACCCCGGCGCGTCGGGCCTTCCTTCAAGAACCGAACGGCGAAAGGCCGGCCGACACTGGCCGTTGAAACCCGCCCAGGCCGGTGCGTCTCACGCGGACAAGCGGGCCGGCTGCGGCGCGCCGCCCGCCGTCAGAACGTTGACACAGACCGAAAGGGACGTCCATGAATCGGAAATTGTGTTTGGGGCTCTTGCTTCTGTCGTGCGTGGTCATTCCTGTTTGCCGCGCGTCGGCCGGAGACGAGTTCGACCGCAAAGCCGCGAAGCTTTTCACCAAACGCTACTTCTTTCACGAATGGGTGGAGGCGGAACGGACGGTCGACGGCGAGGACTGGTCGCTGCCGCCGTGGGTGAAGGCGGCTCGCTACAGCGGCGTTTCCATCAACCCCAAGAAAGTCGGAAACCAGTTTCCCGGTCGACTGCTGCGGAACGTGGTCGTCACGTGGAGGGAGGTGGAACCGGAGGAGGGCCGCTACGAGTTCGAGCCGGTTCGCCGGCGGATTCTGGAAGCCAGCGAGGGCGGGCGGTACGCCGTCCGGTTCAGCCTGTACGCTTCGGTTTGGGAAACTCGCTACTTTCGCAGTCTGACCGACCACACGGTCGTTCGCCGCGTCGAAGGCAGCGCGCCGCGGTGGCTGAGAAAGTACGGCGTGCCGTTGATTGAAGAGCGTCCCAACTCGTCCATTCCCTTTCAAGTCGTCAACATGGACATTTACCACCCGCAGTACCACCGCCGGTACTTGAAACTGGTCGAGGCCCTGGGACGCTCGGGCATTCCGCAAATGCCGCAGCTCGACTTCTGCTACTTGCACCTGAAGTCGGCTTCGCGAGGAGAAGAAGGCGTGGGGCCGCGACTGGACGACCCTCGACGTCCGCTGTACGAACAGCGTCTGCGCGCTTGGGCCGCCGCGTTCCACCCGTACGAGTACAAGCTGTGCAACGTCTCGGGCGTCGACCGCGACCTGCAGTTGTGTCTGAAGCTGGGCATGGGACAGCGCAACGGCTTCGTCGAACACTACATGCTGCACGCGCCCAACCCGGCCCTGGGGCAACTGCTGGACGAGAACGGGTACTTGGTCGTCGACGAGTCGAACCCGCTGATTGCCGAGAACCGGGCTTCCGGCGACGAGAACGAGGAGTACACGGCGCAGCACGTCGTCCGGTTCGGTCCGGTCGAGACGTTTCCGCACCGGTACCACGAGTCGATGCTGCGGGTCCTGCAAATGCGGCGCAACTTTGTTTGGGCCGAGGGGGGACCGTGGCTGGTCAACCCGCCGCTGCTGCACTACGTGGCGTTGGAGCTGGGTCGGACCGTCCGCACCGCTCCCGACGCTTGGTGCTACCTGCGCCAAAGCTTCGTGCCGGACCGACTCCACAAGAAGTGGAACCAGCCGCTAGCGGTGAAGAATTTCGAGCGGTGGGTTTACCAGCGGGACGCCGACGGAGCTCGAACCGTGCCGACCGAACGGGTCGACGTGCCCGACCAAATGTTCGATTTCGCCCGCGGCCACCGCTACGACTTCACGGCCCGCCGCACCGACGTGGCCAACGGCCAAACGAAAATCCTGTTCGGCGTGGAGGACCGTTTCCTGAGCGGCGGGCCGCACCGAGTGGCCGTCAAAGTGACGTACGTCGACAAAGACAACGCGGAGTGGACGCTCCAGTACTTCAACGGGCCGACGTCCACGGACGAACGGCTGGTCCGCTGCGGAAACACCGGCCGAACGCGCACCGTCACCTTCCTCCTGCCGGACGCGTGGTTTCCGAAGAAGGGCTACACCGGAGCCGACTTGGTGATTCGAGCCCGTCGCGGCGACGCCGTCATTCGCTTCCTCCGGGTCGTCAAGCTCGACCCGGACGAAGTGGAGCCGGACCGGCGTCGCTGAAGCCAGCACGGCGGCCGGTGCAAGACGAGGCCAGCCGGGTCAGCGCGGAAAAGGCCGAAGCGTCACCCGGCCGGGTGTCCAATCGGCACCAAGTACAACGGCCGGGCGACGGCGGGCAAGTGCAGAGCGACCGAAATCAACCGCTCGTGGAAAGCTCCCACCGGCACTCCGCCCAGCCCGAGTGCCGTTGCTTGCAACAGAAGGTTCTGAGCAATGTGTCCCGCTTCCAACGTGACGTAGAACTCGGCACGTCCCGCGTACTTGGCTCGCATGGCCAGCAGCTCGGCCACCAAGACGAACACGGCAGGAGCCGCTCCGACACACTCCTGGTCCAAACTGCCCGCCTGCAGTTCCGGACGCACGTCCTTGGCCACTTGCCGTCGCAAACGGTGCTCCGCCGGCTCGTAAGCAAACAAGCCGTCTGGGGTCGCCACCAGCAGCGTGAAAGGCAAAATGCCTCCGGCCGACGGTGCCGTTCGAAAACCTTGCGGGCTGGTCACGCCTTGTCCGGCCCAGCACAGCTGCGACAGCTCTTCCAGCGAGAGGCGCTGGTTCGTGAACTCCCGCACCGAGCGTCGTCGCTGGAGCGCTTCGGTCAACGACAAACCGCCGCTCGTTTGCGGCGTCGGAAGCGGCACCAAGTCGGCGTCCAATCGGTCAGTCATTGGTCGTCCCCCTCCTGTACAACGAGCCGAAGAGGTTCAACCCGCACGGGCCACCGCGGCCGCGTCCAGTCAATCCAGTTCGTGTGTACACATTATTTCTGAGAACCCGTTTCTCGGGTCAGACTTGCGAAAGCCTGGCCCAAGGTGCAAACTGGACGAGTAGAATAATACTGGCCCTGCGAAAAAGGGCTACGGTAGCACCACAAACATAGCCCCGCCTTGGTAACTCCCTGCAGAAACTGGCCCACCTTACCGTGATTGGCTCTTGGGAAGCACGCGTGGTTGGCAGCAGCGTCAAACGGCGAATGCTGCAGATTGGAGTCGGCACGCTGGTCGTGGCGGTCGTACTCCTGTTCGCGGTCGCTCTGTGTTGTTTGCCGGTTCCGGCTCCGGACGGCGAGCAGTCTCAGGCTTCGGATGGCTCAGGAGGTGCCATTGTGACACAGGTCCGTTTCGTGTCGGCTCAGGAGGCAGCCCAGGGGACGAGCAGCGAAGCCGGCTCGGACAGCCAGCAAGTTGGCGTCGGGTTGGCCGACGAGTCGTTGATGCGTCAGCGCCGGCTTCAAATGGTTCGCGAGCAGTTGGAGGCTCGCGACATTCGCGACCCGCGCGTGCTGGAAGCCATGCGGAAGGTCCCGCGGCATCTGTTCGTTCCCGAGTCGCTCCGCGACGAGGCCTACCACGACTGCCCGCTTCCGATTGGTTACGGCCAGACCATTTCGCAGCCTTACATTGTGGCGCTCATGACCCAGTTGGCCCGGCCGCGTCCAACGTCGCGGGCCCTCGACATTGGGACCGGGTCCGGCTACCAAGCGGCCGTGCTGGCGGAGCTGGTGAAGGAGGTTTACAGCGTCGAGATTCTCAAGCCTTTGGCCGACCTGGCCCGCGCACGGCTGAAACGACTGGGTTACAAGAACGTCCACGTGCGCTGCGCCGACGGCTACCGCGGCTGGCCCGAGCACGCTCCGTACGACGTCATCATTGTCGCCGCGGCACCCGACCACATTCCCCAGCCGCTCATTGACCAACTCGCCCCTGGCGGCCGACTCGTCATTCCCGTGGGACGCTTCTTCCAGACGCTGGTCGTTGTGACCAAGCAGAAAGACGGCACCATTCAGAAAGAGTCGATCACGCCAGTGGCTTTCGTGCCCATGACCGGCGAGGCGGAACGGGTGGGCGAGCGGCCGCAGTAGCCAAGCGGGCCTCGAACGAACATGACCAACTCCTTCCGGGTGCTCTTCGTCCGGCGACCGCCCCTCCTGTTCCCGAGCGGCGGAAAGCCTCCCTTTCGCTGGCTGAAGTTCGTCGAGCCGGTTACTGTTGTTAGCGGCGAGGACGGCCACGCTCGACGTCGGCCCACCTCGCAGACTTCGGGCCGAAGACCCGTCGTCACCTGCAGCCGGGTTTCGCGCACGGGGCGCCGGGACCTTCCCGTTCGCGTTCGCTTGGGGTGCCTTCGTCGTTCGAACTTTGCTCGGAGTCGGGCCATGAATACCAACAAGCTGTTCCGAACAACGTCGCGGTGGAGGCGCGGCCTCGCCAGTGGCAACGACAACTCGGGTCCAGCCGCGTCTGTCCGCTTGCAGGCGACGCTGACGGTGCTCGCACTCACGTTCGGGGTGGTGCTCGCAACCGGACAACCGGCTCGAGCCGCCGACGCCAGCGGTTTGGTCGCGCCGGGAGCTCGGGTCGTCAAGCTGGCCGACGGGTTCCTGTTCACCGAAGGGCCGGCGTGCGACGCAAAAGGCAACGTCTACTTCTCCGACGTTCGGGCCAGCAAGACCTACGTCTGGTCCGTCGATGGGAAACTTTCGGTTTTTCGAGAGAACACCGGCGGCGGCAATGGGCTCTATTTCGATGCCCGGGGCAATTTGCTGGTGTGTGAGGGAAAGAACCGCCGGGTGACCTCGGTCGCTCCAGACGGCACCGTCACCGTGCTGGCCGACCGCTACCGGGGCAAGCGGCTGAACAGCCCCAACGACTTGTGGGTGGACCCGAAGGGCGGCGTCTACTTCACGGACCCGCGTTACGGGTCCCAGGAGGGTTTGGAGCAGGACGGGTTTCACGTCTACTACATTACGCCGGACCAAAAAGAACTCCGACGGGTGATTGACGACTTGGTCAAGCCGAACGGAATCATTGGCACGTCCGACGGCCGGTGGCTGTACGTGGCCGACGCCGGGGCCGGCAAGACGTACCGCTACCGAATTCTCCCGGACGGCTCGGTCACCGACAAAACCCTGTTCGCCCCACAAGGCTCGGACGGAATGACTTTGGACGAACGCGGCAACCTGTACCTGACGCGTCGGACGGTCGCGGTGTACTCGCCGAAAGGGAAAAAGATTCTGGAAATCGAGGTCCCCGAAACGCCGGCCAACGTCTGCTTTGGCGGCCGCGACAGGAGGACGCTGTTCATCACGGCTCGCAAGGGCCTTTACGCCATTCGAATGAACGTGCGCGGACAGTGACGGTTTTCCAGACAACCCGCCTGCGAGTGCGGAGTCCGAGCCGCGTTGGCGGCCTCGGTCCTTGCCGCGGCGTCTTGGCACGAAAGGAGTTCCACGGGTCGCAACGAGCGACCGGGTCGACTCGTTGGAGAACCGCCGGGTGCCTCTGGCTGGCGACTCTGGCGCTCGCGTGCGCGCTGCAGGGAACGGCCATGGGTCAGGACGAGTCCTCGAAAAAACCGCTCCGTCGCGTTCGCTGGGCCGTCAAGACCCTGGGCGGGTTGCAGTTTTGGGCCGACGTCCATTTCTTCCATGACTGGCGAATTCAGTGGAACGTGCTGCGCGACACCTACCGGCTGCTCGACGGGAAGAACTACCAGTACGCCTCGGGCACGTTCGAGCAGTGCCTTCAGGAGCTGCAGCGGATTCGCCAGAGCCGGGGACTGCCACCCATGTCGGGAAAGGCCGTGGTGCTGGTTCACGGTCTTGTCCGCTCGTCCCGGTCGATGTCTCCCATGCGAGAGGCGTTTCAGGAAGCCGGCTACCAGGTTTTCTCGTTTGGCTACCCGAGCACGCAGGTGCGTATTGCCGAAGCGGCCGACTTGTTGGCTCGCGCCGTCGGCTCGCTGGAAGGCATGGAAGAGGTCAACTTCGTCGCCCACAGCATGGGCGGTCTGGTGGTTCGAGCTTTCTTGGCCAAGCACAAGGACAAACGGGTGCGTCGAATGGTCATGTTGGGCGTTCCCAACCTGGGCGCTCACTTGGCCGACCGGCTGAAGGGACTCAAACTGTACCGGGCCATTTTCGGACCGGCGGGGCAAGAGCTGGTGACGGACCCGGACGGCTTCATTGCCAAGCTGCCTCCACCGCCGTGCGAGTTTGCCGTCATTGCGGGAGCTCGAGGAAAGCCGGAGGGGTTCAACCCGTTGGTCCCGGGTGACGACGACGGCACGGTGGCCGTTTCCAGCACGCGGCTGCCGGGCGCGGCGGACTTCATGACCGTCTACTGCCTGCACTCGTTTCTCATGTACTCCGACGAGGTCATTGCAGCCAGCGTTCGGTTCGTTCAGACGGGAGCGTTGCGCGAGTCGGGACGGCGCGACCCCATTCGGGCCGTCAAGAACGGCCAGGTGGAACAGGCAGAGTCCGCTGCTCGAGGCCTCGAAGGCGGTCACGCCGCTCCCGGCTCCGACCCCGTCGACTGACGCACCAGCTTCAACGCGGCCTCGCGCGACTCGACCAGCGGGAACAGCGTGTCGAAGTGGGCGGTCTCGAGAACGTCCCGAGCAATCTCGCTGGCGTTGCAAATGACGACACAGCCGCCGCGGTCGTTCACGAAGTGCCACAGTCTGAGCAATGCCTCGAGGACCGACGAGCCGAAAAACTCCAGCTCCTGCAAGTCGACGACCACTTCTGTCGCCGGCTCACGGCCCAGTTGTTCCAGCACGTCCGCCAAGTGGACGAACAGCACTTCACCGGCCGTCTGCGCGGCGTCCGGCTCGAAGTCGAGCACGGTGACACCCCTTTGCTTTTCGAGTCGAATGGGACTGTCCGCGCTCATGGCCGCACCTCGCTGTTCGAGCCGTCGGGCTGGCCGTTGCCGCCCGGAGGCACTCGCTTGATCATGGTCACCGCGTTGCCGGCTGCGTTGTAATGAACTTCGCTCATGAAGGTGTGCATCAGCAGCAGGCCTCGGCCGCACGGACGGTCCAAGTTGGCCGGGTCGGTCGGGTCGGGAATTTTCGAAATGTCGAAGCCGGGACCTTCGTCACGAATGGTGAACCGAGCCTCCTGCCGGGTCAGCTTGGCGTCGACGTAGACGCGCCGACGACAGTAAGGCTCCTGCTTGCAACGTTGCTTCGCCAACTCGTAGTACAAACGGTAGTCCTGTTCCCGAAGCCTTGAGCTCACTTCCAGGTTGCCGTGGTAAAAAGCGTTCAGCAGGGCCTCCTCCAACGCCACACCGATTCGCAGCCGCTCGGACTCGTCAAACAACCGCATTCCCCGAATGGTCTGCTGCAAGTAATTGACGGTGGCCGGAATGAGCGACAGGTCGCAGTCGAGCACGAACGACGCTGAGTGTTCCACCATTCGGTGAATCATCAACCGAGCGAAGCCTCGATTCTCGAGCGAAGCCATGTAAACCATGCGGAGTGTGCTGAGCAGGTCGGAGTTGAGTCGGCGTTTGGGAATGTAGCTGGCTGCTCCCCGGTGCAGGGCTTCCACGGCCAGCTCCTCGCTGCCCCGAGCGGTCATGAGGACGACCGGAATCAGCGGGTACTCCTTCTTCATTTTCTCCACCAGCTCCAGGCCGTTCATGACCGGCATTTGCATGTCGGTAATGACGAGGTCCGGAATGTGCTGCTCGACCTTTTTCAATGCGTCGGCGCCGTCCGCAGCGTACAGCACCGTCCATTGGTCGGCTTCCTCGGACCGAGCCAGAATGCCTCCGACCAGTTGGCGGTCCACCTGCGAGTCGTCCACAATCAACGCGGTGATCATTCGACCTCACTCCACCGACACGCGTTCCGCCGTCGGCCTTCGACCGTCCTTTTCCGTTTGCCGAATCAACCCGCCTCGTCACAGACAGCCAGACCGACCGGCGTGCCAGAAGGGTCTACCGACATTCGCTCCGAAAGGCTCAAACCGACTGGACACCCACGCCGGCCCGGCGGACTTCCCTTCCCGACCGCTCCCGTCCACTTCACCCGGTTGCTTCCAGACGGCCGCTGCGGCTTGTGCCGTCGCAAGCTGGTCCCAAGCAGGCGGCTCGACGCGGCGCACCGTCTACCTTAACCGCCAGCAACCGAAAAACCAACTGCCGGGCACCGTCGGAAAGGACCGACAGGCGAGACGCCGCCCCCCAACGTCCCCCTGGCTCGGACTGGGCTTCTGCCGAAGCCGCCCGGCCGCAAGCCGGTCGACGATGGACGCTCGTCGCGCCGGCCCGTTTTCGCGGAATGGACCAGTGTCGTCCGACGGCAGACCCGCCTTGGCCCGCCCCCTCTGCCGGGTCACTCCACCTCGACCGGCTCCACTTGCATGCCGGCCGAGATTTCCGACGACGGGTGCAGTACCACCAACTCGCCCGGCTCAACTCCGTGTCGCACCTCTGCCTCTTCGTCGTTCAAAATGCCGACGGCGACTTCGCGGTCCACGACCCGCCGGCTTTGGACCACCAGCACGTGCCAACGTCCGCGCGCGTCTCGGAACAGGCTGGTGCGAGGAACCACCACGGCCCGGTCCGACCGGTCGTAAACAATCCTCACGTAAACCCGGAAGCCGACCCCCAAGGACGGCGGCCGCCGTTCCGGCTTGATGACCACCTTGACCCGTTGCTGCTCCACACCCAGCGAACTGATTTTCTTGAACCCCGCCGGGTGGATTCGGACCACCTGCCCTTTCAGCACCGTGCCGTTCAGCCCTTCGCCGAAAATTTCCACCGGCGAGCCAATGGCAATCAGCGGTGCCCGTTGCGTCAAGACCTCCGCGACCACTTCCATTTGGTCCAACTGGCCAATGGTCAGCAGCGGAGTTCCCGCCAGCAGGTACTGTCGGCGCGTTTGAAACCGTTTCAGCACCACGCCGTCGACGGGTGAGCGAATCTCGGCTCGCCGCAGGTTCCGCCGAGCCATTTCCAGTTCGGCCTTCGCCTGAACCAGTTCCTTTCGAAGCTGCTCCAACCGGTACGACTTCCGGTCCATGTAATCGCGGACGAACTTCGGACCAATGTAGCTGACCGCGGCAATGGTCTTCAGCGCCGCCAGCTCCAGCGAGTCGCTTCGGAACTTGGCTTCGGCCTGCTGACACTGCAGCTCGGCCTCGCGCAACTCCCGTTCCGGCGTCGCCCGGGCTTCGAACAAGCGTTTCTGCCGTTCCAGCTCGGCGCGAGCAAACTCCCGCAAGGCCTCCGACGCCTTCAGCTTGGCCTCGGCCGCCTTGACGGTTTCGTCGAGTGCTTTCACCGTTGCCTCAGCCTGAACCAGCAGGTTTTCTTCCAAGCGGTTGTCCTCGGTTTCTCGGATTTGCGACTCCAGAATGGCCACCCGCTGCTCGGCTTGCGTGACGCGGTCCTTCAAGTCGTCGGTCTCCAGCCGAGCGACCACTTGTCCGGCTTGGACCGAGTCGCCCTCGCGCAACGTAATCGGTTCCAGCCAGCCCGAAATGGGCATGGAAATCAAATGGTCCTGCGGCAATTCGGTGACCGCTTCTTCTTCGACGTAGGCACGAATGGACTTTCTCGTCGCGCGAACGACTTCGACGACCGCTTGCGGTTGCGAACGGACCCAAAGCCAGCCCAGAGCGACCAGCACCACAAGGAGGACACCGACAACCCACTTCAGTTTCATGGCCTTCCGTCCTCTCGACCGGCTGGGAGCGAGGGGAACTGACGGCACGGCGCCGCGGCACCAGCGGCCTCACAAAGTCAGCCGGCGCGACAGTCCGTACCGCCCCGCCACGAACAGCGACACCTGGTCGCCGTAAACTTCCCGGTGCGTCTCCACAGCCAGCTCCGGGTGGTTGTTCTCCTGACTCAAATGAGCCAACGCCACCCACCGCAAGCGCGTTCCGGCCAACGCCGCCACTAGCTCAGCCGACTCCCAGTTCGACAGGTGTCCGCGCGGACCGCGAATCCGCTCCTTCAGCCAGTCCGGGTAACCGCTCACCTCCAACAATTCCGGGTCGAAGTTCGACTCCAGGTACGCCCCGTCCACGTCCGCCAACCAGTCTTTCAGCGTGGGGAACGGGTGACCCAAGTCGGTGAAAAGTCCCAACCGCTTGCCGTTCGCCTCGAAGACGAACGCGCACCCCTCGACCGCGTCGTGAGCCGTCGGCACGGTGTGGATTTTCAGCGGCCCCAGGTCAAGGACGTCTCCCGGCTGGAAGTACTCCACGTGCCCCAACCTTCCCAAGTCGCAATTGACCGCCTCCAAGGTGCGCCGCGTGACCAGCAGCGGTAGCCCGAACTTGCGTTGAAACACACCGGCACACCGGACGTGGTCGTTGTGCTCGTGAGAAATCAACAAGGCTTTGACCCGTCGAATGTCGCGCTGGTACGCCTTCAGCCGCAACTGAGCCTGTCGGCCGCTAATGCCGGCGTCAACCAGAACCGACACCCCGCCCGCCTCGACGTAGTAGCAATTGCCGTTCGAGCCACTCTGCAGCGAAAACGTCAACATGAGTGTGCGACTCCAATCGAAAGCGAATGTCCTGCTCCGTCACTCCGTGTGCTCGCGGGCTCACGACGGCCTGTCGGACCGAAGCCCGGGTCGAGTTCGTCCGGGCTCTCCAGCCGGACGACACGCTTTGCTTTCCGCAAGCTGCCGCGAAGACAACCCGCTCAATAGGCCGGCCGACTTGGCTTCGGCAACTGGCACGACCGGCCCGGCGAGGCTCGAGCCGTTTCCGTTCGCGGCGCGAGCCTCGTCACCCGGCCCGGCGCGCCACCGCTTCAGCCGCTCGCCCGCTTTGGTTTGCGTTTGGCTTCCGCCTCTTTCCAAATGGGCCCGTAAGCCTCCTTGTCGAACGGCGGACAGCCGGTCGGGAACTGGCCGAGCGGGTGGTCCTTGGTTCGCATGAGGTTGGTGCAGTACGAGAACGTGCGGCACACCGACTTGCGTCGCAGGCGGCCTGTCTCTTGCAACGTCTTGGCGAAGTCGGGGTGGGCGAGCGCACCGCGTCCAATGCCGACAATGGACACGTCGCCGCGAGCCACGTTGGCCGCTCCGGCGTGCAGGCAGAAGTCCTGCAACCAACTGTAACCGCTGCCCACGACGGGAACGTCTGGGACGGCCCGCTGCACGGCCCGAGCCAGCCGAAAGTGCCGAGCCACTCCAATCAGCGGGTGCTCGGGAGCTTCGTAGCCGTCAATGGGAGCGAACTCGGCCGGCCGGACGACGTGCGGGTTCGCGTACGGGTTCCCCGCCGACACGTTGATCAGCTCCACCCCCCACTCCTTCAGCCACCGGACCAACTGCAAGGGTTCGGTCAAGTCTTCTTTCAAGTGGTCGTGAGGGTCGGTGCCGAAGGCCACCTGCAGCGGCAGTTCGTGAGGACAAGGACGGCCGACCCGGTCTTCGCCCTCCGGTCGGTACGGAATGCCGTCGTAGGCGTTCATTCGCGTCGCGACGACCAATCCCGGACACTCTTCGCGCACCCGCTGAATGATTTCGCGGACCAACCGAGTTCGGTTCTCCAGCGAACCTCCGTAGCGGCCCGGTCGGTTCTTGGCCGCCAACAGTTCCGAAAGCAGGTACCGGTGACACTGTTTGACGTCGACGAAGTCCGCGCCGATTTTCCACGCCAACCGCGCCGCCGCCACGAACTGGTCGGCAATGCGTTTCAGGTCGTCGTCGCTCAAGAGGGGGTAAGACTCGTCCACGGTTCGGCCGGTCGACTTGTCTCGCGTCAGCGGGTCTAGGATTGGGTCGTGCGTGACCAGCAACGGCCGACGGTAGCTGAAGCGTCCGGAGTGGGTCAGTTGAATGCCGACGACCAGGTCGTTGTCGGTGCCGAAGGTGTCGCGGTGAGCTTGCCGGCAAACGGCCAGCATGTCCTCAATGGCCGAGGCGGTGTGGTCGTTGAGCCACAACTGTCGAGGGTTCATGCGGCCGTCTTCGGCCACCGCCGTCGCTTCCGCCCAAATCAGTTTCGCGCCGCCCGCGCCGAACCGGCGGTACCGGCGGAGCGTCAGGCCGTTGGGCCGGCCGTCGGGTGTGCCGTCGCAACCCTCCATGGGTTGAATGGCCAACCGGTTGCCCGCCCGCCGGTTGCCAATTCGCACCGGCTGAAACAGCGACGAGAAGTCGTCGGTGACGTGAACGTCGAGGCCCAGCCGCCGAGCGTCGGCCACCACGTCGTCCGGCGTTTGGTACTTGTAGTACTTGGCCATTCCGTCCTCGGTGCCTCCTTCGTCTTTCTTCGTCCTGGGGAACTGCGTCGCCGTTGAGACCGGAAGCCACTCACGCGCCGGCCCGCAACCCGTTCCGGCCGCCGAGTCCCGTTCGCAACACCTGCCGGCCGCTGACACGCTTGCCACAGCGACGCCGTGTGCACTCGGCGGGTCATTCTAAAACGCTGTCGGTCCGTTGTGAAAGTCGGCTCGTTCCGTTGACGGTCGGCGCCGACCGAACACACGTAGCTTGGCGGGACAGCGTTGCCAGTCGCCGGTCGGGCGGCTACCTTCTTGACCGGCGGAAAACGGGCGGCGCGGGCAGGTCGCCGACGGACACGCTCACGGCGTCGGCCCGTGAAGCCAAACCAAAGACCGGAAGACGGGACAGCAAGGGAGGACCGGTGGCCCCATGCGACTGGGAATTTTCGGAGGCTCGTTCGACCCGGTCCATTACGGGCACTTGATTCTGGCCGAGCAGTGTCGCGAGCAGTGCGAGCTGGACGAGGTCTGGTTCGTGCCGGCCCGCCAGCCGCCTCACAAAACGGCCCGCCACCTCTCGCCCGAAAAAGCACGCCTGGAAATGCTGGAACTGGCCACGGCCGGCCACGAAGCCTTTCGCGTCAGTGACATTGAGTTGCGACGAGAGGGGCTCAGCTACACGGTCGACACGCTGCAGCAGCTTCACGAGGAAGGTCCGCAGCGCGAATTGTTCTTTCTGATCGGAGGCGACTCGCTGTTCGACTTGCCTCACTGGCGCGAGCCGGACCGGATTGCCGAACTGGCGACCATTGTGGCCGTCAACCGGGCGGGCCGTCGGCTGCCGGAGCGGTCCGAGCTGGAGCAACTGCTCGGACCGTCACTGGCCGCCCGAATCAAGCTGGTGACCATGCCGGCCGTGGACCTCTCTTCGACCGACATTCGAGCACGCGTTCAGCAAGGGCGGTCGATTCGTTACCTGGTTCCGCGGGCCGTGGAGCAGTACATTCTGGAGCACGGCCTTTACCGTTGAGGCGAGGTCGGACCGCTGCAGACGACAGCGCGCCGGGCCCGTTCGCGCGGCGGCTTGTGGGGCAACTGGAGCGCTCGCGCCGGACGCCCCAGCCGCCGCGGTCGGTTACGGCTTTCCCTGCTGGCGGTAGCCCTCCAGCATCAGTTCAATGGCGGCGTCGATTGCTTGCCGCCACTGCTCCTCCAGCTCGTCGTTCCAGTCCTCCTGGTGGAACTCGGCCATTGTCTCCAAGAGGCAGTCGCGGAACGGACCAAACAGCTCGGTGGGAATGCCCCAGTTGCGGTGGCGTGTTCCCAACACACGCAGGTAGTGCTCCGTCGGCTCGTACCCGTGCTCGCAGTAGTCTTCAATGACGGCCAGGGCGACCGTCAGGAAGCTCGCTTGCTTGCCCATGTCCACGGCGGCGAAGTACGGCCTCGCTTCCGGGTGTTCTTGCAGGAAGCGGTCGTAGAAGGCCGCGCACATGCTGCGCTTGTCGCTCATGATGGCTTCAATGCTGTCGCCAATGTCCATGCCGCTTCTCCTTTTCGAGGCCCTGCCGCCGGGTGGGAGAGAACCGAGCGGGTGGAGCGGACCGTTGAGCGGAGGCAAGGTGGTTGTTGCTGTCGCGGCCCGCGGGCCGTCGATCTGCCTGACGGACCGCCGTCTGGACCGAAGGTGGCCGCGAACCAGCCTGCCCGCTCACCCCTCTTCCAGCTCAATCAGCCCCTTGCGGATGGCGTACTTGATCAGCTCGGCCCGACCGTGCAGTCCCAACTTGGCCATGATGTTTTGTCGGTGTCGCTCGACTGTGTGAGGGCTGATGCCCAACATTTCGCCGATTTTCCGGCTGGTGTGGCCGTCGGCAATCAAACGGAGGACTTCCTGTTCGCGTTTGGTCAGGCCGTCCAGAGTGTCGCCGGGGGTTTTCGGCGCCGTCGGCGACAGGTACTCCTCTAGCAGCTTTTTTGTCAGTGCCGGGTAGATGTAGGCCTGTCCCTGCGCGACGGCCCGGACGGCCGAAACGAAGTCTTCCGGGGGAGCTCCCTTGGCCATGTAGCCGGACGCTCCTGCGTGCAACGCGCGGAAAAAGTACCGCTCGTCTTCGTGCATCGTCAGCGTCAGAATTCGGACGTCGGGGTGAGCGGCCTTGATCCGCTCGGTGGCCTCCAGTCCCGTCATTCCGCGCATGGCGATGTCCATGACCACGACGTCTGGCCGCAGCTCGCGAGTCTTCTCGATGGCCTCCTGCCCGGTTTCGGCTTCCCCGACCACCTCCATGTCCGGCTCCGACTCCAACAGCATTCTCAAGCCAGCCCGGACCACTCGATGGTCGTCAACCAACAAGATGCGGTACTTGTCCATCGTCTAGCTCCCCGTGCCTGGTTAGCGGAATCTCGACGCTGATTCGGCTTCCTTGTCCCGGTTTGGAATCGACGTGAAAGGTGCCACCGAGCAACCCGACCCGTTCCTGAATCCCCAACAACCCCAGGCTGGTCTGCGGACGCTCGCCCTCGGACGGATCGAACCCCCTCCCGTCATCTTCGATTCGGATGGAAATGCTGTCGTCATTATACTGAATTTCGATTGTGGCGTGCTGGGCCTGGGAGTGCTTGGCGATGTTGTTGACGCCTTCTTGGATGATCCGGTACACAGCAATGTCGATGGGTGAGGGCAGTCGGCGTCGTTTCCCGGTCACCACCACCTTGGGCTCGATGTTCAAAGGCGGTAGTTTGTTTTCGGCGTACGACTTCACGGCGGCGATCAAGCCCAGGTCGTCCAGCAGTGCTGGTCGCAAATTCATCATTAAACGACGCAACTCCTCCAGGATTTCTACTGCCAGGTTGTGGACCTGGTCGAGCTGCTCGCGCGGACGGGCCATGTCTTCCGGCAGCGACATTCGGACGGCGTCGACGGCCATGAGCAGCGCGGTGAGGCTTTGAGCGACCTGGTCGTGCAGTTCGCGAGCGATTCGCTTTCGTTCCTCCTCCTGAGCCTGAATGACTTCGTCGAGCCGTCGCCGCCGAGCCCGCTCTTGCCGTCGGACCTGCTCGTAAAGGAACGCGTTTTCCACCGCGACGCCAATGTGCCGACCAATGATTTGCAGAAGGTGCAGGTCCGCCTGCGTAAACTTCCGCTCCGTTCGAAACGCCACGCTCAAAATGCCCACCGGCTTCTCGCGCGAGCGCAGGGGCACGCCCACGTGCGTCACCAGCCCGGCTCGTCGAATGGCCGAGCATTCCACGCCGGGGCAGCATTGGTCGTCCGTCGCGACCCAGACCTCCGTCACCGCCTCCAAGTGTTCGCGCCGGCACTGCTCAATTTCCCGTTGGATTTGACGCGAAAGGTCCTCGGGCAAGCCGACGGCGGTTCCTGTGGCGAATTCACCCGTTCGGGGGTCGCACACGAAAACCCAGCCGGCGTCACCGCGCAGCAACTCCACGACCTTGCTCAATGCTTTGTCGAGCACGTTTGACAGCTCCAGCGAGCTGCCGGCCACTTGCAAGATTGTGTTCACCGCCGACAGTTCGGCGTTCCGTCGCAGCAACTCCTCGTTCGACGCCCGCAGCTCCTCTTGCGACCGAGCCAACGCCTCCGTCATTCGGTTGAACTCGACCGCCAGGTGCCCCAGCTCGTCGTCGGCCCACGTCTTGGCCCGGTAGCTCAAGTCGCCGGCTCGGACGGCCTCGGTTGCTTTCACTAAGTCGTCGATTGGGCTGACCACGGTGAAGTTCAGCAGGGCGGCCCAAGCCAACCCGACCAGCGACACCAGCACGGCGGCGCCGGCCAAACGCTTCGTCGTGGCTGCGGCCGTGTGGCGAAGACGTCGTTCGGACAACCCCACGCGCACCACCCAGCCCGAACCACCGGTGACCGGCGCGACGGCGTCCCAAATGTTGCCGGTCGCCGTTTCGAGCAACGTCAAGTTCGTCTGCCCGGCAGAAGCCGACAGCTCGTCCAACGGCCGGCTTGGGAACTGCTCCCCCTCGGTCTTCACCACCACGCGGCCCTCGGCGTCCAGAACCAAGACGTACAGAATGTCCTCGTCCAGCGAGACGCGTCGCTGAATGAGCGTTTGAATGTCTTTCAAGCGACCGGAAGCCAGCGGGTCGCTCAGCTCGTCGGCCAGCGTCGCCGCCACCAACGCCGCGCGGCGCTTCAGCTCCTCGCGCAAGTGCTCCCGCAACACCGACAGCACTTGCACCGTGGTCGCCACCGCAAAAAGCAAGACAATTCCGACCGCCTCGCCCATCAGTTTCCAGCGGACGGGAACCGACAGCAGCTTCCGAACCCACCGTTTTTTCAGAAGCTCGTCTGCAACGCTCACCGCTCTTTCCTGCCTCTTTCCTGCCGCCCGGACCGCCGGTTGCCACGCTTCACGCTGGCGCCGGTGCGTGCCGGCGCGAGCGCGTCTCCGCCCGCGACCGCCCGACCGTGTGGACCTTCACGCCCCCCGGGCGGACGCTCCGTCGCCCCACTCAACGCCGCTCAGCGAACACCACTTCGGGCATGACCAGCGCCACGTGTTCCCGCTGCAGCCAGTCCATTCGCTGCAGAGCGGCCAGAATGGCTCGCACGCGTCGGCGGTCCAGCCCGGCCAGCAACGGCCAGGCCCGCCGAAGCACCGAGGGACCGTCGGAGCCAAACGAAACTCGCGGCACCGAAAGCTGCTCGTCCTCCGACTGCTCGTCGGTCAGCCCTTTCAGCAGCGTCTCGAAGAAGCCTTTCGGTCGAGGCACGACCCGGACCGCGTACTCCTTCAGCCCCGCCGTCCTCGCGGCGTACGCAATGGCCTCGTCCAGCCCGCCCAGTCGGTCGACCAGCCCCAACTCGACGGCCTGGCGTCCGGTAAAGACACGCCCGCCGGCCAGTTGCTCAATGTCCTTCTTCAACCGTTTGCCGCGCGCCTCGACGACCCGCCGCTTGAACGTCTCGTAAATTTCGTTCATCCACTTGCGCAGGGCTTTGCGTTCGTCTTCGCTGAAGACGGCGGACGAGCTCAGAATGGCGGCCCGCTTGCCCCTTTGCACCGCGTGCCAACGAATGCCCAGCTTGTTCCACAGGTCGGTCGTGACGAACTTGCCCGCGACGACACCGATTGAGCCGGTCAAGGTGGTGGCGTCGGCGAAAATGGTCTGAGCGCCGCAGGCGACGTAGTAGCCGCCGCTGCCAGCCACGTCGCCCATGGACACGACCAGCGGCTTCTTGGCTGCAACGCGTCTGGCCGCGTGCAGAATTTCTTCGCTGCCCACGGCTGAGCCGCCGGGTGAGTTGATTCGCAAGACGACGGCCTTCACCCGCTCGTCGTCGGCCACGCGGTCCAAAGCGCGGCGCACGCGAGCGCTGTAGGCCACGTTCGAGAACGCCAGCCACGCGTCGTCGCCCGAGCCGGGCAGAATCGGTCCGTCCACGTAGACCAAGGCGACCTGGTCCTTCGTGGTCTTGCGGGTCGAGCCTTGCAGGATTTGAGCCCACAAGGCCAGCAGGCCGAACGGGTTGGACAGGTCCACCGTGTAGGGCTTTCTGCGGCCGTAGCGCTTCTGCAAGTCGACGTCGTCGCCGAATTCCTTCTTCAGCGCCGCGACGAACTCCTCGCGGTACTCCGCCGCGTCAATCAACCCGGCTTCCACGGCCGACTCGGCCGAAAACAACCCCTCGTCCACCCATTGCCGGACCCGCTCCACCGGCACGCCGCGTCCCTCGGCAATCAATTTCAAGTACGTTTCGAACCGGCTGTCGGCCAACCAGTTCAGCATTTCCTCAGCTTCGCGGCTTGGCCCGTCTCGCATGAAAATCTCGGCCGCACTCTTGTACGCTCCGCAAGTCATGTAGTCCGGGACCACGCCAATCTTGTCCAACAGCCCGCGGACGTAGGGCGACTCGCCGTAAACCCCCGTGACCCACAGGTCGCCGGTCGGCACGACGCTCAGCCGGCTGGCGGCCGAGAGCAGCACGTACGAGTGGGTCGTGAGGCCGGTGGCGTGCGCCCACACGGGCTTCCCGGCCTTCTTCAGCTTCTCCAGCACGGCCCGAATCTCTTCAATCTGGCCGGACCCGACCCGTGCGTTGTCCCACAAGAGGACGACGGCCCGGACCCGTTTGTCGCGAGCGGCCCGTCGCAAACGCAACAGCAATTGGTGAAGAGACTCCGTGGAAGTCCAGGCCAGCGGAAAGTCGTCCGGCACGGGCGTCTCGGTAATTTCCCCTTTCAGCTCGAAGACCGGCACGACCGCCTGAGCCGTCTTGTCGGCCTCGGGCTTGGCCTCAGCCAGACCACTTCTTCCCGCCAACAGCAAGCTGAGCACGCTGACCGCAAACAACCAACGGCCGTTTCGAGCTCGTACCATGGAAAACTCTCCGTGTGTGACGGGCACCTTTGGTGGCTTGGTCTCGGTTGGAAATGGTTGGAACCTTCCAGCCCGGCCGGACCGACACCCGGTTCCGGCAGAGGTCGAGCTGGGCCAGTGGACCGCGGTTTGTTCAAAGGTGGAGGCGGAACGTCGCCGTTTTGAAGTGACCCGCCCAGGCTCGCGTCGAAACCCCGCTTGGCGAGCGTCGGCCGCTCGCGTTCGGTCCGCGCCCCGCCTTGTCACAGGCACAAGTGGGTTCGAGACACGCCGACGTGAGCAAAACCCAGCAAAGCAAGACAAGCCCGCTGTGGACGCTCAAACCCAACTTCGGCAAGCAGTCTAGTTACCGAGTTTGGCCGCGGTCAACAAGCCCGCGCTCTGGTTTGCTCCCTCGCTCCATTTGGCTCAGCCCGCCGCACGGTGCAGCGGGCTGGTCTTGTCTTGCCTACGTGGCTGTGCGAGACTACTGTTTTGCGGCGGAAAAAAAGGCCTTCGTCGAACGGGACCGTTGGAAAAAAGAAGGGGGTCAGCGTGAACAGCCGGACTGCTTTTCTGACGTTTGCCGTCGTCCTGGCGTTGCACCAGCCGGGCGCTTTCGCTCAAGGGCTCATTTGGAATCTGCCCGAAGACGGCACGTGGATTCGCTACGAAGGCACTTACCAGCAGGTCGAGTTTCGTCCGGAGTCGCCGGAGGGGAACCTGGTCATTGAGTGGATTCGGCACCTGACGATTAAGTCGGTCGGACGCGAGACGGCGGAGTTTGCCGGCGAGCAGGTGCCGTGCCGCTGGATTGAAATCAAGGTCCAGACGGGCAAGCCCGGCGAGGCGGGAATCGACAGCGGACGAATCGGCGAGCGGGTCAACCCGCGAATTTACAAAGTGCTCATTCCCGAAAAATGGGTCAACGGCCAGCTGCGCGACGAGCTGGGCATTCCGCGTTCGTTCGTTCCCATTGTGCGAGGCTACAAGAAAATCGGCGACAACGACCCCGTTCCCATTCGGACGAAGGCTCTCCACCTGTACCCAACCGTCACGCTGGTCCGTCACTTCGACCAGCTCACGCCCGACCCGGCCGGACCGCAAGACCCCGGTGTCGGAATTGGCCCCGTCTCGGCGCTCAAACACACCGGCAAGCTGACTCAAGAAAGCCCCACGCTGCGCCTGGTCAACGAGACGCAACTGTGGATTAGCGACCAGGTGCCGTTCGGTCTGGCCAAGTGGACGGTCAAGATTCACGAAGACAAGAAAGCGGCCAACGAACCGCGGTCGGCTTTCAAACCAGCTCGGGAAGTCACCGTCCAAATGCAGGCCATGGAAACCGGCACGGACGCCAAAAGCGAGCTGGCGGCCGAGTGACGCGGACGGGCCCGAGAATCAGCGGCCGGCGCAACCAAGCCCGTCGCTCGGGCGGCCAGCCGAGCTCAACGGGTCGTTACTTCAGCAGTCGCGAGCGGCGGTCGCGCCAGTCGTAGCGCGGTCCGGACAGCGACTTCACGCGGTCGTCCAGGAACTTCAGAATGAGCTTTTGCACGCCGAGCTGCGGCTTGGCCAGCATGTCGGTTCCGCGCAGCTTGCCGGGCAACTTGTTCACGTACACCCGCTTGACCTTTCGGTGCGACCCGCCCAGCAGACGGTAGAGTTGCTGAGCGTTCTCGACGTACTTTTCGTCTTCGGCCCCGACGCAAATCAGCACCGACACGGGCAAGTTCCGCAGCATTCGCAACGCCTTGACCGTCGTGACGCCCGGACAGCTCAAGTCCGGCGAGAGCAGGACCAGCGCCTGCACGTCTTGCCCGCGGGGCGTCCTGGCTTCGGGAGTGGGAGCGTCGTCGTACGGCGGCTTGCTCCAGTCCAGTGCCGTGTAGTTGATGGCAATCGGACAGCTGAACTCCGCCGCCACAATGGCCAGCTTCCGCATGTTCAAGTGCTGCTGTTGGTGCTCGGCGTACAGGAAGCCTTTGACGGCCTCCAAGTCGCGACTGACCATGGCTTGGTAGTCGACACGCAGAAGTTGGTCGGCCGAGCGAGCCGACCGGCGTCGCCGCCCCGTTCCGGCCGGCCGGCTCTTGCCGTGCTTGCGAAGGTCGACGGCCACCACCGCGTAGCCAGCCCCTTGCAACGTCTTGGCGAACCCGCCGTTGCCTCGAAGCCACACCAGACTGCTGCTGCCTTTCATGTGCAGCAGGACCACCACCGCTCCGTCCTTGCCCATGGGAGACGGAAGGTAAGTGACGGCAATGGGCCACCCGTCCGACGCCCGCAAGGTCTTTTGCTCGGCCGGTGGAGCTTCGCTGGTGGAGCCGGCTCCAGCCCGACCGGTCGCCTGCGCCCACGCTCCAACCACGCCGGCCAACAGAAGGCCGACGGCACACAGACCGGCCGTCCACGTGCGAACGTGACGTCCAGACCGGCCCGACCCAGCTTCCACAACGGCCCTTCGCGCCCCCGTTTGTCTCTCCAGCCGCATTGCTCCGGTCCTCCGGTTTGCGTCTGCTTCTTCTGCTTCCGGCTTCCGCTGCGCGTCGCCTCGGCACTCGCTGCCGCAGACAGCCAGCGCTGCAGGCGTCGAGCGCCGCAGACGTCGAGCTACGAAATTCGCTGCCGGTAGTCTAATATTCGGCCTGGAAGAGCGTCAAACAGCGTCGAGCGGAACCGCCGACGGCGTCCGTCGCTCAGACGGCGTCCGGCTGTCGGCCTTGCAGGCTCGGACCTGACTGCGAAACGAGGGCCGGGACCCGCTGTTCCGCTCGCCCCCGGTTGCGTCCACACCGAAACCGGCCGCCTTGGCAAGAGCACCCGTGTCCGCTCAAGGCATTTTCGTCACAGGCACCGACACCGAAGTCGGCAAAACGTTCGTCGTCTGCTTGTTGGCTCGGTTGCTCCGTCAGTCGGGTCGACGGGTCGGCGCGTACAAGCCGGTCTGCAGCGGCGCGGAGCGGGACGAGTCGGATCAGCCGTACTGGCCAGACGTGGACAAGCTGCTGGCGTCCGTGGGCGGGAGCTGGGCGAAGGACCGCCTTTGTCCGCAGCGGTTCCAGCCTCCGCTGGCTCCCCCCGTGGCCGCTCGGCTCGAGAACCGACGAGTTGACCGGCAGGCGTTGCGAGACGGAGCGGCCTGGTGGCTGCAACGGGTCGACGTGCTGCTGGTCGAAGGAGTCGGCGGTCTCCTGTGTCCGCTGACAGAAACCGAAACCGTGGCCGACCTGGCCGTGGACCTGGCGTTTCCCCTGCTGGTTGTCGCTCGCAACGCCCTGGGAACCATTAACCACACGCTGCTGACCGTCGAAGCCGCCCGGCGGCGCGGGCTGTCGGTGGCCGCCGTCGTCTTGAACGACGGTCCCGGCTGGGGCACCGACCAGTCGGCTCAGACCAACGGCAGCGAAATTGCCGCGCGAGCCGCTGTGCCAGTGGTCCGGGTCCAGCGAGACGGCCAACAATTCCTCACGTTGGACGGCCAACCGGCCGGTCTGGACTGGTTGCCTCTGCACCGGACCGGCCAGCCGCGCGAACCCGGCTTGCCTTGACAAGGGCCTCGGCCCCGTTGTTCGATTGACAAGACTCCACGACCTTTGCGGACTTCGGCGTGTGCGGAGGCAACGGCTGCCGGGCGTGCAAGCGGCCACGCACGGCGGCGACGAGCCTCACCGGCCATTCCCGACTTCAACCCGAGGCGCGACCGCCCATGACCACACTCACTTGCGCTCGCCCACAACCACTCGACCCCGACGCGGTTGCAACCACCGGGACGGCTTTCGAGAGCCGAACCT
>CAYSAG010000037.1:0-26373 GCA_964428935.1 uncultured Planctomycetaceae bacterium | reverse complement strand
CCCTTGCGGGCCGAGCGGCCACGACGTAGTGTGGCCCTCCAGCCAACAAAGTTCGAAACACGCTCCCCAAAAACTGCCGCCGGTTCCCCTTGTCGCGACGTTCCGACCACCGTCCCTAGCTCACCCGCTCGATGACTCCGCACCGAGCCCCTTTTTCCCTGAACGACTGAGGTTAGCCGCCACAAGCCCGCAGCGCGAGTGGTCGGCTGCACCGAATTGTTAGACGGCAATCATTCCTTGTTGCAGGGCGGATCCCATCTGGCCAGTAGGTCCGACTCCTCTGCGCGGCGCAGTTGGGCACTTAAGGAGCTTGTGTGTACATGTACGTGAGTTCCTCCGTGGCGCTCGACACATGGTAGCTTTTCGTGATTCGCAAGGCGATCGCGCAAACTTTCTGTCTCCCCAATGTAAATAGGCGTCCACCGGCCAGGGGATGTTTCCCTTGCGAAGATGTAGTTTCCTGGTTCATCCTTGAAGCTCGTCCCGATGGGGTAGATCCGGTACCTGTACTTTTTACCAGACACGCCTGGCCACATGATTGTGTCCGCCATTCTGTTCCTCCCTTGCTGGGCGTCTAACGGCTCCGTGTATGGCTCGACGGCCGAACGGCTTCGACGATCCGCGCAGGCTCAGCCGTGCGCCCGGGGTCTGGTCTTGCCGAAGAAGTGGTAGGAGAAGTGCCCCTCCCGTGACGAACAGCTTTCTGCGAAAACCGGTCCTCGGAAACTGACGGCCCGGTCGTCCTTACGCGAGCCGACTCTACGGAAAGAAAGAGCGTTTCACCAAGCCCGGCTGGCTGAGTGGGACTTCCGGCTGTGGTCGCTCGTTTCCTCCCCTATCCGTCGTCGATCCCACGCGTTCGTCCCTGGCGCGTTCACTACGACTGAACGAACACAGTACATTCTCTCTCTCTCTCTCTGTCAAGAGTCTAACCCAAAATTCTTTCAGGTTCCTGGTCGGCCACGTGCCGTCCGCTGTCTTGCTGTGAGCTTGGAGACGCAGGCGTCGACGAGCTCGGCCTCGGGTTGCCGCTGTTGTTTGCGAGATATCGGAGCGACCGCGGGGAGTGGGAGTCCGTCGCGCGACGCGGTGCGAACGGGAGGCTGGCCCGGACCCAAGTGAGGCAGCCGAGGCGTTTCTGTGTGGCGAGTTTGCCCAAGCACGGAGGACACGGAGAGCACGGAGAAGGCATTGAGAGCAGCATGGGCGGCAGTGGAGTGTCGCATTCCAGAAGCGGCCCCGACGGAGCGTGGCCCTCCGAGCCCGGTCGGCGTCGGGAACCAGAATTTCGCGCCCGAAACGCCGCCTGCACCCGCTCGTCGCAGGAAAGACGTCGCTCGACGTGTCCGCTCTTGTCCCGGCAGAGGGAAGCGGCCGCCGACGGCGAGAGGACAGGGCCTTCCCCTTCCCGGACCCTCGCCGACAGGCTCTCAGTCATGTGGCGGCAGTTGGAACAGGCGGCGAGCGTTCTGGCTGGTGACCTGCCCGGCTTGTTCGACCGACCAACCACGCACCTCGGCCAGTTTCGCCGCCGTGAAACGCAAGAAAGCCGGCTCGTTCCGCTTGCCTCGGTTCGGACTCGGAGCCAAGTACGGCGCGTCGGTCTCAACTAAAATTCGCTCGGCCGGCAGCCGAGCGGCCACTTGCCGCAACGACTCGTTCTTCTTGAACGTCAGCATGCCCGAAAACGAAATGCACAGTCCCAAGTTCACGCAGGCCTCGGCCACCGACCAGTCTGCTGAGAACGAGTGCATGACTCCGCTCAGCCGACCGCCGGCAGCGTGGGCCTGTTGCAGAACCTCCAGCACGTCCCGTTCGGCGTCGCGGCAGTGCACAATGACCGGCAGCGACCTCTCCCGCGCCAGCTCGAGGTGCCGGCGGAACCACTCCACCTGAAGGTCGAAGGAGGCGAAGTCCCAGTAGCGGTCCAGTCCGGTCTCGCCCACGGCCACTACTTTCGGGTGTTCGAGCAGCCGAACAATTTCGTCCCAGTCGTCCGGCGTGGCCTCGGCGGTGTAGTTGGGCTGAACCCCCACGGCTGCGAAGACTTCGGGGTAGCGTTCGGCCAGCTCGACCGCTCGTCGACTGCTGTCGGCCGTCGTGCCCACCGTCACAATGGCTTCCACTCCGCACTCCCTTGCCCGCTGGACCACCTCGTCGCAGTCGACCTCGAAAGCGTGCTCGTCCAAGTGGCAGTGCGTGTCCACCAACTTGCAGCTTGTTTCGCTGAAGCTCGTTTCGCTCATGTTCCCTCGTCTTGTTCTCCGTCGCTTCTTTTCGAGAAGCAGCCGTTGTCGGACGTCAAGTTACGAGTCGCGGTCGCCGCCCAGAACCGGGTCCGGAACCAGCTCTTCCGCTCCCGCCCCCGGCTCGCGTGGCCCCGGGTCCCACGCCCCCTGAACTCCCATGACCGCCGCTCCTACCACCGACAACACCGCAGCCACCGTAAAGACGTGTGCTCCCAAATTCAGGCCGCTCGGACTAATCAAGTACAAGCCAATGGCCGGAGCCAGCATTCCGCGAATGCCGGTCAAACAAACGTGAATGGCGTTGTACAACGAAACGTGCTCCGACCGGGCAAAGTACAAGCTGCCCGTCAACCAGTTGATGTTTCCGCCGCCGGTGCTGATTCCGTGCAAGACCGCTCCGACCAGAAACGGCCACACTTGCAGGGTCACGCCGCCGTACGCGTCGAACGCAAAGGCCAGCGCCTGAATGGTGTTGAAGGTCGCTCGACCAGTCATGGGGTTGACTCGGTCCAGGTAACGGCCCCACAGCGGCGCCGAGCTCATCAAGAACAGCGCGGGCAAGACGGCTCCCGCCAACCCAATCATCCGCTCCGACGCGTGCACCTGCTCCTTCAACACCTGCGGAATGAAAACCAGCGCCAAATGGTTGGCCGTTCCGCCCAAAGCGAACCCGAACTGGTAGAAGACGAACCGTCGGTCGCGGAAGAAAATGCGCGTGCCCTCCACCACAACCGCCAGCGGGGACTTCTGGTCGTTGCGGCCGAAAATGTCCCGACGTGGGACCGGAATGCGCCGGTAGTTCAACGCCGAGACGGTCATCAGCACCGCCACGGCACAGTACAACGCCCAGTAAGCCGACGGCCAGAAGTCGAACCACCAGTAGCCCACGGCAATGGTCGTCATGCCCGAAACGGCCGCCACCGCCTTCAGCCAGCCCACGGCCGAGCCCCGTCGGTTCGGCGGGTAGAGCACCCGGTACATGTTCATTTCGGCCACACGCGGCACCACACGAACCAAGAAGGCCATGCAAATGCAAAAGGTGAACCAGCCGGCTGAGTGGTGCAGAGCGGTGGCGGCCAGAAAGAGGACCACCAGGAAGTTCGGAAAGACGACCAACGTCTTCATGGACACCCAACGGCCCAGGTACCCGGCGACGGGGCTGAACAGGCTGCTGCCCCCAAAAGCCGCCGCCAGCAAGGCCAAGTGGTTTTCCGTGCCCGGCAAGACGGTCTTCAGCAAGACGTTGGAAAGACGAAACAGACCGATGAACGCCCCGGCGCCGACGTTGTAAACCGTGTCGAAGTAGAGAGCGGGCCGGCAACGAGCGGGAACCCGCTCGAAGGGCCTTCTCAACAGTCGCGTTGTCCAGGCCACCGGGGAACTCATGACTTCGGCGTTTGCCACAGGGTTGGAGCTTTCAGTGTCGCCGAGCCGGCCGGTGCGGCGTCCAGCCCAATCTCTCGCGTCGCGGCGACCGCCACACAGCGAAAATTCCGCGATCCAGCGAGTGAAACTCCACGCAGTTCTCGACACGCAATTCTCGATTCGACCAGCCACCAGCGGCCGGCCCACGTCCTGAAGCCAGCCGCCAGCCGGCGAACCGAGGCCGCTTTCGCTGACCGCACTCGGTGGGAACCCGTCGGGGGCGTCCGACCAGCGAGGCGGACGGGCCCGCAACTCCACGCGCGTCCGCCGGTGCTTTGGCGAGGCGTCCAGGCGACCGCGACCAGCGGTGACCCGCCGCTCACGACGCGCCGGACGGCAATGGCTCCCGGCGCCGCCCGTTGTCACGCCGCCGGCGTCTCGGTTGTTCGGAAGAGGACGTCGCCCGTGCGGACTGGGGCGGCCGGACCGTCCCGGTGCGGCTCGTCTGACGAACGACAGACCTTCGACACGACTCGGTTTCGGCGCCGCGACGACACCCGACGACCGTCACGGACGGGGCTCCGGCCGCTCGCCGCGTCGAGTCCGCTTTCGCAGCCGACGTGCCAGAGCGGCAATCATTTCGCTGCATTCTTTTCTGGCCTCGGCAAAGCCTTCGGGCGTGACCCGACCGCTCTTCAAGTAGTCCAGCACCACCCGCTCCGCCGCCACGTACTCCGCGCACGCGTCGGCCACCTCGCTGGCAATCGACAGCGGAATGGTGGTCACTCCGTTTCGGTCGCCGTGCAGCAAGTCGCCCGGGTAAATGACCAGGCCACCGACGGTCACGGGCACGTTGATTTCGAGCATGTGACAGTAGCCGTGGGCACAAATGGTCCCGTTGGTGAAGGCCGGGAAGCGGAGCGCCTCGACCTGGTCCAAGTCGCGTCCCGCTCCAGAGGTAATGATGCCGACGGCCCCGAACGCCTTGTACGTCGAGCACATGACCTCGCCGAACGTGGCGGCCGTCGTCGGCTGGTCCAGGTCTTGGAACACAACCACCGGCGGCCCAGGCAGCTCACCAAAAGCCTCAATCTGTTGGCTCAAACCGGCGTAAACGTCTCGCCGGGGCGGAGCCATGCTGCGGAAAGTGGTTGTCAGCGCGAACCCGACCATGGGCGGCAGGTTTGGGAAACAAGCGCGGATGCTGCCGTCCATGTAGCCCTCGTTCCGAGGCCGCACGTCGAACAGCTCAATGACATTGCAAACCGTCGGCGTGTCGTACTGAGCTAGCTTCCGCAACGTTTCGGCCGAGATTTCCGGGTTGGCGTTCATGGTCGGAAAAGCTCCTTCTTGGGACGCGTGCCTCTTTGCCTCGAGCCGGCAGGACGGCGCGTGCGTCGTTGGCTTCGCGAAGCGACGACGGTGGGGGACGCACCGACCGCGCGTCGGCACCCCCGTCGGGAATCTTACTTCGTCGGACTGCGATTCGCCAGAAACTCCGGTCCGAGGCCGAACGAGCGGAAACGACAGGCAAACGCACGAGCGGCCTTCCCAGCCGGCGGTTTCTCTTCGCCGTTCCCGCCAGCTTTCGCAGGCTTCCCGAGCCGCTCGAATTGCGAAAAATTTCTGTGGACAGGCAAAAAAGTTCTCACGTTTTCAGCACTCAGTTGGTAGGATATTCGCTTGGACGCACCCGGTGCGTCGGCCACGTCGAACGAGGCCTCCCACCAACCACCGCAAATTGCCCTCCTTGAAGTACAGAGAAAAACGCTTCCCGCTGTGCCGCCGTGCTGTGCGGCACGCGGTGTGGTTGATGCAGGCGGTGCGAAGCGCCGAGACGTGTCGGTCGCCGAGAGCGGGTTCGTCGTGCGAGCGGCGGGGCGAGCTCTTGTGCCGTTTGGCCCCGGTGTCTGGAAGGGCGTCGCGGGCGGACGTTGCCGGCTCGAAAGAGCGAACTGCAAGGCCGATGCTCCAAAAGCCCGAGTGGTCGCGGAAGGCGGCCGCACGGGCAGCGGGGAGTGGTTGCGGTGGTTCGACAGCGGGAAGCCGCTCCGACCACGACCCCCACGTTCGAAGGCCCCGACCGTGCATGTCGAAAGCCGCGACTCGGTGGCGTCGGCCGGTGGTTTGGCCCGTGTGACGGCGGAGCACCGGGACGTCTGAGCGGAAACGGTTTTCTGCAGCTTGACTGTTCGGCAGCCTGACCGAGTCTGAAGAGTTTTTCTGCGGAAGTGGGTGCTGGCAAGGCTGTTTGAGGGGAGAAGCTGTCGCAATGTCGAAGATGATCAATGAAGTTCCCAGACTGTTGCCGCCGGTGAAGTTGCCACCGTACACGTACATTCCGGGAACCGAGACGCCGCATCCCACCCGTCACCCCAAGGGTCACAGCTACGGACGCAAAAATCGCGTTCCGCAGCCGCTGACCGCGGAAACTTGGGCCGAAAACCGCAGTTACCTGCTCGGACTGGATTACTTCAACTTCGGCTACTACTGGGAAGCTCACGACGAATGGGACCGGCTGTGGCGGGCTTCCGGGCCGGACACCATTGTCGGCCGCTTCCTGAAAGGTCTGGTCAAGCTCGCGGCGGCCGGGCTGAAAGTGCGCGAGAAGAGTATTCACGGAGTCCGACGGCACGCCGCTTCGGCCGGCGAGGTGTTCGCCGACGTGGCGGCCGAGGTGGAGCGGGAACACTTCTGCGGGCTCGACCTGACCTACCTGCAGTTCGCCGCCGACCGAGCCGCTCAACTGACCTACCGCGAAGACCTGCCCGTGGGCAAACCGATTCGAGTCTTTCCGTTCGTTCTGCGTCCCGACCCGTTCCCGTTCAGCTACGCGGAGGAACGGTAGAAGGTTCTCCGCTCGGTCGTCGCCGGCGTTCAGTCGTCGCGCTTCGAGGTGTTGGAGCCGACGTGGCTGCGCCGGTCAGCCAATGCGCAGCACAATCTTGCCGACGTGCTGGCCGTCGCGCATTCGAGCCAGCGCCTGGTTGACCTGACTCAGTGGAAAGACGCGGTCGACGGCCGGTCGCATTCGTCGCTGCTCGACCAGCCGCATCATTTGCCGGAAGTCGTCGGGTGAGCCGAACGTGGAGCCCTGCAGACGGAGCTGTTTCCAGAAGACCCGGTACAGGTCCACGTCGGGCGGACGTCCGGCCGTGGCCCCGTAGCTGACAATGGTCCCGCCGGGAGCGGCCAGCTCAAGGAGCCGGTTGAAGAGCTCTCCGCCCGCTCCGTCAATGGCTACGTCCACCGGTCCCTGCTCCGCCTTCAAACGCTTCGACCAGTCCGGGTCGGTGTAGAGGTAGCCGGCTTCGGCGCCGAGCTGCCGGACCGCAGCCAGTTTCCTTTCCGACGACGAGGTCACCAACACCGTCGCCCCGCACGCTCGGGCAAGTTGCACGGCGGCCGTCGCCACCCCGCCGGTCCCCGTCACCAAGACCCGCTGTCCGGAACGCACGGCTGCCTGAACGACGACCGCACGGTACGCTGTCACTCCAGCCAACGGCCACGCCGCCGCCTCCTCCCAACTCAAGAAGTCGGGCTTCGGGTAAAGCTGCTCGGCCCGCACCCGGACCAGCTCGGCGAACGTCCCGTCCTCTGGCATGCCCAGAACCTGCAGGTCGGGGCCCTGCACTCGATTGTCCGGCCCCCAATTCCAGCCGGGGTAAATCAGGACCTCGCGTCCTTTCCACTGACCGGCCACGTTCGGCCCCAGCTCGTGCACCACTCCGGCACCGTCCGAACCCAAAACGACCGGACACCGAATGCCGGGGTAAAGGCCTTGAGTAATCCAGTAGTCTCGGCGGTTCAGCGCGGCCGCCTTCAGGGCGACCACCACCTCGCCCGGACCGGGCCGCGGCTCGGCCCGTTCCTCCACACGCAACGGCTGACCCACCCCGTGCAGCACCGCCGCTTTCATGGCTCGTCCTCCCCGTTGACCCGTCGTCAGCCCGCTGACGCGGCTCGCTCTTTCGTTCGACTGCGGCTCGCCCTTTCGGCGGACAACTCGTCCGCACTCCCAGCAGCTTCGCCGGCTCGCGGCGTGCGCGGCAAGACAGAGTTCGCCCGAGCCGCACGGTGTGGCGAACAAGTCTGTTTTCCCGCCGCACCGCCGTTCGACCGACGGTCCCTTGGTCGCGTCTCTTCTTCGGTGCCTCGACGCCGCCACACCGAACAGCGGCTCGCCGGCCGCGTCTGACAGACTCACACTTGATGTGACGCCGACAAGGCGGTAAGACTTCGGACCGTTCCGCGTTCGAGCGGTCGAGACGGTCGTTCCTTTTCCACAAGTCCCGGCAAACGGCAGACGGACTGCGGGACTGCCCCGGCCACACGCAAGCGGTCGGTCGGCCGCTCGGGGTTTGTCCGGCGTGTCCGAACCGAAGCGGCCGGGTCAAGAGTTTGCCGGGCAAAAAGTTTGCTGGAGTAAGGGTCCCATGGCTCCCAGTCGTGACCTCCAGAAGGCTCGTGAAGCCTACAAGCGCGGCGACGTGCAAGCAAGCATTGAAGCTCACCGCAAGACGGCCCCGGAAGAACACCAGCAGGCTCACGGCCAGTACATCAAGAGCGCCGTTTACGGCGGTCTGGACGGCATCATTACGACTTTCGCCGTGGTGGCTGGTGTGGCCGGGGCCCAGCTGAGCAGCGGTGTGGTGCTCATTCTTGGCTTCGCCAACTTGTTGGCCGACGGTCTGTCCATGGCCATCGGCGACTACTTGAGCACGAAGTCGGAGCTGGAGTACCAGCAGGCCGAACGGAAACGCGAAATGTGGGAGGTCGAGCACTTCCCGGAAGGAGAAAAGACCGAGCTGATTGAGGTCTACGTGGACAAGGGCATGACCCTGGAAGACGCCCAGACGGTCGTCGACATCATTAGCCGGCACAAGGAAGCTTGGGTCGACATCATGATGACCGAGGAGCTGGGCATTGTGGCGTCGGAGGAGTCTCCTTTGATGAACGCGGTGGTGACGTTCTTGTCCTTTGCCGGTTTCGGGTTCGTCCCTCTGATTGCCTACGTGCTGGCGCGTGTGTTGCCGTTCCAGTTCAACACGTTTGCCACCGCTTGCGGCTCGACGGCCGTCATTCTTTTCATCCTGGGCGCGCTCAAGACGAAGGTCACCGAGAAAAACTGGCTCTTGTCCGGGTTGGAGACGCTGCTAGTCGGAGGGGTGGCCGCGACGGCCGCGTACCTAGTCGGTGTGTTCCTGCGCGGCTTGGCTTGAAGAAGCGGGAGCCGGGGGTCTTTGTGCGGGGTCCGCCTCTGGGCCGCTGCGTGCGTTGACCGCCAGCAGCACGGCGACCACGGCGAGCAAAGCCGTCAGCGCACCAAGCGACTGGCTCCACGACCCGTTCCAACGGTCAGCCAATCCGAAGCCGGTCCCCAACGTGTGCCACAAGGCCAACCCGACGGCCGTCTGAACGGCGCCGACGGCCAGCAGGGTCCAGCGGGAGCAGCCGAGCCGCAGCAGGTCGCCGGCGTCTCCGGCCCAAGCGACCGCTCCGCCGCACACGTACGCGCCGGCCGCCACCCAACACACGGCCGCGAACAGACGCACCAGGTCCTCGGCCGGCGCTCGGACCACTCGCCACAGTCCCCACAACACCGTTGGCAGGACCGCTCCCAACAACGGGCCGGCCCAAAGCACCACGAGCGGCCTTGGGTTGGGCAGCACGTCGGTGCGTGAGACCGTCAAAGGGTGCAAGACGACTTGTCGCACGTGCCCGCCCGTGGCCCACGCGGCTAACACATGGCCCAGCTCGTGAAACGCTTGCAGTCCGAACCAGAAAAGTCCGGCCAACGCGAACACGAAAACCACGTTGGCCAAAAGGAACGCTTTTTTCATGGGCTTGCTGGTGCACTGGATCGACTGTCCGCACCCGTCGCCACCGGTGGTCCACAGCGGTCACGGCGCCGCAGCACGGTCCGAGGCCGAGCCGCTCGAGTACCGCACGACGTTCTTGTCAGGACCGGCCGGAGCGGACAAGGGCCTCCGGCCCGCCAGCCTTCGACCAACGCCAGCCGCTCCACCCGTCCCATCGACCGCACTTCTGGTCTGCAGGCGTAGCGGCTCCCGCACGTGAAAAAAGTCGACTTGCTAACGGTTCCTGCTGACGTCAAAATGGCCGCCGTTTTTGAAGCCCGAACAACAGCGGCCGCAACCGCGAGGGGTTCACCAGCCGTTGGGTCGAGCGGCCAGAGTTCTCCTTTGTCACGCGTAGTCTTTTCGACGAGGCGGTCAGCAATGATTACCATCACCCGCGAGGTGAATCAGTCCATTGTCATTGATCGAGACATTGTTGTCACGGTTTTGGAGGTGACGAGCGAGCGGGTGCGGCTGGGCATTTCGAACCCACGGCAAACGCCGCCGTACGAAGAACACACCATTTACCTGAACGACAACCAAGAAGAGGCGGAGCAGGCCGAGTGCGAATTTCAGCTCCAGTGACAGTGGGTTTGGGCTTTCCTTGTGGCCAGGGAGCGGGTCGGCGAGATTTCGCTGAGCCTGCGACTGCCGACTGGCTGCCGCAGTCACGACTGGCGGCGGAGTGGGCTTGTCGCGTTTGAAAACCGGCGGCAGAAAGGACGGCACCGCAGTGGCCGGCCGACGGCACTCGGTCTGTTGCTCCGGCCAAGCCGCGGCGGCGACGGAGTCGGGTCGGGCTGAGTCGGACGGTCGAGCGGTTTCCAGACGGCGTCCTTCGCACTGCCCACTGGTGGAGAGCATTCGGTGGCGAAAACACCGGCTGAGGCCAGACAACAGCAGAAGCTGCTGGACGTGCCGCCCGAGCGGATTCCGCGGCACGTGGCCATGATCATGGACGGCAACGGCCGCTGGGCTCGAGCTCGTGGACTGCCGCGCATTGAAGGACACCGCCGCGGAGTTCGCACGGTCCGAATGGCCGTCGAAACGTGTGCGGAGGTCGGGGTCGAGCACCTGACGCTGTACGCGTTGAGCAGCGAGAACTGGAAGCGACCCCAAGAAGAGCTGCAGGCGCTGTTGCACTTGCTGGAACAGTACGTCATTGAAGAACGGACGGAACTGCTAGAGCAGAACCTGCGGTTCTCGATTATTGGTCGACGCGAGGGGCTGGGCGAGAGCGTCTGTCGGGAAATCGACAAGACGGCCAAGCTGTGCGAAAACAACACGGGCATGCACGTGTGCTTGGCGGTCAACTACGGCGGGCGGAATGAAATTGTCGACGCCGTGCGGGCCATTGCTTCCAAGGTGAAAGACGGCCGACTGAACCTGGAGCAAATTGACGAGCAGGTCGTCTCCGACCACCTTTACACACGCGGCATGCCCGACCCCGACCTGCTCATTCGCACGGCCGGCGAAATGCGGGTCAGCAACTTCCTGCTCTGGCAGATTAGCTACGCCGAAATTTGGGTGACGCAGAAGTGTTGGCCGGAGTTCGGCCGCGACGACCTGTTGGAAGCTTTCCGCGACTACGCCTCGCGCGAACGACGCTTTGGCGGGCTGAGCGACGTCCTGAGCTCCGGGCCGTCGACAGACTGAGCCGGACTGCCCGCCGAGCCGTCACGGAGGAAAGAGCAACCGGAGCCGCTGCCCTCCCCGTCCCCGGTCGACGACGGAAGCCGCTCACGGGCCGAAACCGAACCAACCCAGTCGGCACGACCTGCCCGCGTCGGCCGGTTTCTGCGAAAGCACGCCACGGAGCGGGAGCCCACGTTCATGCTGCGAGCTCGCTTGCTGGTCTCGGCCGTTTTGATTCCGCTGCTGGTCCTGCTGTTTTGGGTGGACCACCGGGCCGGTGCCGCAGCGCCGGTCTTGTTGGTGTTGTGTTTGGCGGTGGGAGCTCGAGCGGCCTGGGAAACGTCGGCTCTTCTGCGAGCCAGCGGTCTGGAGGTCTCGACGGTCTGGCCGGTCCTGGCCACTGCCGCCGTCGTCGCCAGCGGGTGGCGCTACCCGCAAATTCGCCTCCAGCCCGACTGGCCACAAGCGTTGGCGGCCGTCCTGGTGGCGTTCACGTCGGTGTCGGTCATTCTGTTGGCCAGAGCTGTGGCGACGTTCCGCCCCGGGCAGCCAAACGTCGCTCGGTTGGCCGGTGAGCTGTTCGTCGTGGTTTACGCGGGCGTGCTCTTGGCCGTCACCGTGCAACTGCGTTGGATGTTCGGAACGCAGGCTGGGTACTTGGTCCTGGTTTCGCTGGTGGTGGCGGTGAAAATGGGCGACACGGGAGCCTACACGTTCGGCAAGCTGTTCGGACGCCGCAAACTGGCTCCCCAACTGAGCCCGGGAAAGACGTGGGCTGGAGCGGTGGGAGCGGTCGTCTTCGGCGTGGGGGGAGCCGTGGCGTGGCTCCGGTGGGCGCCGCCGGCCTTCGACCCAACCTGGCCTCCCGTGCCGTGGCACTGGGCGGCGGTGTACGGAGCCGTGCTGGCGGTCGTCGGCCTGGTCGGCGACTTGTGCGAGTCGCTTCTGAAACGGGACGCCGGCGAAAAAGACTCGGCGCCGCTGCTGCCCGGCCTCGGCGGCCTGCTGGACTTGGTCGACAGCGTTCTGCTGGCCGGACCCGTCGCCGTCCTGCTGTGGAAGGTCCTGCCGCTGGCCACGTGGACGGTCTGACGGACGAACGCCCAACACGAACCCGCACGCTGGCCAGTCGCGTCGTCGCGCCGGACGGCCGCGTCGTCGCTCAAGCTCTTCGCACCGAGCAGCGGTGCGTTCCTTCCGGCTGTCGCCCGCTACTGGCCCAGCGAGCGGGTTCCGAAGGGCGAACCGGCAATGGGGACGCCGAAGGGCAGCGGGCGAGCGGCCACGGTGAAGCCGTGCTCCTGAGCCGCTCGCTGCAGCTTCCGAAACAACCCGAAGCTGTCCGGGTAAACCCAGAAGGTCAGCGTGGCGTCCGACGGAGCCAACAGCAGGACGGTCCAGAACCGCGAGCCCGGCCGGAGAGCCGTCTGGGCGTCCTCTTCCACGACCTCGTCCGTCGGTTGCAGCTCCCACCGCGTCACCGACACCCGCACAATTCGCCGCCCCGTCTGAAGCTGCTCCAGCGTCGAAACCGGCGTCCGTTCCACCAGGTAAGTCAAGACGTAACCGTCGACCGGGCCGACGCGTCCCTCGTGCTTGCGGAAACGCAGCAGCCAGCTTCGCCGCCGCTCAATGTCTTCCTTCACCAGCTCGAGCAGCTCGTCCAGCGGTACGACCGACACCCGGCCTCCGGCCAGGCGAAAGTGAATTTCCGGCCCGTCCACTTCGTGGCTGACCGGGGTGACGCGGTGTTCGATTTTCTGCACCGGCCGGGGAGCCTGCTCGAGCCGTCGCAGTTGCTCCTCCAGCTCGGCCACCCGCTGCCGGAGCCGCTCCACGTCCACCGACACACGGGCCAGACGCCGGCCAGACGCCTTGGCTTCCTGTTCGGCCTGCTGCAGTTGGCGGTCGAGCTGAGCGAGCTGGTCGGTGAGCTCGGCGGCCGCCCGCTGCAGCTCGTCACGCCGGCCCGTCCAGTCGCTCAACCGTTTCTGCAACGACTCGAGCTGACGCGTGAGCGTCTCAACCTGACGGACCAACGACGCCGGCGGAGCCAACTCCGTCGGCGGCTCGAGCTTCTCCGGCCTTGAGGGCTCCGGCGGCTCGACCGGCTGCTCCCCGGACGCCGCCCGCTGCCCACCCGACTCGCCACCCGGCTCGGTCGGACTGGCTTCCGACACCAAAGCCGTTTCGCTCGACGCGACTTGCGGTTCCTCCGGAGGGGCCGCTCGCTGACCCGGCGCCGCTTCCGGCCGACTCGACGCCGTGTCCGTCTTTCCCGCGGTTGCTCCTCCGTCACGCGAGCTCACTTCCGGCTCGACGGCCCCGACGGACTCCGTAACCGCGACGTTCGTTTCGCTCGCCGGCCGCTCGTCTTCCGTTGCCGTGACTCGCCCCGACAGCAAACGCGTCAGCACCTCGCTCGGCAAGCCGTCGACCGAAACCCGACTGGCTCGCAAACCGGCCAAGACAATCAGAATGATTAGAATGCCGACGGCGTTGGCGACAATGTCCAGGAACGAGTCGGAACCGAAGGCCGGCTGGTTGTCTGGCTGGCGTCGCGGCATTCGTTGGCTCCCTGCTTCTCCTGCTTACGGCTCTTCCAAAGCCAGTCGGCTGACCGTTCGCACGTCTTGCTCCTGCAGCCACTTCTCCAGCCGGGTCTGCGTCACCAGTCCGCCGGGGTAGACGACCAGCTCGACGACCGGCACCCAGTAAAACCCCTTCGGCGCCGGTCCCCAAGCGCGGGTCGCTTGTTGGAACGCTTGCGCGACCAACTGCCGCAGCCGCGAGTTGGCCACGTCGTCGCCGACCCGAACCGTCGGCCCGCCCCGGACGCGAAGCCAGCCGCGGTGTAGCTCGCACACCAACCGCCGTTCCAGGCCAATCAGTCCGCCGGTCTTCGGCGGCAGCCAGTTGACGGGCGAGCCGGCCGAGCTGGCCCACTCGTTCCGCTCGCTGGTTCGCCCCAGCCTCACCGGCACCTGCAGTTGCTGCGGCTGCCCACTCCGGCCGGACACGGACTGCGAGCCCGACCGGCCCAACGCACTTTGAGTGCCCAAACCCCAAGCCAGCCCAGTTGGAGCCGGCTCGCTGCCGGTCTCGGCTTGGAGCTCCCTTTCGGTCAGCCAACCGTTGCCGACCGCCTGGCCGGCGAGCAGAGCTTCCTCCGGCGCAGCCAGCTTGCCGCCGAAGCCGGACGACGACAGGACGTCGGTCCGAGCGCCCCCGTTGGACGTCCACAAGGGCGGCGGTGGTTCGTCTAGCTGCGCCGACGAGGCTGGCGCGGAGACCAGCCGCGGCCACCGTGTTTCGCTCGGCCGACCGGCTCCCGAGCCGCTCGAGACGCCGTCGAACGCCAACGGCTCGCCGGTCCTCGACACCCGGCCGGACGTCACGCCCGCCCCGGCCCTTGCCGTTTCACCAACCGTCGCTGTTCCGTCGGCGGCTGCCAGTGTGCCGACCGTTGCCGGTCGACCGACCGCCGCCGTTGCGCCGCCCGTCGGTCTTCCGCTGGCCGTTGCCGTTCCGTCGGCCGTTCGACTCCCCCCGGCAGTCACGCGGGCGCTCGAAACCCCGCGAAGCCTGTCGCTCGGCAAGCCGTCGCCGGTCCCGGCGGCCAAGCCGTCCAAACGGCCCGCGCGGCCGGACCGAACCCTCGCGACGCGGGCTGCCGTGCCGGTGCCGCCGCCCGACGTCCGGTCTGCTCCCTTCCGGACACCGCTCGAACGTCCGCCCGCTCGGTCTGGGACGCCCCGCCTGGGTGGCTCTAGCCGGTCCGGTTCCTCGTACAAATTCAGCCGCTTCCGGCCCAAGGGGTCGGTCTCGGCCAGGAACCGCAGCAGCCGCTCCCGTTCCGCCAAAACCTTTTGGACGGCCTGCCGGCACACCTCCACCGCTTGCGGGTTCGGCTCGGGCAGTTCCAGCTCCCAGTCCTCTTCCAGCAACTCGTAGCCGCTCGGCACTCCGGCCTGCTCGACAATGGCCCGAGCCACGTAAAACAAAAAGGCTCCGCTGGGCCGCACCAGCAGCAAGACGTACGGCTCCGGCTCGTCCGCGTCCGGCGAGTTGACGCGGTCCCAGGCCGTCCAGAAGTCGACCAGGGCTTTGGTTCCAGCGAGCAACGGGTTGTACTTCAGCGTGAAGCCGTCCAGCTGACGCCGCGAGACCGTCACGCCTTCCGGCAGAAAACGCAGTTCGTCCCCGACGCACTCAATGAGGATTGGCCGGCGGGTTGTGCCGGACGTGCCCGAGTAGGCCACGACGGCGTACTTGCTGCTGGCCTGCTGCAGTCGGCGTCGGGCTTCGGCCACCTGCCGGTGAAGCTGCTCAATTCGAGCGGCCAGGCGACGCTTCTCCGCCTCCAGCCGGTCGGCCTGCGACTGGTTTTCGCGAGCGGCGGCCAGCCAGTCCTGCAGCTGGTCGGACCGCTGCTGTCGCTGGCGACGAAGCTCCACCAGACGCCGCTCGAGTTCTCGTTGAGCCGCCTGGACGCCAGCCAGCTCTTCGCGCAGGGCGGCCAACCGCTCGGCAGCGGCCTGAGCTTGCTGCTGCCACTGCCGGCGGAGTTGCTCCGCCTGTTCGAGCTTCCCACCTCGACGCTCCGTCAGCTCCTCGCGCGGTCCCGCCTGCTGACGCGAGCGCGGGAGCGACCGCTCGGGTGCGAGCGAGCGGACGGGCGAGCTTGCCGACGTGTCCGTGTCTGCCAGACGCTCCGCGTTTTCCGCGCCGGCCGAGGCTTCCGACCCTGCAGCAGCTTCCGAACCGGCGGCGGCCTGCGGAGCGGCAGTTTCGGCCCCCCGGGCGGCAGCGGCTTCCGACCGGGCGACGAGCTGTGACTCGACGCCGTCCGACCCGGCCGCTTCCGACCCAGTGGTTTCTGGCTCGGCCGTTTCTGCGACGGCCTCTTCTGGCCGAGCAGCCGGCTCCGAGCCGACGGTGGCTCCTGTCCCCTCGCCCGTGGCTTCCGAACGGTCGGTTGTGCCGGAACCGCCCACGGCTTCCGAGCCAGCCGCGGCCGGCTCCGTCGGCCGCGACTCACGGGCCACGTCCGCGGTGTCCGAGACGCTTTCGGCAACCTGTTGTTGGCCCAGCGCTCGCAGCACCGCCTCCGTGCGCACGCGCCGCGTCAACACGACCAGCAGCAGAATCAACGCACCCATTGCGCAGACCAGCACCGCCAGAAACGGAAACAGGCTGACCGGCGTCGAGTTGTTTTGGCGGAGCTGTCTGGCCATTGGTCTTGTGGTTTGCGACAAGCCGGCTGGTCAGCGTCGGAGCGGCAACCCGCTTTTGACGGCGGTGCCAGCCGAGTCTGACGCGGGTCGGCCGTGCGGGCGGCTGGGCTCGTCTCGCCTTGCCGCGGCAGGAGCCTTCGCCTCTCAAGCCGCCCGACTTTCCGTGTCCTTGCTCGGGCAGCTCGGCAGGGACGCCACCGGACCGGCGCCGACAACGCTCTCGTGACCGCTCGGCTCGGGAGCGACAACCGTCGGCTGTCGGGCCGGAGCGGCACCTGCGGCGGTCTGCGACCGCGCGGTCAACAAGTGAACGGCCGCCGTCAGGCTGTGCAACGTCTGCTCCAGCAGTTCGGCCGCGCGCACCGACTGCAGGTTGCGGTCGAGCGTTTCCTGCAACTGAGCCAATTGGCCGGTCTGTTCGGTCAGTGCGAGCAGTCGCTCGGCCTGCTGGGTCAGTCGAGCGTCGAGCTGCTGCAGCCACTGGCCGCTTTGACGCAGCTCCGCCTGCCACTGGTCGAGCGACTGCTTGAGCTCCCGCTGGGTGCGCTCGGCCGCTTCGGCCGTCTGCCGCTGCAGCTCAGAAAGCGAAGCGGCCAGCTGACCGACCTGCTGAGCGAAGCCCTGGACCAGCTCGTTCTGCAAGCGTTCGCGCTGGGAGTCGGCGTCTTGGAGCCAACGTTGTCGAAGCTGTTCCAGGCCGTCGGTCCAGGCCCGGGTCTGCTTTTCGAGCAGTCGTTGGGTGCCGGCCAACAGCGTTTCGGCGGCTCGGCGTTCGGCGTCCAACAACTGCCGGCCGACGGTCGGCGGCTCCGGAGGAAACAGGCTGAGCAGCCGGCGGAGGGCGAAGTCCTCGACGTCGGCCAGCAGCTTCTGCTCGCCCCGCTCGACCACAAACGACGCAAACACCAGCAGCAGCGAAAGGGCCAAGGCCAAAGCCGTGGTGTCGAACGCCACAGCCAGCCCGGCCGTGACTTGGTTGAGCGACGTGTCGAGCTGCTCGGGCGTGACCTTGGCAATGGCCAACGTAATTCCGACGACTGTGCCCAAGAACCCGAGAATTGGGACGGCCCAGGTAATGGTTCGCACCAGGGCGTAGCTGCGGTGGCTGTGCTCGGCCGCCAGCTCGCCCAGGTACTTCAGGTGCTCTTCCAGGCCGTCCGCGGCGTTTCGACCGAGGACGAAGTCGCAGACGTCGAGGACGCGGCGTCCCAGCAGCGACGAGCGAACGGGCTCGCCCCGTTCCTCCACCAAACTCTTCAGCCGCTCCGCCCGCTCCACCGGACCACCCGCTTGCAACACGACGGACTCGGCCGGGTCCAACAGTCCCAACGCTCGTCGCTCGCGCCGCAACCGCAGCGTCTTGAGAACGAGCGAGGCCAGCCCGACGAAAAACAGCACCGTCGTGGCGTACTCCAGCGGGTGCCCGCAAAAGTAGCGGACGGCCAGCTCGCGGTGCCACGGCCACAGGTCCAGCAAGCGGTAGAAGACGGCCGCGGCCAGCAGGCCCAGCGTCACGGGAGAACGAAACAGGCCCACGACGGGCACCGACGGACGAGACGGGCTGCTCATTGGTTTTCCTCGAAAAAGGCGTGTCGGCGAGAGCGAAAAACACTGGGCGAGAGCCGCTGCACGCCAGGGTCGGTCGCTTCGCGCGGCCCTGCGGACCACACAACCCGGCACGAGCAGCGGCCAGTGGCCCTGGCGTGTCGGCTGTCTGGCGAGGTTGGACGGTCGGTGGCGTTCCACCGGAAGCGGCGTTCAGTCTGCGCGGTAAACGGCCACCGGCGGCGGAAAGGGACAGTCCGACCGCCGCGCACACACGGCTGCCCGCGCGCCGGACGAACTGCGTTGACCACGACGCCCGGCCGAGCCGACCCACGGCCCGACCGGCGCAAGCTGCAACCGCCCGTCAAATTCGTTCTTTCCCTAGAATCGACAAAACCCAACCAGCCGCCGCAGTCAAATGCCCCCGGAACGCTCTGGAGCTCCCATTTCGCCAACGCGCGTGCAAGCCGACGGCCACGTGCTCCGCAAGTCCGAATAAACCAGTCGTGCCGGTTTTGCCGAAGAAGGAAACTGGGGAATGTTTTCAGCCGCGGGTGACGGGCGGGCGGGCACGCCGCGAGGCGGCTCGCGTGGATGCCGGTCGAGTCGTGAGCCGGCAGGCACGAGGGTCGCGTGGAGCAGTCCGAACGGTGGAGCCCGGGCGACGAATTGTCCGGCGTTGAGCGAAGGAAGTTCGTCCCGAGCGATTTGGGCACAAGACAGGAGGTCCAAGCATGCGGCAGGTGGTTGGCACAGTCTTCTCGGTTTTCGCGGCGTTTGCGGCGGCCGGGCCGTCGTTGGCGTGGGGCATTGGTCCGCTTGGGCTGTTCGACCAGTGCGGCGTTTGCCGGCCGGTCGCGCTGGCCTACGTGCCGGCCCCGGTGGCCTGTGCCGCTCCACAGCCGTGCCCGCCACTGGTCCGCTTCCGGGCTGTGTCGCAAATTCAGTACACGAAGCAGCGTGTGGTCCGAACGGTTCCAAAGACGGTCTACCAAACGGTGACGATGGACGAGGGCCACTACGAGCTGGTGTGGGTCTCGAAGCCGGTCACGCGACGCGTGCCGCGGGTCGTTTACGAGCAGCAGGTCTTCGAGCGGCTGGTGCCCTACCGAGTGACGCGACTCGTTCCCGAGTGGGCTCCGTGCGGGCCGCTGGTCTCTCAGGCCGACTGCCTTCCGACGTCGACGGCCTCGACGCTCGGTCCCTCCACCACCTGGACCCACTCGGTTCCCCAGACGGCAGCCGCCGGTTCGCTGGCGCCCGGGCTGTCGACGACCGTCGCCGGTCGGTTCGGCTCGGTGGCCGGCAACGCGCAGTCGGCCGGCTCGTCCGGAGCCGCCCGGAGCTCGGCTCGCACGACCACGCCGACCAGCCGGACGCGCGTCGGTTCGACCACTCCGCCGGCCTTGGCCGCTCGCGCCGGCACCGCCGCTGCGGCTTACGACGAAGACCCGGCACCGCTCGGTCCGGCCTTCGCCCGCAGCACGGACAAACTGGGAGGCTACGTGCCGACCACAACGCCCACTCGGGCCGGAGTGGGCAAAGTTGCCGAGCCACCGCGGCGGGTGCCGTCGGCCATTGCCGTCTGGAGAGCTCAGGCCCGCTCACGACTGCGCTGAACCGCCCGCAGGTCCAACGACTCCGGCCCGCGGCTTCGCGCGGACCTCAACCGCCGCCGGGAAAGGCCCCCCGTGCCGGCCTGCCTAGTCGTCCGGCGGGCTGTCCGGCCCACTCACCCGCTCCGCCAGCATTCGCTCCAGGACGACGTACCCGGCTGGCTCAAACCCGAGCTTGCTGTAAGCGAGCTGAGCGACCTGGTTCGACTGTTCGACGTACAGTCGGACGCCGACCACCTGCCGGTCCCGCTCGGCCAGACCAAACACGTGCTCCAGCAGCTGCCGGAGAACTCCCTGTCGACGGTACGCGGGCAAGACGTAAACGCTTTGCAGCCACCAGATTTCGCCGCACCGCCAGTCGCTCCACTCCCACGTGTGCATGACTTGGCCGACGACCCGACCGTCCACGCACGCCAGGAAGTAGCGTCCGCGGCGTGGCTGCGTCAGGACCGCCCGGACGCCCTCGCGGAGAACGGCCAAGTCGAGCCGTTTGCCCTCCGTCTCTTCGGCCAGCCGTCGGTTGAATTCCACAATGGTCTCCAGGTCGCTCGGTTCGGCCGAGCGAACGACCACACGTGCTTGGGCCGTACTTCGGTTGCTCATTCGAGTCGGTCTCCACTTTGAAGCCCGCCGTACCCGGCTCGTCGTTGGCTGGCGCGGCCTGTTGTCGGCGTCTGCGACCTTCCGGAAGCGACGCGTCGGCCCGGCCCTTCTCCCTACAGAGCGAAAGCCTCTGTGCAGGCGAACAGACACGTTTCGGGCCACGCTGGGCCGCCGGTTCGCTTCGATTTGGTCCTGACTTGCGTCTGCGGTTCGGTTCGACCGGCCCGAGCCAAACGACCGGCTCGGGTGTCAAAACCGGCTCAGCCGTCGACGCCCCTCATTTTCGGCGAAGTCGTAACAGAATGGGTCAAATGGGCAACGCCGTCCAGCAACGGAAGAAATTCCGCTTTGTCAAAATGGCGATACTAAGTAGCGAAAGCCGTCTTCAGAAACTCGGAAGACGGCGCAGAGCCTGACGAGGTGGAGCTCGTTCGGGCCCGACACGTTGGCAACCTCGGTTGACCCGACGACCTCCGTGGCACGGCAAAACACCGTCTAGTTTCCAGTGCGCTGACGTCGTGAAAGAAGGCCGAAGCGGCTTGCGGCGTGCCGCCACGCGACACAGCCCACACGGTCGTTTCGCTTCAACAATGGCTTTCCGCTTTGCAGGCGAATGGGTCGGACGCCGCGAGCGCGTGTCGTTCGGCACCGCGTGAAGCGACCTCCTCGACACAACAACCTTCCGCGTGCGGGTTCGCGGCGGGCGTGAGCTGGACCGAAAGCCGCTCGCGCCCAAGTTGACAGTCGCAACCACGTTTGGTCGTCCGTTGGGAATCTTCTTGAGAAAGGGAAGGTGGCAAGCCCATGTCAGACAACATTGATCGTCCGGTGACAACGGATCAGAGCACTGAGCAGGTCCCCTTGTGGGTCACGTTCCTGGTTGGGTTGTCGATTGGCCTTTCGGCCATGTACTACCTGGTCACGAAACCGATTACCAATGAAATTGCCTCGCTGAAGCTGCAAATGCAGCGACTGCACGCCACGGTGGACCAACTGACGCAGCTGGAGAGCACCGTGGGCGAGACCAACTCGCTGTTGGCTCAACTTCAGGACCAGCAACAGCAGTTGGCACACGCTCAAATGGCTCTGGCGTCGATTACTCAGTTCCGTCGGTCGGTGGAGCAAGAAGCGGAGGCCGCCCGTCGAGCTGGTGGAGTCGTGCAGGAAGTGGCCTCCACGCTCGACAGCACCATCAAGTTGAGCAGCTCACTGCCGGAAGCTCGCCGCTCCCTCGACCAACTCGACTCCCTGCAGGCTCGTTTGGCTCAAGAGCAGCAAGAGTTGCAGCAGGCCGAAGCGGCGTTGTGCGAACTGTCTGAGTTGAAGTCGCAAGTGATTGCCGAGGCCGAAGACGTGCAGCAGGCCTACTCGGCCGTCGACCAGTTCAACCGTCTGAAGCAGTGGATTGCCGACAGCGTGCGGGACATTGAGTCGGCGTACGACAGCCTGTGGCAGCTGGCCGCTTTGAAGGACGAAGCCCAAACGGCCGGCGAACAGAGCGAGCAGGCTCGGGCGGCCGTGGCCGAGCTGACTGGGCTGAAAGAGCGAGTCCTGGCCGACGCGCAAGACGTGGCCCAAGCGGAGCAGGTGTTGGACCGCATTGACCGGTTCGAGCAGTCGGTGGCGCAGGCTGGCGAGCGACTGGACCCCGCTTACGACAGCCTCGGCCAACTGGTGGCTCTGCGTGACGAAGTGGAAGCCAGTGCGGACGGAATTGAGGCCGCCCGGGCTTCGGCCGCCAGCCTGGCGTCGTTGAAGGAACAGGTCTTGGCTCAACGCGAGACTTTGCCGCAGGCTCACGAAATGGCTCAGAAACTGATTGCCCTCGAGACGGCGTTGACCGACGACCAGCTCGACACCGAAACGGCGGCCAAGAACCTTGACACGCTGCTCCAAATGGAAAAGAAAGTGCGAGACAACACGCACCAAATTGCTGACTCGCTGGAAACCCTCGACCTGCTGACGCAGTTGACCGAGGAGCTGAAGGAGCAGGTGTCGGCCCTGGACCGAATGCGACGCAGCCTGGTCGAGGTGGTTCTGATGGAGAACCTGGTGGACCGAGCCACGCGTGTGCTGCAACCGCTGACCGCACTGAGCGACCTGCGCTACTTGAGCGACGACGAAGTGAAAGCGGCGGCGCAGGCCATTCTGGAGCAGCGGAACACGCGGCTCGGAAAGCGCGACTCCAAGATTTCCGACCTGACCTCCGACAACGCCACGGACACCAACCTCTCCAACTCTGAGCAGCCCGAGACCGACACCCCGGTCGACCGGCTGGTCCCGATGCCTGCGGAAGGCAAGTAACCGACTGCGGGTTTAGCCGAGCGTTCGAGCGGCCGCTGGCTGTCCCTGGCACGGTTGCGTGCCGCTCCAACGCTCCGCTCACCGGGACGTCACCCAGCCCCGGCCCGACCTTCGGTCACGCCGGGGCTTCTTCTTGCGCAGCCGCTCGCCGACCCAAAACGCTACTCCCGCCGGGCCGCTCCTCCGGCCGGTTGGTCCACCCACGAACGGTTCACCCGAGTGAACGTGACGAACGGGTAGCCCTCCGACTCCCCTCGTTCCCACAAAATGCCCACGCTGCCGTCCTTCAGAACGGTCAGGTCGGAGTAGGCCGAGTAGCCCTGGTAGAGGGGGCTGTGCTGCTTTTCGGGACTTGTGACACAACGAGTGATGGCGATCGGGTCTTGGGCGGAAGGTGGAAAAAGAATAACCCCCTTGTGCTTCAAAAGCCCAGCCCGCTGGGGGTTGACATGTACAATTCGACAGGGAGGTGAAAACAACGAACGGAATCGAACATCAGCGGCAGGAGGTTCACAAAGCCGGGGACTCATCGCGGTTCCGATGGGCGCGCGACGCTTTTTTGCAAAGCGGTCCACCACGGCAGAAACAAGCCCCGGAGAACGAGACGCTCACGCCGTCCCCGTGTCCGTTGTCCACCACCGCGAGAGAAGGTGCCCGGAGGGGGTGGGGGACCCGCGTGCCGTTGATCGACCGGTCGCCAGCGAAAGCCGGCACGCTCCCTCCACCAAGACAGTGAGAAGAGCGACTCGTTCTTCCGCGCCCGGGCTCTCGCCGCCTGCTGTCTCGCAACGGACCGGCACAAGTCAAGCAGTTCGGCGCGGGAGCGTGCTGGCGCTGGCTGGCGGACAGGCTCCGTGCAACATCCATCCCGCTCAGCTTTCCTCTGACTGGTTGACCATTTCGTTGATTGCTTCGGCGCTGCCGAAGGCCAGCAAGCAGTCTCCCACCTCAATGTTCGCCGAAGCGCTGGGTGGGATCAGTCGTTCGCCGTTGGCTCGCCGAATGCCAATGATCATGATTCCTCGCTCGCGCAGGTCGGTTTCCTTGAGCTTCTTGCCGACGTACGGATTCTTTTCGTCGACCACCACTTCGGCCAGCTCGAGGTGGCTGCCGCGGGCGTCGGCAATGCCCAGAAAATCTTCGATGTGTGGGTTGAGCAGGAAGCGGGCCATTTTCATGGCTCCGCTGGTGACCGGACTGATGACCCGGTTGGCTCCTGCGCGGACCATCTTGCTCACCGCCCGCTCGTCGTTCGCTCGGGCGACGATTTGGAGAGACGGGTTCAGCATGCGCGAGGCCAGCGAGACGTACAGGTTGTCGGCGTCTGTGGGCAAAACGGCTGCCAGCGCCTTTGCCTGGTCGACCTTCGCCAGACGCAGGACTTTGTCGTCCGTGGCGTCGCCGCAAATGTACAACCAACTTCGCTCAATGCAGACCGACTCCAACCGGGCCTGGTCTGTGTCAATGACGACGAAGGGCTTGCCCCGCTCCGCCAAGTACCCGCAAATCACCTCGCCCATGCGGCCGAACCCGCACACGACAAAGTGGTTCTTCAGTTCTCGAATCTCTCGCTCCATTCGTCTTCTCTCCATGAGCAACTGCAGCCGCGCGCTGAAAAACCACTGCCCCAGCTGGAACGCCGCGTACGTGAAAATGCCCATGCCGCACACCAGATAGAGAATGATGAACAGCATGGCCGGCCGTGTGAGCGGCGTAGGCTCGCGAGCTCCGACCGTGGTCAAGAAAATGACCGAGAGGTACAGGCATTCCATCCACGAAGCGTGCGTGACGATTCGAAAGCCGATTGTGCCCACCCCAAGCAGGGTGACCAGCATGACGGGAATGGGAATCAGCCGTTTCATGCTCTCACGGTCGTCGGTCGGATTGGGGCTGGAACGGAACGTCGTCAGTCGGCACCAAGCCGCTCCCGGGCCGGACGCACACGGCAGACAGATGCCCGCTCGGGGCCGAGCCGGCCGGCCGAGCGGGGCGTACAAGAATGCTTCGTCGCCCGGCCGTCCGCAGGCTGATGCGGTGTGAGTATCCGAAGGTGGAGCGGCAATGGCAAGGAAGTGGCGGGTGAGGCGGGCCGAGCGGGCTGGGAATCGACGGCGAGTTGGCGAAGGCGTTGCAGCGCGGGTACCATGCCTCGGCGTCCGGAAAAGCCTGGCGAGCGAAGTGGGCTGGGAAGCCGACTGGCCGTTCTTGCCGTTCGAAGTGCAACGGGTTTCCGGACGAGGTCGCCGCGCGTCGGCTGGGCGGGTCGTCACCGAAAACGGCTGTGCTGGAAAATGTCCACCGAGAAGTCTCAGGCTGTTGTCATTCGGAAGGTCGAGTTCAGCGAGACCAGTCGCGTCGTCACGCTGTTCACACGAGACTTTGGCAAGATTTCTGCGTTGGCCAAGGGCGGACGGCGGTTGCGCGGCCCGTTCGAGTCTGCTCTTGACCTGCTTGCCGTCTGTCAGGTAGTCTTCATTCGCAAGTCTTCCTCCGCCCTCGACCTTCTCACAGAAGCTCGGCTGCTTCGTCCTTTCCGCCCTTCCGGGCGCGACCTGTTCGGTTACTACGGCGGTTACTACGTGGCCGAGCTTCTGCACGGGTTGACCGAGGAGTACGACCCACACCCCCGCCTGTACGACGCCGCAGTAGAGACGCTGGAGCGACTGGGCACGGGCGAGAACGCCCGGCTGGCCGTCGTGCGTTTCGAGTTGGTCTTGCTGCAGGAATGCGGCCTGTTCCCGGAAACCGACCAGTGTTTCGAGTGCGGTGGAGCGGTGCAGCGGGCGGGGGACGCGGCGTACTGGTTGTTTTCCGGAGGCGTGCTGTGTCACGCCTGTCACGAGAAAAGGCCCCGCGGACGCCGCATTTCCTTGGGAACGTTGGCCGTCATGACCCGGCTGGCTCGAGACGACCGGCGACTGCGTGAACGACTGCAGGTCAGCTCGCAGCAGCGGCAGGAGATGCATGAGGCGTTCGTCGGAACCATTTGCCGCACGTTGGGCAAGCGGCCGGCCTCGTTGAGGTACTTGAAGTTTTGACCGGGGACGCCGGCCGGAAAGCTGGCGGCGGCCTCGGGGCGGCGAGGCGGTCGGGTGTGCTCGGACGTCCTTTTCCCTTGACACGAGCAGGACAAGTTTCGGACAAACCACGCGACACCGTTCGACGCCGTTGCCAGACCCCGCCACCGCGTGGGCGGTCAGTCGAACCGTCTGGCGAGCAGTGAGCGGCAACGGCGACGACGTGGCCTTGACCGAGTCGGCTCAGCGGTCCGGACGGCCGGGCAGGCACGACGCAGGACTGCGTGCTGAACAGAGCGGCTTGGCAGGCCGGCGGTGGAGCGGTCTGAAGCGACGGTTGCCGTCGCTGTGCCTAGCACGAAGCCTTTCGAGCAACCAATCAGGGACGACCAGAATGGCCTGGCACGAGGACCTTCGACGACGAGCGAACGGGGTCACTCGCCGTCTGCGTGTGGTTCTTTTGGCGACGGCAGGGTTGTGGCTGTCGACCGTCGGCGTTGGTTGTCAAACCACCGGCTGGACACGTCTGACGGAACGCTTTCCGAAAATCTCGACGCCTTTCGCCCGCAGTCTGGACGACGAGGAGCGGTCGTTGCGAGCCAGCGTGGAGCAAATGGGCGGCCCGTTGCGACGCGTGGCGGCTCGTTTCACGGCCCGCGACAAGAAAGACTCGCTTCAGGCTCAGCGCGTCGACAAAGCCGAGCTGGAACGCGAGTACGAGAAAGCCAAGCAGTTGTACGACTCGGGCGACTACGCTCAGGCCGAGAAAGCACTGAAAAAGTTCGTCAACAAGGGCCAGACGTGGCTTTGGCGGTTGACCCACACGGACGAACTGCCGAAGTCGGCTCGAGCGAACCCGTACCGCGAGGACGCGTTGTTCTACCTGGCCGAGTCGCAGTTTCGTCAACAGAAGTTTCCGGCCGCCGCCGACAACTACATGC
>CAYSAG010000036.1:0-26999 GCA_964428935.1 uncultured Planctomycetaceae bacterium | reverse complement strand
GTCATCAACGTGGTCGACGCCCACTCGGCCGTGTGCCGAATCCTGGACGACGACATTTACCGTCCGATTCTGCCGGGCGACCCGATTTACACGCCGCTGTGGAGTCCCGGGCGGAGCGAGGTGTTCTCGTTCGTGGGAATCATCGACCTAGACGGCGACGGCGTGAGCGACCGGCAGGACCTGCACGACTTGATTGCCAGTGTCGGCGGCGAAATCGACAACGAAGTGCTCGACGACGGACGACGAATCTTTTACACGGCCTTTCCGAAGCAGTACGTCGAGTTCGACGAGGAGTCGGGCCAGACGGGCTTGAGCCTGCGAACCAAGTTCCTGGTCATTGGCAAGATTCCGAACATCAATGACGCGGCGACCAAGGAACAGAAAGACCAGTACGCGAACATTCGCAAGCACTTGAACGCCATGATTCAAGAAGCCCGTCGGCAGGGCGTGCGAATCGTGAACCTGAACGACTTCCTGTCGTGGATCGGTTACAAGCCGAAACGACGGCTGCACAAGCCGGGCGAAACGAAGGCGTACACGCTGAAGGCGGGAGCCCGCAGCACGGCCGTGGACGAGACGGTGGGTGAGCGGGAGTCGTCTGGCAGCGTCTCGGGCGTCTACAGCCGTTCCCGCCGACTCCGACAGGCGGTCTCGAGCGGCCAGACGAGCAAGCTCTTCCACGGCGGAGGCGGGTACTAACTGCAACCGCTGGGAGCGACGCCGGTCTCGTCGAAAGCGAGCGGTCCGCCCGGGCGGTTTCTGGCTGCGAGTCGTTCCTCCAGCAGCAAGCTCCACTGCGGCCCGTCGCCGGACGGAACGAGCCGGCTTGCGGAACACGACAACTCGTCCGTGAAGCCTGTCGCAGAAAACACGCCGGCCCGTCTTGGGCCGGCGTTGCTTTTGGTTTCTCCGACGACCGAGCGGGTCAGTCGTAGAACCCGAACTCGTAGGCGGCGTCGTACAGCGCGACAATGTTTTCCGGCGGCACGTCGGCCTGGACATTGTGCACGTTGGCGAACACGTAGCCGCCGCCAGGTTTCCAAACTTCCAGGTTGCGCCGCACGTGCTCGCGCACTTCTTCCGGCGAGGCGTTCGGCAGCACGTGCTGGGAATCAATGGCCCCGCCCCAGAAGACCAGCACGTCGCCGTAGTCGTTCTTCAGTTCAGCCGGGACCATTCCCTCGGCGCTGATTTGCACTGGGTTGAGAATGTCGATGCCGTTGTTGAGCAGGTCGGGAATGAACTCAACGCAGGACCCGCACGTGTGGTACCAAATGCGAGCCAGCGTGCGCGAGCGAATGTACTGGACCAGTTGCTTCTGTCGGGGTTTCACCACACGCCGGTAGAACTCGGGGCTGAACAAAGGCCCGTGCTGCCCGGCCAGGTCGTCACCAATCATGATGACGTCGACCAGGTCGCCCACCTCGTCCAGAAACACGCGGAACCAGTCCAGCCAGAAGTTCAAGGTTGCGTCGAGCAGGGCTTCGCAGATTTCGGGCTGGGTCTTCATGTCCACGAACCACTGCTCCAGCCCTCGCATGTACCAGCAGATTTCGTAAACGACCCCGGAAATTCCGCTCACAATGGCGTACGGAGTTTCGTTTCGCAGTTGCAGGGCCTTCTCGCGCAAGCCCGCGAACCGCGCCGGGTCCGCGCCGTTCGGAAACGGGTACTGGCGAATGTCGTCTAAAGTGGCGTCGGCCAGCGGGTGGTAAGTGATGTCCATGTAGAGCGGCGAGTCGGCCGGCATGGACCAGCGGACGCCGAACTCGTCGGTCAATTCGTACCAAACTTTCCCGTCCCGCTCGACCCGCTCGATTCGTCCGTCGAACCCGCTGCCAGGGCCGGCGACGACGTAGCGAGTGTCGACGTGAAACCGCTCCAAGACCTCTTCACACGGCTTGGCCAATTGCTGAATCGGGTCCAGCAGCGTCACTTCGTCGGCAATGCCCAGGTGCTGCAGCAGCCGTTCGTAGGCGATTCGGTGGATGCCGGTCTGGTGCCCGCCCAGGTCAATGGGCACTCGGTCCGGTTCTTCGTGGTTGAGCGCGACGAGCAGACGCTCGCGCGGCGTCAGTCGTTCCCTCGGCATGGCTCCCGCTCCTCCTCGCTGTCTTCTGCGGCGGACCGGACAGAGTAGGAACCGCAGGCCGGCTTCACCGCGCAACTCCGAAAGCGGCCAGCTGCGACGCTCGCGTCCCGGACCCAACGCGTTGCAGCAACCCGACTCGTCCGCTTCTCGCCCTTTCCGACAGACACCATTCAACCACGAAGCCCCCTTCCCTGCAACCAGCTTCCGCAGCTCAGCCGTTCGCTCGGAGACTGGACTTCCCAAGGGCCAGCCGTTACACAGTCGCTCCCGGCGCGGCCCGTCCATGAGCCCACGGTGTGTGAGTTCACGTCGGAACGGGAAAGGGCCGCGGGTCCGCGCCGGGTCTGGCCGCTGGTCGTCGAGGGCCGCGGCGAAAGTGGACTTACCCCTGCGCTGGTTGACGCTCTTGGCGGCTCCAGTTCGACCACCAACCCGTCCTGGCAGCTCGGGACGCACGAACGAAAGGGCGAAGAATGTTTGGCGACGTCACCACGCTGGCCGGCCTGCGCTGTCGCGTCGTGCCGGCCTGGTCCGAAAGGCAGACCGTCGAACTGGCCGTGGTCCTGTCTCACGGCTTTGGAGCTCCCGGAGACGACCTAGTTCCGCTGGCCGGCGAGTTGGTTCAGCGGAACCCGGCGCTGGCGGACCGAGTTCGCTTCGTCTTTCCCGAAGCTCCTTTGCCGCTGGACGACTACGGACTGCCGGGCGGTCGAGCGTGGTGGCTGATTGACATGGAACGGCTGCAGCAGGCCGTTCAGCGAGCCGAGTACGAACAGCTTTGCCGGCGCGTGCCCGACGGTCTGGCCGAGGCTCGGCAGCGGTTGACCGAACTGGCGCAGGAGCTGTGTCGGCGGGAATCGCTGGAGCCGTCTCGGTTGGTGCTCGGCGGTTTTTCCCAAGGGGCCATTCTTTCGGTGGACGTCGCGTTGCACTGGGCCGAACGACCCGCGGCGCTGTGCCTGTGGTCGGGCAGTCTGGTGTGCGAGCCCCACTGGCGGGCGCTGGCTTCTCGCCTGAAGGACGTGCCTGTTTTGCAGAGCCACGGGGAGCACGACCCGATTCTGCCGTTCGAGCTGGCTTTGCGACTGCGAGACCTGCTCTCGGCCGCGGGGGCTCGCGTGGAGTTCCTTCGCTTCCCGGGACTGCACGAAATTCCCTCGACCGTCCTGACCCGCTCGGCTCAATTCCTCGGCGACGTCTTGCAGGGCCGCTGCTGAGCGCCCGGGTTGTCACAAGGCCAAGCGTCGGAGCGGCAGCCGTCTTCGGTGTCGCCTGTCGAAGCGGCCGACCGCGTGCACTCGGGAAAGTCCGCAGAAGCGGCCGGGACGTTCCGTGCAGAGAACGGTGGCAGCAAGCAAGCGTGTCGGGAACTCGCCCGCGTTTTTCTCGCTCTTTCGCTCCTCGAAGCCGTCGGGGCGTGCCTTGCGAGCTCCGCGACAAGACGCAACTCCCAGGCGGCGACGACGGAGCGTGGGCCTCCGGCTTCCGCGCACGCCCAAGTAAACGGACGAACCCTCTACGCCGGCCCGCCGCGGGTTTTGACCTTTCCCCGTCTGGCCGAAAGACGTACATTTCGCCGACTTTCCGAGCACTTTGACAGGTTGGTTTGGCATTCCTTTTCTGACGCCGCCAGGCTGGTCGCGCGGGGGTGACGGTTTGGCCTGCGCGGTGGCGACAGGCAGCGCGAACCGGCCGGCTTGGCTCCAGTTCCCCCAAGGCACCCATGCTCGGCTCGCCCGGTCCATTGGTGTCTGAGTGGCCCGCACAAGCCCAGCGAGTTCGGCTCGTGAACGCTCAACACGTGCCAGTCTTGGTCGACCAGGTGCTCACTTACCTGGCGTTGCGTCCCGGGTTGGTGGTCGTGGACGGAACGGTGGGAGCGGGCGGGCACGCGCGCCGAATTCTCGAACGAATCGGACCCGACGGAACGCTCATTGGCCTCGACCGCGACCCGTTCATGCTCGAGCTGGCTCGGCAGGAGCTGCCGGCCGCCAACTGCTTCCTGTTCCACGCCAGCTACAGCGAGCTGTCTCGGGTGTTGGACGAGTTTCGGCAGGCGACCGGGCGCGAATTGGCCGGCGTCGACCGAATTCTGCTCGACCTCGGGCTTTCGTCCGACCAACTGGCCGACCCGTCGCGCGGCTTCAGCTTCGACGCCGACGGCCCTTTGGACCTTCGCTTCGACCCCGGCCAGGGGCAACCAGCCTGGCAGCTTTTGCAGTCGGTGAGCGAACGGGAGCTGGAGCGAATTTTGCGGGAGTACGGCGAAGAGCGTTTTGCCGGCCCAATTGCCCGCCGCGTCGTTGAAGTTCGCCGACAGCGTCCGATTCGGACGGCTGCGGAGCTGTCGGCGGTTGTCGAAGAGGCCATTCCGGCCAAGTTCCTTCGGACGGCCAGGCGGCACCCGGCCACACGGGTCTTTCAAGCGTTGCGAATTGCAGTCAACGACGAGCTGTCGTTGCTGGAACGGGCCCTGGAGCACGACCTTTACGACTCACTGGTCCCCGGCGGGCGTTTGGTCGTCATTTCGTTCCACTCGCTGGAAGACCGCTTGGTCAAGAACTGCTTCCGAGACGCGGCGCGGTGGGACGTGCTGACGAAAAAACCCGTTCAGGCCAGTCTTGCGGAGGTAAGGAGAAATCCGCGATGTCGATCGGCAAAGCTCAGAGCAGCGACGAAAAGGTGAAGGACCAACCGGTCGTTGCTTCGGACCAGTCTTCGGACGACTGGGGCTTTGGCAAGAAGGTCAGGAGCCTGTCGCGTGAGGCGAAGTGGGCGGCAGCGGGAATTGCGTTGATTCTGCTGGCCTTTGCGGTGGTCGTCTCGCTGAGGTGGAAAGGTGGAGGTCCGGCGCAGTCGGCGACGGCGGTCGTCACCGAAGGACAGCCCGCCGCCAGCACCAGCTTGTCGGACAAGTCGGCCACCTCGTCCGCGTCGACGGCGGCTTCGAGCTTCACAGCCGGTTCCGCGGCAACGGCCGACTCGACGGGCACCTCGCGTCTGGCCGAGGACGACTTCTTGTTGCAGCAGACCGAACCGCCGAGCGGCGAAGCGGCCGACGCGGGCCCGGCGGCGTCGAGCGGGGCGAGCTCGCTGGCTTGGTCGCCGCAGTCCGAAGCGGCGGGGAGCGGCAACGCGGCGGCCAACGGCAGCGAGTTTGAGTTTGCGAAAGCCGAGCCGCTCGGCGCGCAGGCCGAGTCGCCTCGAAACGCCCAGCCGGCTGACGACGCTTCCACGCCCAGCCTGGTGCCCGTCGGGGCGTCCACAGCGGACGGAGCGAGCCCAGTGGCCGACTCGAGCGGAGCGGCCGGCACCGAAGCAGCACCCGACTCGCACGCAGCCGCCGGCTCTCCACCGTTGCTTCCGGGCTTGGACGAGCCACGCACAGGCACGTCCGGTCCGCCGTCTTTCCCGGCCGCAGCGTTCTCACCCGCGCCGGACCAAAGCGGCTCGGCTCCGACGGCCGAAGCTCCAGCCGGCCGGTCGGCCGCTCCCGCGCTGGAACCGTTCGACTCACCGGCTGCCACCGGCGTCTCGGCCACTGCGGCAGCGAGCGCCGCGGCGTCGGAAGGCAGTCCGCTCCACGTCGGCTCACCGAGTCTCGGCTCACCGGTCGGCTCACCGAACGTTGAGTCGGCGAACGTTGGGGGAGCGAACGACGTGGAACCGAACAGCGAGACCCCGGACGGTGGCCTGTCGGACGACGGCGCGTCGTCAGACGCTTCGACCAGCCGCCCGGTTCTGTTGGTCGCTGCGGAGGAGCCTCCGTCCGCGCAGGCTGGCGACGCCAGTCGGGCGTCGGACGAACCCGCCGCCGGGGCTGGTTCCGCGGCGACGAGTGGCTCCGGCCCGAGCGACCCGACGTCGTTGCAAGTGGCTCTGGCGCCTCGAACGGGGCAAAAGGACAAACGAGCTGCGGGTCGCCAATCGACGGGCCGCGCACGCAAAGCAAACGGCCCGGGCAAACACCGAGCGGGCGGCAAAGGGAAAGCGGGCCGGTCCACACGGACCTCCCGGTCCGGCGGGAACCAGCCGGGACACAGGCAGAACGACCCGGCGACCCGGCCGGGCAATTCGAAGCCGGCGACGGCCGGACCGGACGCCGAGCCGGAACAACCGTCCGCTGCAGACGGCTGGCCCGTCGGAGCGGACCCGTTCGGCTCCGCGCAGCCGGGGGCGTCGGGACGGCAAGAGCTCAGCCCGGTGGACGAAACGACGAAGCCGAGCCGAGTTCGTGCCGGACAAAGCGGCTCCGCTGGCCAGCCGGTTCCGGTTGGAAGCGACCCGTTCGGCGCAACGAGCTGGCCGGGCCGGGCGTCGTCGGACGCGACCAGCTCCGACCCGTTCGCTCCCGCTGTCGCTCCCGGCAAGCGAGCTCGAGCAGCCACCACCGCCACCACGAGCGTGACGAAAGGCTCCGCCCAGCACAAAGGCAAGAGCTCGCCCGACGTTGAGCCGGACGACTTCGGTGCATTGGACGGTTTTCTGCCGCCGGAGCCGGTGAGCGAGGGGGCAGGGGGGCGCGAGCGTTCGTCCGGTCGGCGGACCAACGCGGGACTGGCGGGCGAGCCCGTGGAGTCGCTGCCGCCCCGGCCTTCGCCGGTCGAGCCGCAACCGACGCCGCTCTTCGGCAGCCGAACTCCGGCGCCGGGACTGGCCGAACCGTTCGAAACCGGCGGAGCGGGTCAACCGGCCGTGAAGCCGGCCCGCCCCGTGGTTCGCACGCCGGGACGCGGAGCGGGTCGAGGCACGGAGGCACCCGTGGCCGAATCGGCTTTACCGTCGTCGGCTTCTCCTTTCGGGGCTTCGGGTGCCGGCGTAGAGGCGAACGCCGCGGGCCAGCCGGCTTCGGTGGGCGTTGGGTCGAAGGCGGGCGAGCCGGGTTCCGGCTCTTCCCCGTTCGACGCCAGCCACTTCCAGCCTCCTTTGGGGCCGTCGCGGCCGAAGAAGTACGTCGTCCAACAGAACGACACGTTCTGGACCATTTCGAAGAAGGTCTACGGAACGGCTCGCTACTTCCAGGCCCTCGCGCTCTACAACAAGTCCCGCATTCCAGACCCTCGACGAATGCGTCCGGGAATGACCATTGAGGTGCCGCCGCCGCAGGTGCTGGAGAGTCGGTTCCCGGAATTGGTGCCGCGAGCGGGTTCCCGCACCGGCCGGAGCACGGGGCGCTCGTCGCCCGCCAGCACCGCCTCCAGCCAGCCGGCTGGTTTCTTCCTGGGACCGAGCGGCGAGCCGCTTTACCGGGTCGGCCCGGAAGACACGCTGTCGGAAATTGCCCAGCGGCACCTGGGTCGGGCGTCGCGGTGGATTCAAATCTTCGAGCTCAACCGGGACAAGCTTCAAAACCCGAACGACCTGAAGATTGGGACGGTCCTGCGGCTGCCGCGCGACGCGCGCGGCGTCCGGGTGACCGAAACGCCGCGGACGAACCGATGAGTGCGAAAGAGCGTTCGGGCGGCCGCACTCGGACTGCGCAGTCGGTTCGCCCGGCCGACGGCTCGTTGCTTTCTTGCTCTTGTGCGGCCCACGAAACCACCAGGCAAGGGCGTCGGGGGAAATGTTCTTTCGGTTTGTCAGCGCGGTGGCACTGGTCGTCGCCGTTTCGTTGGGCGGCATTGCGCTGGAAAAGTCGAACCTGACACTGCGTCGAGCCATCAGTCAGCAGCACTACCAACTGGACGACTTGCTGGAGGAGTACGCTCGGTTGCGGCTGCAGACGCAGCAAATGGCCGCGCCGAGCCGTCTGGTCCATTCGCCGGAGGCCGCCGCCGTGTTGCTGCGCAGGTTGGAGCTGGACGAGCCGCGTCGGCAGTGAGCGGCCCGGGACGCTCGGCCCGAAAAGGCAAACTCCCATGTGGCTGGACCGCTGGAAAGGGCAGCAAGAGGGCGAGGTGGCGGCAGCTTCGGCCGCACGTCCGGCTGTGCGGGCTGGCCTTCGGTGGCGACTGCGGCTGCTGACCTTCTTCGTCGTGTTGTTCTGGGCCGTCCTGGCCGCTCGTCTGGTCCAAATTCAGTGGCTGGGCCACGCGGACTTTTCCCGACAGGCGTCGCGCCAACGGGTCAAGTACGAGGAAATTCCCGCTCGACCGGCCGACATTCTGGACCGCGAGGGACGGGTCGTACTGGCCACGACCGTGTCGGTGCCAAGCGTTTACGTCGTCCCCAGCCGGGTGAAAGACCTGGACCGCTTTGCCGTGCGCTTCGCAGCCGCCTTGCAGCTCGACAAGCGGCGGTTTCTGCAGCGTCTGCAACAGTACCGGAAAAAGCACTTCTTGTGGGCGAAACGGGCGGCCGAGCCTGGCTTAGTGCGGAGGCTGGAACGACTGCGTTTGCCGTCGGGCACGTGGGGCGTGCGGCGGGAGTACGTCCGCCGCTACCCGCTGGGCCACACCGCGGCTCACGTCATTGGCATTCGCGACATTGACGGCCACCCACGCAGCGGACTGGAAAAGGCACTGAATCCAATCATTGGCGGCCGGCCGGGGCGTCGCCGAATCGCCCGCGACGCCCTGGGGCGAGTCATTGACGTGCGCAACGACTGGGTCCAGCCGCCCGTGCTGGGCCGCGCGGTCGCCACCACGCTGGACGTCATGGTCCAGGTCATTGCCGAACGTCACCTGGACGAGCTCATGAACCGTTGGCGTCCGAAGCACGCAGCGGCCATTGTGCTGGTTCCTCAGACCGGCGAAATTCTGGCCATGGCCAGCCGGCCGACGTTCGACCCGAACCACCCGGAAAGGGCTCGACCCGACGCGTGGCTCAACTACGCCCTTTCGGCCGTCTTCGAACCTGGCTCGACGGTCAAGCCGCTGCTGGTCGCTTGGGCCGTGGACCAGGGACTGGTCGCCCCGGACGAGACCTTCGACTGCGAAAGCGGCGCGTACCGAATGGGCAACCGAGTCCTGCACGACCACCACCCGTACGGCGTGCTGTCGGTGACCGACATTCTGGTCAAGTCGAGCAACATTGGAATGGCCAAGATTGGCGAGCGGCTGACGAACGAAGGACTGTACGCCGCTCTGCTGGCCTTCGGCTTCGGACGGCCCACCGGGGTGGAGCTGTCGGAGGAGGCGGCGGGCTACGTGCGGCCGCTGCCCGAATGGACGGACTACTCAACCGGCTCCGTCCCCATGGGGCAAGAATTCGGAGCCACCGCTCTGCAGGTCATTACGGCTTACACCGCCTTGGCCAACGGCGGAAAGTTGTCGCGGCCGACGTTCGTCCGGCGCGGCCAGATTCGAACCTACGACGCGGAGCGGTTCGGAGGCGACGCCGTTCTGCAAATTTCTCCACAGGTGAGCGACCAGCTGTTCGGTCCGAACGTGGTTTCGCAGACCATTTCCGAGTCGGTGGCCCGTTGGCTGGTGCGCGGTCCGTTGACGGAGGTGGTCGTGCGGGGAACGGGACGACTGGCTCGACTGCCTGGCTACTCGGTCTTCGGAAAGACGGGAACCGCCCAAAAGGTCGACCCGCGCACCGGCCGCTACTCGGACCGTCTGCACGTGTGCTCCTTCGTGTGCGGAGCTCCTGCCGAAAACCCGCGAGTCCTCGTGCTGGTGGTCGTCGACGAGCCGTCGGTCGGGAAGGAGCATTTCGGTGGCACCGTGGCAGCTCCGGCGGCCGCCGCCATTCTGAAGTTCGCTCTGCGCCGGCTGGGCGTTTCGCCGTCCAACCACGAACTGGCCGAAAACTCGTTCCCAAGGGCGACGGGCCGTCAGTGAGAGAGCGACGGCGGTCCAGGGCCGCGACCGAATGGGCAAGACTTGCGACAGGAGCGCGACAGCACGCCCAGTGGCACAGACCGGAGCTCTTGCCGTGAAAGCACGCGGCGGCACGCGGTGAGCGGCCCAAGAAACCGGTTGGCTGGTCCGGTCCGAGCGAGTTGAGCGGAGCGGTGCTGGTCGCAAGCAGTCCCGCCTGAGAAACCGTCACTCGTGAATGGACTCGGGGTAGGCCGTGCCGAGCGGCTCGGACTGCGGGGCCGTCGGAGTCGCTTCCGGAGGTAGCGGCCCGAGCCGACGCAACTGCCACATTTGGCGGGGCTGAGTGCGCGGGCGAGCAAACCCCCACGGACGTTGATTGGTCTCCGGGCCCAAGTCGCTGTTGGGGAACGGGTCGTGGTACTCGTACGACCGCCGCTCCACGGCCGGGTGACGCGGACGCAACGTCGGCAAACGGGTGTTGTACGGCGTCACGCACCCGGCCAACAACAGGCTTCCACAGATTGCGAGCAAAGGAAAACGAATCATTCTGCGGGGTGATTTGGAGTCGCCGGCTTCTTGAGCAAGACGGGCCCGTCGTCGGCGCACTGGAGCGTGGAAGCATTCGAGGACGACGAGCGACGGATTCTAGCACGCCGACCGCAGGCATGGACAGCCCAACTTCCGTGACTCGGCCACTCGCCGGCTCCCCGGCTCTCGCGAAGACAGAGCTGCTCTTGCCGCGACGCCGTCTTTTGTACTAACTTTCGCCTTCCGACCACCTTGCACCCGTGTGAACACGGGCCCGGCGAGAAACTCTCTCCCGTCTCGACAACCATTCTTCCCAAGAAAACCAACGGGTTTGGACTGAGCGGAACGTTCTCGAGCGGCGTTGCGCGAGCCGGTCTGTTCGCGGAACCGGGGTTGCGTGCCGGTGGCCTTCCGGCGGGAACCACTTCGGGCAGGACGACCAGTCGACGCACGCCCGTCGAGTCTCCGCTCGGTTCAAAACGCGAAAACTCCCGACACCTTTCTCGCAAGCGGGGCAACCGTCGCCGACCGAGGGCGACACCCGCGAATGTGTGGCAACCAGTCGTTTCCCACCAGCCCACGGACGGGCGTCTGACGGGGTGAGCCGATGGAACGGTTTCAGGCTGGAAAACAGGTCGTGCGTTTGGCTTCTTGGGCGGGCCTGCTGGCCGTGCTGTTTGTCGCCAGCTGGAGTGCAGCGGGAACCGACCAGCCCGCTTCCAACCAGTCCGCGACGGCCAAGCAGCTTCTGGCCGAGGCTCACCGACTGGCCGAGGCGGGCGACATGGACGGAGCCATGCGGCTGATTCGTCAGGCCGAGCGTCTGGGGGCGAACGACAAGGCGTCCGGCCAGCCAAGCTCTCAACCGAAAAAGGAACACCGGTCGTTCGCCCGCTCGCTGGCCGAGCGTCTGCGGTGGCCGTTGTCGTTTTTCGGCAAGAAGAAAGCGGCCGACCAAACGGCCGGGGCTGCCTCACCCGCCCGCCCGTCCGAGCAGTCCTCCCCCGTCCCGACCAACCCATTCCGTCCGTCTCGGGTTCGGGCAGCAAGCGGTCCGACCACACAGACCGTCGGCGGTGGCCGGCCGGACCGGACGTCGCCGGTTGGAACCAGCGTTGTCCAAGCGAGCCCGTCCGGGGGCTCCACGTCGGGCTCGACCGGCGTCGGCGGAACTCCCCGTCCCGAACAGCAACTCTGGAGCAAAGTCCGTTCGGCAATGGCCGGAGCGTCGGAGGCCGAGCAACGCCAAATGTTCGAGTACTTGAAGACGGTCGACCCGGCCATGGTGGACCCGATTCTGAAAACCTGGCGAATGGCTCGGCAAATGGGACAGCGGAAGGTCGTCGAGTACGGGCAAACGCCGGCGGCCGCAGCGGCAGCCAGTCAGCCTAGCCAACGGTCGACGGTCGCCAGCGAGTTGGCTCAACGTCCGTCCGGCCACCCGCTGCTGTCTGCCTTGGACGGTCAAAGCCCTCGCGGCCGCCTTCAAGCGCCCGACCCGCGTCGGGTCCGGGGAAACACACAGGCCGCTTCGTCGTCCGGGGCGTTCGGAGCCGCCAACCCTTGGAGCGGAGACGGCCGTTTTGCCACGACGAGCGGAAGAGCAGAGGCGTCGCCCGAAGCAGACGCCTCGGGTCAGCCCGTCGGTTCTCGGTCGGCTGCGCGGCCCAGCTTCGGTGCCGCACTCGCTCGACACCCTTTGGCTGGAGCCGTCGGTTCGCCGGCGGCCGACGGCTCGACAACGCGTTTAGCCGGAGCCAGCGTCTGGGCCGACCAGCCGCAACGGGTGACCAACCCCATTCAACTCGGGTTTGAGTCGGCCAGCCCGGCGCGGGCGAGCGAGCTTCCGAGCGGCTCGCAACCGACGACCGCCTCCAGCGCGGCCTCGTTGGGCCTGAGTTCGTCGTTGCCTCGCGGCGCCGGAAGCCGCGTCGGGGCGAGCGGGACGGTGACCAACCCTCTGGCTCCGGCCGGCCCCGCTGCCTCTCCTCCGACAGCAACGCCCTCGCCGCAAGCCGCCTCGTGGCCGTCCGGCTCGGCCGGAACGTCGACCGGACCAGCCGCCCCAACTGGGCTGGCTACACAACCGCCGACGGCTGGAGCGGGTGTCGCGACCGGGCCGACCGCGTCGTCCGTTCCGGCTCGCGTTCAAGCCAACGGAGCCGTCGTTGGACTGCCACCGTCTGGCGCAGCCCCCGGCGGGAACGCCAGCCTGTCCGCCCGGAACGCCTCAGCCGCTCCAACGGCCTCGTCCGGCTCGACGGCCGGTTCGGGCGCTACCGGTTCCGGCTTTCCGCTGGCTCCGTTGCCGAAGTTGAGCAACTTGCGGACAGCTTTGCAGTCGGCAGGCCAGGAACTGCAACACAGTTTGGCCGAGTCGCCGTTGGGGCTGGGACGGAAACGCGCCACCGAGCCGACTGCTGGAAGCGGTCAGCCGTCAGCTTCTCCCACCGACGACCAACTGTTGCAGCAGTTGATTTCGCTCTACGAGTCGCAAGTGGGGCAAGCCCGGCCGGGGACGTCGGAGGACGAGCGGCTGGACTTTGTTCGCAAGCACGTCGACCTGCGAATGCTCTACTTCGTCGCCGGCCACCAGGAGCGGGCACTGGAGGCCATTCCGTACATTGACGCCGCCGACCAGGAATTCTGGCAGCAGGTCTTCTGGGCCATGTCCAACTACTTCGACCGCGAGGGCATTCCGGACTCCAGCGACCGAGCGACTCAAACCATTGCTCAACTCAAGACGGCCATTCAACGGCTGCAACAAAACGCTCGACTGCAACTGCGGAACGTCAACTTCTGCCACAAAATTGTCAGCTACGGGAACTACGAACGGTTCGACCGCGACGAGTTCACTCCGGGCCAGCCCGTGCTGCTCTACGCCGAGGTCGAAAACTTCAAGAGCGAACTGACACCGGACGGCCTGTGGCGAACCGTGCTGAAGTCGACCATTGAGTTCTACAAGGCGGGAAAGAACGGCGACCTTGTCGAACGAATTACGTTCCCGCCCACCGAGGACCTGTGCCGCAACCACCGACGAGACTACTTCCACAGCTACGAGCTGACCATTCCCCCGAAATGCTCGCTCGGGCCACACGTGCTCAAGCTCATTGTCGAAGACCAGCTCAGCCAAAAGGTCGCCACCTACTCGGTGAACTTCGTGGTGAAGTGACCGAGAGCTTTTCCGTCGCGTGTTTGTGCCCCTCCGTCCCTTCGGCCACCGCCAGCCGCGGCCGGCCAAAGGGTTGAACGTTGTCGAGACGCTGGAGGGCGGACGGCCTGCCGGCTCGAGCCTCTTTCCTTGCCGCGCGGCTTCTCGGGGCAGCCATTTCCGCGCTCGACGGTTTTCCAGCCGGGCACGTCCCTGTCGCAAGGCCCTTTTTCTCGCAAGAGCCCGCCGGTCCCCGACAACCCGCGCCGTTCGGACCCTCACGCCCGTCGCAGCCGGACCGCCACGTACGCTTGAACCGCGGTCGCTTCTTCCGGCATCATGGGGTCCAACTTCGAAACCGAGTGTGCGGACGAAGCGGTTTGCGGAGGCTGTTCAAGCGTCGCGCGACCAGTGGCTGAATGAAAAGAAACTGGCCGAACGGGAAAAGGTCGCAGCGGCTTGGTGGAAACGCTGTCCTTGTAGGAGAGACTCGACATGCGAAAACGGACCGTGGTGTGTTTGGTTCTGCTTGCGCTCACAGCGGTGGCTCCGGCCGCTCGGGCCAACGACTGGCCGCAGTGGCGAGGACCGTTCTTCAACGGGTCGACGGACGAGACGAACCTGCCCGTCCAATTCAGTCGAACCGAGAACGTGGTCTGGGTGGCCCGGTTGCCGGGAGCCTCGGCTGCCACGCCCATTGTTTGGGAGGACCGCGTGTTCATTTCGGCCGCCGACCACGAGCGGGACACGCTGGTCGCTTGCTGCTACGACCGCAAGACGGGCAAGCTGCTGTGGCAGCACGACGTCGGCAAAGGCATTCGCAAAGACTACCGCAGCACCTTCGCCGCTCCCTCGCCCGTGACCGACGGCCAGCGAGTGTTCTACTTTTACGGAAACGGCGAGCTATTGGGTTACGACCTGGACGGCAAGCTGCTGTGGCGGCGAAACATTCAAAAGGACTACGGCCAGTTCGCGTTCTTGTGGACTTTCAGCAGCAGCCCGACGCTCTACGCCGGCAAGTTGTACGTTCAAGTCTTGCAGCGAGACGTGGCCGTGGACGGTCGTGGTTTCACGGACCGGCCGAATGAGTCGTACCTGTTGGCCGTCGACCCGGCGACGGGCAAGACCCTTTGGCGACACATTCGCCCCAGCGAAGCGGTCATGGAGTCGCGTGAGGCGTTCAGTACGCCGATTCCATTTGAGTACCGCGGGCGTCGCGAACTGCTGGTGGTGGGCGGCGACGACATTACGGGTCACGACCCCGAGACGGGCCGCGAGCTGTGGCGCTGGGGCACTTGGAACCCGCAGCGAATTCCCCATTGGCGGCTCGTTCCTTCACCGGTGGCCGGCGACGGCGTCATTCTGGTGTGTGCTCCGAAACGCTCGCCCATTTACGCGGTCAAGGCCGGCGGCACGGGACGACTGGACGACAGCGCGCTGGCTTGGGTGAGCAACCCGCGACAACTCACCTCGGACGTCCCCACGCCAGCCTTCTACGACGGAGACTTTTTCATTCTCAGCGACGCTCGTCGCACCCTTTCGCGCGTCGAACCACGCACGGGCAAAATCAAGTGGACCAGCCCAGCGCCCGGCCGGGCCAAGTACGAGGCCTCGCCGCTGGCCGCCGACGGCAAAGTGTACATTGTCAACTTCGACGGGGACGTGTCCATTTACGACGCCAACAGCGGCCAGTTGTTGCGGACGGTGTCCATGGACGACCCCGACCGGTTCGTCGTGCGTTCGTCCATTGTCGCCGCCCACGGACAGCTCTTCATTCGAACCACCGACAAGCTGTACTGCATTGGAAAGTGAACGCCGAGACGACGTGACCGGCGGAAGGCGCGCGGCGGAAAGTGAGCGGCAAGAGCCGGCGACGCGGGCTGCCTGACGCGGACGGTTGTCGCGGCGGGAGCTGGCCGCGCGGTCCACGAACGGCAGACCGGCGGTTAGCTCAAGACGACCACGCACGGGAACGAGGTTGGCCACAGGGGAGGGCTTTTTCATGAAACCGTCGAGTGTGAAGCTCCACGTGTGCGCGCCGGTCGCACGCAGGCTGCTGGCGGTGCTGTTGCTCCTCGTGTCGGCGTTCGGCGCGGCCGCTGTCTGGGGACAGGACCAGACTGAGCCGGAAGGTCGGCCGTTGCCGTGGCAGCGTCCCTACACGGGTGCGAGTGCGACCGGTCCGACGGTCGTCGCGCTGTGGCACTTCGACCAAGGGGCCGAGACGGTCGACGCGTCGGGCCACGGACACACGTTGACGCTGCGCGGACGGAGCCGGTTCGTTGCGAAAGGGAAGTTCGGCGGGTGTCTGGAATCGTTCGGTCCCGGCCAGGACAAGAACACCGCTCAAGGAGCCGTCTGCAAGAACTCGCCCGACCTGACGCCGGCCGGCCCTTTCACGCTGGAGCTGTGGGTTCAACCCAAACCGGAACTCAGCCAACGGCCAACCGCTTTCCTGCTCGACAAGAAGTACCTGCACTACCCGAGGAAAGGACGGCGAGCCAACAGCGATTACTGCTTGTACTTGCGTCGAGCGGGCCAGCAGAAGTGGCGCTTGGTGGCCTACCTGGGCTACGGCGAGGACTCGGCCGAGTACGCGTCGGACGCTTTTGAACTCGTGCCGGGCCGTTGGTACCACGTCGCTTTTTCTTACGACGGAGCCGGAACGGGCCGTTTCTTCTTGAACGGTCGGCCGGTCGGGCGAGTCCGCCACGAAGGTCGAGGGTCGGTCGCGCCCGGTCCCTACGACTTGGTCATTGGAGACCGCTTCGGCAGCCTGTACGCTGGGTTTCCGGGGTACATTGACGAGGTCCGCATTTCGAACGGCGTGGTGCCGTACTTTGCGGGCCGTGTGGAGCTGACGGCGTCATTGTCCCGCACCAGCTTTGTGCGAATGGAACCGAAAGCTTGCCTGTGGCTCGACGTCGTCAACGACTCGCCGGCCCCCCTGACTGACGCTCGCCTCACGCTTTCCGGCGAAGTCGTGCTGCAAAGAGAAGTCGACGTGGGGAAGGTGGAGCCCGGTCGGTCCAAACGGCTCGTGCTGCCCGTCGACACGTCCCTGCGACCGGACCGCTACCCCGTGACGGCTCGACTGACAGGCCGCAACGGCGACCGACGCGTCGCGGCCGAGTTGTCGTTGACCGTTGCGCTGGTGCCGCGTCCGAAGCCCTTCCAAATGCCGGTCGTCATGTGGGGACGCGGCGACTTGCAAACGGTCAAGGAAATCGGGTTCACGCACCAGTTGGTCGCTTTGGTCGACTACGGACGCGTCTGGCAGGCGGGGCAGCCGACTCAAGCCGTCGACCCGTCCCGGCTGCGCGAAGCCGTCGAAATGCTGAACGAGTACTTGGCCGAAGGGGTCGGAGCGGTGGTGAACTTGTCGCCTCGCCGCTGGGTCTTGCAAGACGAGAACCGAAAGGCCCGCTACCAGCGAATCGACCGTCAGGGCAAGCCGTACGCGCGGACGGACATTTGCGCCCGCTTCCCCGAACTGCAGCGGTTCGCTTACAACGTCGGCGCCAGCGTCGCGCAGACGTTCGGGCGGTTTCCCGCCCTGCAGGCAGCTTTGATTGACACCGAGGTCCGCGACGCGACGAACCTGTGCTTTCACCCGCACGACGTGGAAGCCTTCCGCCGCTTTGCGGGCTTCGACGTGCCGTCTGAAGCGGTCAGCAAGCGCGGGGTGGACTACACGCGGCTGCCCGATTTCCCGGCCAACCGCGTCCTTCCCGACAACGACCCACTGCTCACCTTCTACCGCTGGTTTTGGAAGGTCGGCGACGGCTGGAACGAAATGCACTCGCAACTTCACCGCGGTCTCAAGTCCACCGGCCGCGACGACCTGTGGACGTTCTTCGACCCAGCCGTCCGCGTTCCCAGCCTCTGGGGCAGCGGCGGCGAAGTGGACGTCGTCTCGCAGTGGACCTACACGTACCCGGACCCAATCAAAATTGGTCAGGCGTGCGACGAGCTGTTCGCCATGGCCGACGGAAAGGCCGGCCGACAGCGGGTCATGAAAATGACCCAAATCATTTGGTACCGCTCACAGACCGCCCCCAAACTGCCGGACGACCCAGCTCGCCGAGCGGACTGGGAAAAAACAATTCCCGACGCCCGGTTCATTACCATTGCTCCCGACCACTTGCGGGAGGCGTTCTGGTCGAAGATTTCACGGCCGGTGGCGGGAATCATGTACCACGGCTGGGGCTCGCTGGTTCCCGCTCCGCACGGCAGCTACCGGTTCACAAACCCGAAGACGCGCCAGGTCTTGAGCGAGCTGATTCGGCGGGTCGTCCGGCCGCTCGGGCCCACGCTGCTGCAGGTGCCGGACCGGCCCAGCGACGTGGCCGTGCTCGAAAGTTTCACCTCGCAAATGTTCGCGCGACGCGGCACGTGGGGGTGGAGCAACCGCTGGGAGGCCGACGTGCACTTGATTCTGCAGTGGGCTCACCTTCAGCCGCGAATCCTCTACGACGAAACCATTCAACGCGACGGCCTAGAAGGCGTGCGCGTGCTCGTGTTGCCCTACTGCGACGTGCTGACCGAGTCGGTGGTCCGAGCGGTGAAGCAGTTCCAGCAACGGGGTGGAATTGTTGTGGCGGACGAAACGTTGTGTCCGGCCATTGAGCCCGACATTCGAATGCAAAGCTACCAGCGAACCGGAAAGGCCGACGAAGACAAAGCCGCGTTGCAAGCCAAGGCGGCCGAACTGCGCCAAGCGCTCGACCCGCTCTACCGGCGACACGTCGACTCCAGCCAGCCCGACCTGGTCGTTCGCTGCCGACAGTACGGACGCAGCGACTACGTGTTCGTGCTGAACGACCGCCGCACCTTCGGCGACTACGTCGGTCACCACGGCCGAGTCATGGAAAAGGGACTGCCGCTGGAAGGCACGGTGACGGTCCGTCAGCCAGGGGCCGCGGTCTACGACCTGGTCGCTCACCGACCGGTGCCGGCGTCGCCGCAAAAGGACGGCGTGGCCTTCGACGTCACGCTGGGACCGGGCGCCGGCGGCGTGTTCCTCGTCACGCCGCAAAGAATTGACCGGGTCGAGCTGGAGGTGCCGCGGCAGGCCCTGTTAGGACAGGCCGTGCCGGTCGAGCTGCGTGTGGTCGACCCGGACGGCCAGCCGCTGGACGCCGTCGTCCCGGTGCGGCTGGAAGTGCTGGACCCGCAGGGCCGTCCGGCTGAACCAACGGGCTACTACGGAGCCGCCTCGGGACGGCTGAAGCTGAAGCTGGAGCTGGCTCGAAACGACGTCCCTGGCCGCTGGACCGTCCGGGCCACCGAACTGGCCTCCGGACGAAAAACCGAACGCACGCTGACGGTCCGGGCGGCCGTGGCTCGTTGACGCGAACGAGGTTTCCCACTGACAGCAACGAGGCACACTGCAGGAAGAACGCTGGCCTCGGGAGGAAAAACGTCGCGTCGACTGCAAAAGGCAACCGCGCGCCGGGCCGAGAGAACGTTCGGTCGAAGCGACGTGCCGTTGTCGACGAACCGGCGTGTGGGACGAGAGCGACTCGCTCGTCACCAGCGGGTAAAAGTGTCCCCCGCCAGCAGAGGCGTGGAGAGCGTGGCCGGCCGGCTTACGAGTCGCTGCCGTTCTGGCCTTCCGGCTCAACCGGCACCAGCACGAACAGGACCCGCAACGGCTCGCCGCCCGGGCGACACACGCGCGCCCGGACGCGGAAGGGTTGTTCGGGCGAGGCCTTCGCGACGCCACGAGCCTCCGGTGCCACGCCCTTCTCGCCAGAGAGGCCGAGCCGCCGAAGCTGCTCGGCCAAAGACGGCGGCAAAACCATGGCCACCTGACGCGACGCGGAAACGACACCGGCCGACGGCTTGGCCTGCGCAGACGGCTCGGTGGAACGCCGTCCGAGCGGGGAAGGGGGCTGCGGCGGAGCGGCTTCGGCGAGGGAGAAGGCTTCAGGTTGAGGCGGCTTGGACACCCCACGCTGCCGACCCTTCGACTCGCTCAACTCCCGTGCCGCCGTCTTCTGTCGCTTGGCCACTTCTGCGACCGCTGCTTTGGTCGACGCGGGGGAAACGGCACGAGCCGACGGGCCACGCGCCGCGACGCTCGGCCCCTTCGCGGCAGCTTTCCTCGTGGCTCGTCCACCGCCTTTCGCTTCGCTGGCCAGCCGTCGGACCGAACGACGCAGCTCCGGAACGTCTAGCTGAGCCACTTCAATGGGACCGGCCACCTCGAACCCGCGGAACAAGTCTTCGTGCTGCAATTGACGCAGCGTCGCCGCCAACTGCTCGCTGGTCGACTCGACGTACACCGCCACCATGCCCTCAGCGGCTTGTGCCGGCGGGCCGGCAGTTCGTTCCGGCGCCGGTGCAATGGAGTTGCGTGCCAACAAGAGCTGCAGCGAGTCGAGCCCGCGTTGTTTGTCCACGACCGTCAGCCGGACCACCGCCACGCGGTCTCCGGAGGTGGCCAGAGCCTCCACGACTTGGCCAATGTCCGCCGTCCGGAGGGTTTCCTGGTTGAACGTCAGCTGCCAGCCCGAGCTTTCGCGTTGCGTTTCGTCGGCCGAAGGCTGCGTTGCGCTGGCAGCTGCACCGGTCGGCTTGGACTCGCTGGTTCGAACGCCGGCGTCCAGGGCGACAACGGCTGGGGGTTGCGAGGCGGCCGGTGGGGTCGGCTTTGATGCCGCCGCGGTGCGGGCGAGACGCTCGGCGGTCGTCCTGGGCTCCAAAACCGCAACGGCGACGGGCTGGGACGGCGTCGCAGAAGGCGCAGGACGTGCGGGACCGGCAGAGGCTTCGGACTCGAGCGTTTCACTGGCCGACTCTTCGAGGGCAACCTTTGCGGCGGTGGCGGCGGGAGCTTCTCTGGCGGACTCTTTGACATGAACCGGCTGCGCGACCGACTCCGACTGCGCCAACCGGGCCGCTCCGTTCTCGTGGACTCGTCTCACCCAAACTCCAGCGACAACCACGGCCACCAGCAACGTGGCGGCCAAGACCACCAACCGCGACCACCGTTGTGCCCCCCGGGCCGCCGGCCGCTCCGTGGCGGACGGCAGCAGCATTTCCCGTTCGATTTGTTTCAGCACGGCCGACGCGAACTCCGGCCCCAGCGTCTCCTGTTCCGGCAGCTCCTGCAAGAGCGCTCGCAGCTTCCGGTAGTCTTCCAGCTCCTTCGCCGCCTGCTCGGATTCGCTCAACAGCTTCCCGGCCAGCGTTCGCTCTTCTTCCGAGACTTCTCCGTCCAGAAAGGCCGACAGCAGGTCCGGTGGGATTCGCTCAAACGCTCCACCGCTCGACATGACTTTCTCCCGTGTTCGCTTCGGGCAATTGGCTTGACGCAGGCTTCGGGTGGCTTTCGGGTTGAAGTTCCGAGTTCACAGTTTCACGTCCGAGACAGGCTGACGGCCGTGCTCGCCGAGCCAAGCCGGGCACCCGCACCGAGCGTGTCCTGTGGTCGGCCCGTGGCACGGCGAGCGACACCGTCGTTGGAGGGTGGCTCGTTCTCCGAGCGACCGCGGAAAACAGAGCAGTCCACCAGGGCTCGGAACGGGGACGCCCAACTGCGCAGTCCGACTCATGCCACTTAGACGTCTCGACGCTCGGGACTGGTTCCCACCCAACCCTCGACCGGCGGGTTGAAAGCGGATTTTACCGGTGCTTTCACTGACTTGTACAGGTAACCGCGGCAGCAGCTCGGTTCGCCCGGGCGTGTCAAGGCGGCGGGTGCTTGGGCTGGAACGCGGAAGCCGGTGAGCAGACCGCGCGACGCGCCTGCGAATCGCCGAAAACGACAGTTGCAGCGTCCGGTTTCAGACACCGGCGAACAGACGCGAGGGTGGGGTACGCCGGCGAGCGTGGTCGGCTGCCGCAAGTCGTGGCTTCTGACGGGGCCGCTCGTTGGTCGGCGCGTTCCGTTTTTCGGTCGGTCTCCCCGTACACGCCCCGTCTGAACCCGGGCGGTTTGCCGTCAATCGTCGCTAGTTGTTGCTCTTGGTGAAATTAGGCGTCGATCGGTCTAGACACCCGTTGGAAGCGGCGGCATAATTCCTAGCTTTCATTCGGGCCACAAATTCAACGGAAGTTTCCAGCGGGTTGGGCCACGCAGCCGAAAAATTTTTTGCGATTGGTCGGCTGTGCTGGTACTACGGCTCATGGAAACTGTGGTTGCCAACCGATGTTTCCCCAGACGGGCCGGCATGACCGGTCCTGACAGCCAATGAACACGGTGCACTGCCTCGACAGCGTGCCAGAGGAATCAGCGGTTCCGGGTCGGAACGCAGACAACGACCAACTGGGCCTGGACGAGCGACGTTCAACCAACGAGGCGATGATCCAGCCAGTGTCAAGCCGACCTCGCACTTGCATCACTAGGTACTACATTCAGGGCTGGGCATTGGGGACCGGTCTTCGGGTCTCTTTGCCGCCGGGTCGCTACGAGATCACGGGTGAGGAGACGTTTCAGGGAGCCCGGTTTTTCCGGCTGAACAACAAGTACCGCGTGGCGGCCCGCGACGTGCAAGTCGAGGACACCTCGCAGACGTCCAGCCGGTAGCCGACCGGCTTAACGGACCGACCTGCCACCCGGACCGGCCGTTTGGTCGTGGGGCGTCGCCGCGGGAAAGCACCGCGGCTGCTGTCGGCGAACGTCTTGACGACCGCCTCGCCCCACGGGCTTGAGGATTCGCCGCTTTGCTTGCAGGTCGCGGCTACGCCTGCGGCTCGGTCATTCGCCACGGGTCCAGCGCCTTGGTCAGCTCTTCCTCCGGCAGCACCCGCTTCTCTCGGCAAAGCTCACGAATGGTCTTGCCCGTCGCGAAGGCTTCCTTGGCAATTTCGGCTGCCTTTTCGTAGCCAATCAGCGGGTTCAGGGCCGTCACCATGGACAGGCTTTTCTCCACGGCCGCCTCGCATGCCTGCTCGTTCGCCTCCATGCCTTCCATGCAGAAGTCCACGAACGCGTTGGTGACGTTGGCGAGCAGGCGAATGCTTTCCAGCGTGGCGTGTCCCATGACAGGCATCATGATGTTGAGCTGGAACTGACCGCCCGTGGCTCCGCTAAACGAGACCGTCTGGTCATTGCCCAGTACGCGGGCACAGACCTGCATCATGCTCTCGCACAGAACGGGGTTCACTTTGCCGGGCATGATCGAGCTGCCCGGTTGGCGGCTGGGCAGCTTGATTTCGTAGAAGCCACAGCGAGGGCCGCTGCCGAGCCACCGAATGTTGTTCGAGACGTTGAACAGCGTGACGGCAATGGCTCGCAACTGGCCGTGGCATTCCACCAACCCGTCTCGCTGCGCATTGGCTTCGAAGTGGTTGGCCGCTTCGACGAAAGGAATGCCGGTCTCTTGAGCCAGCACCTCGGCCACCCGCTTGCCGAACTCCGGATGCGTGTTGATTCCGGTGCCGACCGCCGTACCACCCGCCGGCAGTTCGAGGACCATTTTCAAGGCCCGGTTCGCTCGCAGCACCGACAGCTCCAACTGCCGGGCAAACCCGCTGAATTCCTGTCCCAGACGCAGCGGCGTGGCGTCCATGAGGTGCGTCCGGCCGATCTTGATGATCTTGTCCCAGGCCTTGGCTTTCTCGGCCAGTGAGTCGGCGAAGCGCTGCAGGGCCGGAATCAGCTTCTCTTTGATGGCTAAAGCGACGGCCACGTGAATGGCCGTGGGAAACATGTCGTTGGTACTTTGGCCCATGTTCACGTGGTCGTTGGGGTGAATGGCCTTTTGCGGGCTGAACCGGTCGCCGCCGGAAAGCTCGATGGCTCGGTTGGCAATCACTTCATTGGCGTTCATGTTGCTGGAGGTGCCAGAGCCGGTCTGGAAGACGTCGACCGGGAACTGGTCGTCCATTCGGCCCTGGGCCACTTCGCGGCAGGCCTGCAGCAGAGCGTCCACCTGCTGGTCGGTGAGCGGCCGTTTGCCCCCGGTCAGCTTGCCCAGGTCGCGGTTCGCGACCGCCGCCGCGTATTTGACCAGTCCCAAGGCGTGAATCAGTTCCTTCGGCAGGGGCCAACCTGAAATCGGGAAGTTCTCGACGGCCCGTTGTGTCTGCGCGCCGTAGTAGGCCTGAGCCGGAACCTTCACCTCGCCCATCGAGTCGCGTTCAATTCGGTACTCGGTCATGGCTGGACTCCCCTTGCTGAACTCCCTTCTGGAACCATTTCTTCCGGACGCCGAAACGGGACAGGACCGTTTGTCCGCGGAACCGACGGCCGCCGGCTGGCCCTCCACGAGTCAGCCTTTTTCGACGGTGAGGGCCGGTTTGAGCCCGACGCTCGACTGCGCGGCCGTTCTCGAGCTGCGTGGCATGAGTCCGCGCCGCCCCTCCGGCTGACTGGCCGCTTCGGAACAACCCGCCCCCTCCGGCGACACTCCGACCGTCTCGGAGACCGACCTCGCTGACCGTGATCATAGTCTCCGCAGTCGGTTTCGCAACCGGTGTGTTTCCGACGTACCGAACGGCGTGGCCCGAGGTCACGGGCCGCGTTCGTGGTCTCGAACGTTCCGGCTCACGGCTCCGGCTTCTGCCACGGGACCGAACCGCACCGCTGAATGTGACGTCGCAGGGCCGCAGCCAAGTTGCGGTAGACCGCGCGGTACCGATCGATGACGTTGTGCTGCTCCAACGGGTCGTCCTTCAAGTTGTACAGTTCCATGGGCGCGAACGGGCTGTTCTGCAGCAGCTTCCAGTCACCTCGGCGGACCGCTTCGATCGTCTTTCCGTTGAACGCCAAGCCGCCCTCTCGCCGTCGGAAGAACCAATCTTGCCGCAGCGGCGGTTGCTTTTGGCCCAAGAGTGTAGGCAAGAAACTGACGCCGTCGATCGGGTGGTCGACGGGTACTCCCGCCGCTTCACACAGCGTCGGAAAAATGTCCATGGTCATGGCCATGAAGTCCGTCTGGGATCCCGGACGAATGTGACCGGGCCACACGACGGCCGTGGGGACCTTCAACCCGCCCTCGTAGACGGTCCCTTTGCCGTCCCGGAGCGGTCCGTTGTTGGCTCCCGCCGCCAACTGACCGCCGTTGTCCGAGCTGAACACGACCAGCGTGTTGTCCGCCAAGCCCGTTTGCTTCAGCGTCTGAAGCACGCGGCCGATCCCGTCGTCCAAGTGCTCGATCAACGCGACCAGCTTGGCTCGCTTCACCGGCACGTCGGGCTCCCGTTCTCGGACCCGCTTCAGCCAGGCCTCTGGTGGCTGAATGGGGGTGTGCGGGGCGTTGTAGGCCAAGTAGAGGAAAAACGGCTGGCCCGGCTGGCGGCTTCGCAAGTACTCGCACGCCCACTCCGTGAACAAGTCGGTGGCGTGTCCCTCGGGGTCAATGACCTGCCGGTTCAGCCGCATGTAGTTGAAGCCGTGACGGCGGTGTGTGTAGTAGTCGTCCATCATGTCGCCCAGGAAGCCGTGGAAGAAATCGAAGCCCCGGTCGTTGGGCGTGTTGGGCGATTCCAGCCCCAAGTGCCACTTGCCGATGATCGCCGTGTGGTAGCCGGCCGGCTTGAGTACTTGCGGCAGCAGGACCGCTCGGGGATTCAGGTACCCCCAGTTGTTTTCAGCGTGTGTTCGAATGACTCCCGGAACCCCGACCAGGTCCGGGTAGCGACCGGTCAGCAACGCTGCTCGAGTGGGTGAGCACACCGGGCAGTTCGCGTAAAAGTTCACGAACTTCATTCCAGACGCCACCAGCCGGTCGATGTTCGGCGTCCGAAGGTCCTCCGCTCCGTAGCAGCTCAGGTCGCCGTAGCCCAAGTCGTCGACCAGAATGACCAGCAGGTTGGGACGCTGTTTTTCTGCCCCTTCGGCCGCTGGGTCGCTCCGCACGACTTGTCCCGCCAACGACGCCGCGACCAGAAAGACCACCCACCTCACACACTGCGCGCTTGGTCTCGCCGTTCGCATGAGAATTTCTCCTTGGTTTCTGTTCCGTCCCGCGGCCGGTCACGCCAGTCGGCCCGACGCCGCTTGACGCCGCGTCCAGACACGGCACAAGGCCAGCGTCTGCTCGCGGGCCGCGGCAGTTTGCTGTGGCCCGGAGCCGTTCGCGCGAACGTCGACGACGACGAAACCACCGTAGCCGGCCTGCGCCGCCGTCTCTAGCAGTCGGACGCCGACAGTCGACCAATTCTCCAGCCACTGACCGGGCCGCTCGGGCTGACTGCGTCGTTCCCTCTCTCGCCATGGCCACGCAGACGGTCCCGGCACGGTCAACCGAAAAAGCCCGACGCGCGAAAGCAGCCAAGCCGGCCAGCGGTCCGACGGCTCCGGCGACCTGCCTTGGCTTAACCGGTCTGACGACCGGTCTTCGCCCAAAAGCTCTGTCGACCGGCCTTCGCCCGCTGGATCCGCTCTTGTCGTGTTCTCGCTCGGCCGCACCTTCGGCCCAACCGGCCCTGCTCCGTGGCAGCCGGTGCACAGCCGGTGCAGCTCTTCGATCAGGCGGCAAGCGGAGCGGCCGGTGCGGGAACAGACCCAGGCCGCCTCCCGGCTGGACAGCCGCAGCCGTCCGGTGGCCCGACCCGGCCGAACGTCGAACGGCTCGATCAAAAGGCCAATTTGTTCTCGCTCGCAGCGGGCCGCCAGCGGCTCCAACCAGCGGACGAGCTGGTGAAGCTGGCGTTGGCGGTCGCCGGTACCCACCCGGTCCACCAAGACAGTGAAGGTAACCGCTCGGACCTCGGTGGCTGCTCGCAGAGCCGGCTCCGCAACCCGTGCAAGCCGGTGGCGACAAACCAGTCCGCGCTGCGGCGTCGCCAGTTCGTTCAGTCGAGCCACGCCGACGAAGTTGACCAGCGTCAACCGGTGCGACCGTAAGAGCCGGCTCAGCTCCAGCCGTTCCCGTGTGGAGCGGGACAGCCAGCCGAGGTCTTCCAGGCCTGTTACGCCGCAGTCGACCGCCTGTTCGAGCCGACGTCCGAGGCGGCGGAGGGACGAACGGTCGACGGCCGGGCCGTCCAGGAAGAGGGTCAACGGAGCGGCCAGGCAGAGTCGTCCTCCCGCGGCAGCAACTTCACGACCCTCGGATGCCAAAACCGACGACTCCACCCCAAGACCGGTCCCCACCACAAACGCCAGCCCCGTCGCGCCGCCAGCCGCCAAAAAGGCTCGGCGCGTCAGCCGGTCGTCCCGGGCGTGGGCCGAACGGAACGAGCACGGAGTCCGATTCATGCCAACATCCTCGAAAACGCACCGACGAATACCGTCCTGCGAAAAGCCCGCTCTCAGCATGCCGCGCTCCACACGGTACTTCAAGGGACGCGGGCCAGGCAGAGGCAAACCCGCACGCTGCCTGCGCAGCAGCTTGCGCTAGCCGCCGACCGTTCGAAAGCTCTTTGCGTCTCGAAACCCGGTTGTGCTCGCACTTTGAGCGGGCGACAGGTCGCCGCGTGAGCACCCCAACGTGGAGCAAGCATGCTGCTTGCTCCACAACCGAAAAGAACGTGACAAGTTACGGCGCTCAAGTCATGGGCGCACGTTGCAGCGATTTTCGGGGCGAGCTTATTTGACTCGTGGGGCGGGTGGCAGGGAAGG
>CAYSAG010000035.1:0-27272 GCA_964428935.1 uncultured Planctomycetaceae bacterium | reverse complement strand
GACCAAACCCGCTGGCACCTTCAGTTTGAGCTCGAACACGCCCACCCGCTCGACCGAGTAGGTCAACTGGTCGTAAAGCTTCAACTCGCGCCGGCCGAAGACGAACCGGGCCTGCTGCTCGACCGTCAGCCGAGGCTGCAGCGGCCGCACCCGCACGCTCAGCTCGAAGTGCGGGTCGTAGTAAACGAACTGCACGCTGTGGCCGGAGAAAAGCAGCGGCCGTTTCGCCGGCAGCCGCTCCAGCGCCGAACGGAAAATGCCCTGCTGCTTCTGAACCAGCAGCTCGGCCTCGGGCGAGACGGTCAACAACACCCGACCCGTCTCGTGAACCACGTCCAACGGGTGGACACCGTAGGGTCGGCCGGACGCGTCCAGCCCGCCGACGCGAACCGCTTCGCCGGTCAGCGGCCGCTGCGTGCGGACTTCCACCGTCACGCTCGTGCGAACCGGCTCGAAAAACTCCACCACCAACGCCCGCGTTCCAGACGGCCCTGTCGGCTCGAGCCGCCAGTCCTTGACCGGCGTGTCCGGACAAACCACGTCCAACACGCGGTCCTCGGGTGGGACGGACAACCGCACCGTCTGCAGTTGGCCGCGGAGCAGCGTGTACTGCACTTGGGCCAGCATGTGGACCAGTCCGCCCTCAAACACCGCCTGCAGCAGGTTCGAAGCCCGAGCGACCGGCTCCGACGGCGGTGCCGCCACCTGCTCCGGCTCCCAACGCACGACCAACTGCTCCGAAGCACCCAGACGAAAAACACACCGAGTCTGCTTCGAGTCGGTCTGCCGCTGCACGAGCACTCCAGCCGGAGACAGCGTGAGCTTTTGGTTGGGCAAAGGAACCGTGACCTCCAGCGTGCCGCTGGCCGCGGCCGGAACCTGCAGCTCAAACCGACGACCGTCCGGACCGCTCACCACCGGCACCGACAACTCCACCTGCACCGTCCGCTGACCGGCCGCCGAAAACAGGAAGACGTACTCGCCCGAGCCGGCAGCCGTCACCAGCAGCTCGCCCCGGTCGCACCGGACCTGGCCCACCGCAGCCGTCCCGAACCGAACCGGCAGCTTGGCCCACGGCGACTTCAACACCTGAACCGACAAGACCACCGAAACACGAGCGACCTGGCCTTCGACAACGGCCCGGTAGTCCGCTTGCCGAATGACCGCTTCCACCGGCGGCCCGGTCGGCTCGGCCACCACCGCCTGCCGCAACAGACGCTCGTAGTCGGCGTACGGCAAGAACACGCCACCGTCCCGACGGCCGAAAACGCGCCGCAAGTCCTTGTACGGAACGTAAATGACTCGCTCCGAGACTGGCTCGGTTTCCGGCGGGCTGGCTGGCTGGCTGGACGAGGGTTGGCGAGGGCCGGTCGGTGGGCTGGAGGCCTCTGGTTTCGAGGTTGCGGGCGTGGAGCCGGCACGGTCGTCCGGACGGGGCGTCTTCGAGCCGACGACCGTCGACCGGGGCGACTGCGAGCGGGCTGAGGCGGAGCTGGTGGCCTGTGAGTCGGCGGGCTTCTTCGGCTCGACGTGCCTGTTCGCGGACCGCCGGGACGGTTTGGACGGCTCCGAGCTTTCAGACGGCCGAGACGACTCCGACGGCTCAGACGAGGAGCCTTTCCCGGCCAGTGGCTTTCTGCCAGCGGCTCGCTCGGCCGTGCGCGGGCCAGTTCGCCCTCGAGCCGCGTTCACCGCGTGTGTCTTCTCCGCCCGCGTCGCCGACGGCCTACCGGGTTTGTCCTTCGCTGCCGTCTTCGCCTCGGCGTCCGGCGCCGCAACTCCACTTGCCACCCAGACCACCGAAAAAACGAACGCCACGCACAGCAAAGTTCCCGCAGCCACCCAAACCCGTCGCATGGTTGGTTTCCCCTCAAAGACTCTTTCCCGCCCGACCGTCGGCCGGCCCGCCTTGCCAGCAGAACGTGACGCAACGTGTGCTGCGGCCGTCAGTCTCGTCAACCCCTCGGCGCGGTGTCCCGGTGGACCGTGAGGCGTTAGGTCCCGCGAGGTCGCCGCGGAACAACTTGCGGCGCCGTCCGCCGTCTTTGGACGGTCCGCCCGCCCGCTCGGACTCCCGCAAAAACGCAAAAACCGCCCCTCCCGGCTCAACCAGACCCCGCACCGCCTGCCGCAGTCCTCCGGACCGACAAGACCCAACCGCGACGCTCGGCCTGGACCGACACGGCAAGCGCCTCGGGTTGCCACGCACCCCGACCGGGTCTTGAGGCCACCGGCCCGTCCCCTTGCAAAAGCCGGCTGCAGCAGGTTGGACAATTCTGGCAGGCCAGAGCGTCGGCGGCCACTTTGCCGGTTGCAAAAACCAGGCAAGTCTTAACCAGTCTAGCACCGCTGGAGCGGCAAACTCTACCGTTGCTCGCAGTACCAGACCGCTCAGCGCCAGCCCGACGCCCGGGCTGACCTCCGCCTGAGAAGCCTGCTCCGCCGCTCGCACCCGACGCGACAGTCCTTTTTCCCGACCAAAGACACTTGGGCGCGCTCGACGCGCGGCAGCAGAGGCGAAAGAGACAACGGGACGCCAACCGCAGGGCGGTCAGGCCCGCAAGACGGTTTCGCGGATTCCTTCCCACGGCTGAATGTACGTCGTGAACGGCAGGCCGTCGACCGTGGCTTCCCGCTGACGCGTGACGCCGTCCACAGCAGGGCCGTCGGCCACCTCGGCCTCAATCAGCCGACGGTGCCACGCGGACGTCCAGGGCCGGAGCACTTCGGGCCGCCCACGCAACCACAGCACGGCAGCCGCCAGCGCGTAAGCTCCCCAGTTGCTCGTGCCCGCAAGAACCGTCCAGTCCGTCGCGACTCGGCACGGCACGCGAGCGAACCGGTCGCCGCCCAGCCGCTCGGCCACAACGTCCCACCGCAGCTTGCCCATTCCAATTTCGTTGCCGCCGTCGCCAATGCCAACGGTGCGGACCGCTTCGGGGACGCAAGGCGGTTCGAAAAGACGGTGCAGGGCCGCCGTCCACTGGTCAATGGCCACGCCTCGCATGTTGTGGCACCGTCCGCGGGCCGACACGGGAACCGACCGCTCGAAACGACGAACCAGCCGCTCCGCCCACTCCGTTTCGTTCGTCCCGGCCGCGGGCGTCGCGAAGCCGACTTCGACCGGCGGCGAGCGGACGTCGAACGCCGGACCGGCAACCTGCGCCGAGCCGCTGGCGTCGTGGTCGGCCGTCCGCAGCCCCAGGCTCCTGCGGAGCGACTGCAGCGTGTGGCAAGGGCCCACCCGCTCGACCGCCACCAGGTGCGAGGTTCCTCGGCCCGGCTCGCGGTTCCAAAATTCCTCGCACCACCGCTCGGCCGACAGCGGAGCCGCCAGAACCGGACAGCCTTCCAGCTCCGCCGCGACCGCAGCCGCCTGCACAGCACCTCGGCACAGCTCGTCCGTGACCAGGTACACTTCGACGTCGACCTCGAGCAACGCGCGAGCCAGCGTGACGGCTCCGGGCGGTCCGTCGGTTTCCGCAGCTGGCAGAGCGGCGTCGGGGACGTAGAAGCCCGTCACAATTCCCACCCGAACGGCTCGGCTGGACAGCTCCCGTGCCGCAGCCTGTAGCTCGCCCCGACAAAGCGGCTCGGCGCCGTCCAGCTCGGCAGCCAGCAGGCCGCGGCGTCCGGGGTCGCGCCGAATGAGTCGCTCCAGCCGGTCCAGCGTGTCCAGCATGACGCTCCCACCCTCGGCTTGGTTGCGAACAGCCTGGCTCGTCGAAACAATAAACTCCGTCAACAGTTTGGCGGCCAGCCAAGTCGCAGGTCGACGGAGCGCCTGCGACCAGGCCTCGCGACGCCGTTCGCGCCGGCCTTCGCCACTGGCGGGCTGACGTGGTGGCAAGGACCGAGCCGCCAGTCGGGGACGGTTTTCCTCAGCAACCCGTGAAACCCCAAGCCGTTAGGGTCGCAAAATGTCACAGCCACGACAACGTTGTGGCGGCCAGACCGGGCAGCCAGCTCAGCCGGCCGCGCAACGCCGCAGCCGCCGCGGTTTCCTGTCGACTCTGTTCACAACACCGCTGGCCCTGGCGTGGACCGCCCTCACCGCCTCGTTGGGAGCCATGCTTCTGGGAACGGTCCGGTTCCTGTTCCCGAACGTTCGGGTCGAGCCACCCATGCGGTTTCTGGCCGGACCGGCGTCGCAGTACCAGCCGGAAACCGTCTCCAACAAGTTCAAACAGACGCACGGCGTCTGGATTGTTCGCTCGACCGCCTACAAAGGACGCGACCAAATTTACGCTTTGGTCGCGGAATGTACGCATTTAGGTTGCATTCCCAACTGGCAAGCCGCCGAGCGGAAGTTCAAATGCCCGTGCCACGGCTCCGGCTTCGACATGGGTGGCATCAACTTCGAAGGACCAGCGCCGCGACCGCTGGAGCGGTGCGCCATTCGGCTGACCCCGGACGGCCAGGTCGAGGTGGACAAGAGCCGGCGGTTCCGGCAAGAACTGGGCCAATGGGAATCACCCGACTCGTACATTGACGCGTCGCTGGTCTAGACGCGACTGTCGTCTCCGCAAGAGACGTCCCGGCAGCACAACGGCCACCCCGCACACAACAAAACACCCCGCCAACCGGTTGACCCATGTCCCTGCGTGACTACATTCGAAATTCCCAAGTCTGGCGAAGCATTTTTCGGCACCCGGCACCGAAAGACCGCCGCAACCGCGCCCTGGCCGTTTTGAGCAACCTTGTCCTACACCTCCACCCCGTCACCATTCGGGAACACGCTCTCGCCCTCTCCTACACGTGGTGCATGGGTGGAATTACGTTTTTCTTGTTTTTCGTCGAGACCATTACCGGCGTGCTCTTAATGTTTTACTACCGGCCGACACTGCAATGGGCCTACCTGGACATGCTCGCTTTGCGAGACGTCACCACGCTGGGCATTCTGCGCGAGCTGCACCGGTGGGCGGGACATGCCATGGTCATTACCGTAATGCTTCACATGTACCGAGTCTTCTTGACAGGGAGCTACAAACCTCCACGCGAGTTCAACTGGGTCGTTGGCGTTTGGTTGCTGGTGCTCACATTTCTGCTTTCCTTTACGGGTTACCTTTTGCCCTGGGACCAATTGGCCATTTGGGCCATTACCGTTGGTTCGAACATGGCCCGCGCCACACCGTTTCTTGGACTCGAAGGTCCCGGCTCACAGCTGCTCAACGTGGGCGGTTACGAGCTAATTACTGACACCAGCGACGCCCGCTTCTTGCTGCTCGGTGCGCGGTCTGTTGGCGAAGCGACTTTGAACCGGTTTTACATTCTGCACTGCGTTGCCATTCCGCTCGTTGCAGCTTTCTTAATGGGCGTGCATTTTTGGCGAGTCCGCAAAGACGGTGGAATCAGTCAGCCGCTGTAAGAGCCCGACGAGGGTCGGCTGCGGAGCGGCAGCGGTTTTGCAGTCGAGCTTGGCAGTCGTCAAGCAGCCCGGAGCAGACATTCATGTTCGAGGTGCATCCGGACCTGACACGCGACCTGATCTGGAGACTTGGCTGGTTTTGGCTCGGAATCGGCCTGGCCAATGCCATTTGGGCCATTGGTTGGCTGCGCCGGGCCGGCACGCGGCCGGCGGGCGGCGTGAGTGAGCGAGTGGCGGCTTGGTTTTGGCTGGCCGCGGCAGGTGCCGCCTTAGCCGTCGGGGTCACTCACCTGACCTACCAAGGCCCGCCACAACAGTTCTGGTGCCGTCTGCCCGAGCCGTTCAAAGACGCCGTCGACCTGGCTTTGGGAAACCCGGTGGCGTACTTCGCCCTTTGGGTCGTTGGTCTCTGGGCCGCCGTTCGCTTCCGGCGCTGGCTGGTTCGTCCGTTTGTAGCCTGGAGCTTCCTGAACGCCTTCCTCGTCTTTTTTGTCCTCAGCCTGACCGACTGGGACTTCCGCCAAATCGTCGGTAAACCAGACAACATTGCCATTGTCGGAATGCTCGTGGCCACCCTTTTCTTTACGTGGCTTTACTTCCGGCGAGCGGTCGAGAACGACACGCGGTTGTCAGCGGGACGGCCTGTTCTCGAAGCGCAGGCCGACCGCCAAATTCTTGTCTGGCCCGACTTGGTGTACATCGAACTCATTTGCATGGTTCTCCTGACCGCCGGCCTGATTCTTTGGGCCGTGGCCGTCAAAGCCCCGCTGGAAGAACCAGCCTCGCCGACAACGACGCCGAACCCCGCCAAGGCGCCGTGGTACTTCCTCGGGCTGCAAGAGCTACTCGTCTACTTTGACCCCTGGCTGGCGGGAGTGGTCTTTCCAGGGTTAATCATTGTCGGTCTCATGGCCGTTCCGTACCTCGACTACAACCCGAAAGGGAATGGTTACTACACGTTCGAGCAACGGCCATTTGCTGTGAGCGGCTTTCTGTTCGGCTTTTTGGTGCTCTGGATTTCGCTCATCGGTCTGGGAACTTTCCTTCGGGGCCCCAACTGGAATTTTTTCGGAATCTACGAACGGTGGGACGTCCACAAAGTTGAGGTTTTGAACAATGTCAACCTGTCCGACTACTTTTACGCTTGGGCGCCCAGTTGGGTGCCCTGGTCCGGCCCGCCCCCGTCTCCACCGGAAGGAACTCACGGACTCAGCCGCGTTCCTTACATCTTGCTCCGCGAACTGCCTGGGCTGGCGTTGCTGACCGTCTACTTCCTCGTTCTTCCGGTCGTCCTTGCCACGACCGCCTTCCGAAAAGCTTACCTGCAAATGGGCTTCTTACGCTACGTGGTTTTCGTTTACTTGTTCTTGGGCATGCTCCTGTTGCCACTCAAGATGCTCCTCCGCTGGGCATTCAACATTAAGTACATTGTGGCCGTGCCCGAGTGGATGTTCAACATTTAGTTCCGTGCGACACGACAAACTGAGCCGACGCACCATGCCGGCAACCGACCAACACTGTTACAACCTCAATCGACTCCACCGCCTTTTCGCGGCCTCGTCGCTGCTCCTTCTGGCCGCGACGCTGGTCGTGTTTGACTTCGACCACAGCCGCGAGTGGCGACGGCACCAGCGTGTCCTGCGTCACCTTCAGTCCGAGAGGCTTCGAGACCAGATTCGGCAGGTCAAGGAAAAGCTGGCCGGCAGCGAGCAGAGCTACGACAAGCAGTTGGCCGACCTGCGGCGCCAACTTGCCGAGACGCAACAGCGGGCCGACGAGGCGGCGTCGCAGGCCGCCGAGCTGCAAAGGCGAAAGCACGAGCTCGAAGAACGACGGCAACTGCTCGAAATGGAGCTCAAAACGGCCAAGTCCGAACTGGTCGCGGCCCGCTCCGCCGTCGATCTGGCGATTAACCGTCGAAGGCCCAAAAGCGTCCTAGACAAGCTTAAAAAGGCCGCACGGAAGAAGGAACAGCGCGTGGCCGAACTGGAAAACCGTCTCGACCAGTTGGAGCGGCAATTGGACGACTTGGCTTCCAGAAGGGCCGCCACACGCGCCGCGCGGCGGTCTGCGCTGAAGAAACTCAAAGAACTGGCCAATCAAATCGAGCGTCTTCAACGGGAACTGGCCAGATTGGAGCCCACGTCGTGGACGGCCCGGTTGAAACAGCGGCTGGTCAGCTTGCCCATTCTTGACGCCTTCAACTCCCCCTACCAGGTGGCCAACGATTGGCTGCCCGGGTTGAAGATTCAATTGGGAATGGCAACGACCGACCGTTTCGACCGCTGTCGGACGTGCCACGCGGCAATCGATTCCACTGACCCCGACGGTCGGCCGACCTTCCCGTTGAGTCACGACTGCGGAAGCACGCCGGCAGAGTGGGTCGCTTCCGGACAATTTCCAAACCCGTACGCCGCCCACCCGCGGCTGGACTTGTTCGTTTCGGAGCGTAGCCCTCACCCCCGTTCGAAATTCGGCTGCACGGTGTGTCATGAAGGACAAGGCTCAGCGACCAGTTTTACCCTGGCAGCTCACACGCCCGACGACCCCGTGGCGGCCAAACGGTGGGAGCAACAGCGTGGGTGGCGTCGAGCGTCTCATTGGAACTACCCCATGCTTCCTCGTCGGCTGGTCGAGTCGTCGTGTTTGAAATGTCACCACGACGTCGTCGACTTGCAGTTGGGCCGCGACCGTTCGCCCGCCGCTCCCAAACTGCTCGAAGGTTGGCGGCTTGTCCGTGACTACGGTTGCTACGGCTGTCACCCCATTCCCGGCTCTTTAAATGGAAAAGCCATTGGGCCGGACCTGCGTTTGCAACCAAATTACGCGGAGGTAGCTGCTCAGTTGCTGTTCCTTTGGCGAAGAGCCAAAACCGCTTCTGAACAGAACGCGGGCGACTCTAGCAAGACGTTTTCGCAGGTGTCACAGTTGCTCGAGCAAATCGTCCGTTCTCCGGACGACTCGGCCGCTGCTCGAGCGGCGGCTCGACAGGAACTGCTCAACCAGCGTCAGCAGCTTCTTGAAGCCTTGGTGCCGTCCAACGGGTCACACGACCCGCCCCCGGCAACGCGCGCCGAAGTGGACCGCTTGTTGGAGGCGCTCGCTGACCAGCAGAACCCCGGCCAGCTGGACAAGATTGGTCCCTCTTTGCGGCACATTGCCAGCAAGCTGTCGCGTGACTGGGTGCTGAACTGGCTCAACTCACCGAGTCAGCTCTTGTCCAACGCCCGAATGCCACGTTTCTTTGGGCTTTCAAACCAAACCGACCCGCAGGGGCAACGCTACGTTCCGGTCGAAATGGCTGCGGTCGTCGAGTACCTTTTCTACGCTTCTCAGCCGGCCGAATTGCTGGACTGGCGCGACGAGGCGGCCCGCGCCCAGGCTCCCGAGTTCAAACCCGATCCGGCTCGTGGCAAACTGGCGTTCGCTCAGCGAGGGTGCCTTGCCTGCCACCGACACGCCGACTACCCCAAGGCTGGTTCCGATTTCGGTCCGGACCTGTCTCGCCTCTTCGACAAGTTGCTCCCAGGGCAAGCCGGTTTTCGATGGCTTTACACTTGGCTTCGTGAGCCCCGAACTTTGGCCCCGCAGACACGAATGCCACACACCTTCGTCGGGCCGCGGGGCACCGGCTCGGACTACACCGACGACGCTGCTGACATTGCAGCCTACCTGCTCCAGGGACGTTCCCAGAACGCCGCCTCCGCGGCGCGCAGGCCGTTTGCCGAGCAAGCTCTGGACGAGCTCGTGTTGCTGTTCGCCACCAAGACCCTGGGGCGACTGAAAGCTCAGCGTTTGCTCGCCGGGCGCACAGACCAGGTCGACCTTCCGCCTGACAGCGACGAGGCCCGGTTCCTCTCTGGACCTCTCACGCGTTCTAGCAAGCTTCTTTACGTAGGTCGCAAGACGATTGCCCGCTATGGCTGTTTCGGCTGCCACGACATTCCCGGCTTCGAAACCGCCGCGCCCGTGGGCGTCGCCCTGCACGACTGGGGGCGCAAAAACACCGAGCTGCTGGCCTTTAACCACATTGACCGCTTTCTTGAAGTTCACGGAGAACCAGACGGCTCCAGCACCCGTCAGCGCCTTCAAAAAGGACTCGCTCGTCTCTCCGCCGGCCAACTCACTCAGCAGGACAAACAGGACCTGCTCAGCGCCGCGTTTTTCTACGACAGTCTTTTGAACCACGAGCGAGCCGGCTTCTTGTGGCAAAAGCTCCGGGACCCGCGGAGCTACGACTACCTGCGCACCGACCTCAAGTCTTACGACGAACGGCTCGTCATGCCACAGTACGACTTCAACCAACGGCAGCTCGAGGCCATTGCAACATTCATTCTGGGTTTGGTTGCCGAGCCGCCGAGCGAACCGTTCCGCTTTGTACCAGACAAACAGACGCGCGACTTGATCGACGGCCAGCGAGCGTGGGAAAGGTACAATTGCGGCGGCTGCCACATGTTGGACCTGCCAGAAATCACGTACGGAGTCGACCTGGAAGAGGTGTTTGCTCCCGGGCCAGGACCGGACGACTTCCCAGAGGCCGTGGACATGCTTCTTCAGTTTGAGCCACCCCGCGACGGCTTGACGGGAGAAACACGAACGTTTGACGTTTTTGGCGAGCGTCGTGAGCTGCCGCTGGCAACTTTCCGCGGGCTCCTTTACTTTTTCGACCCTGAAGAAGAACCCGAGTTTCGTCAGTACGCCTACGACCTTTGGGAAACGCTCCGCTTGGGCGACCAGGTCTTCCTGCCCGGAAGCCGCCTAATGGTGCCGGCTAGCCGCTTGGTCGAGCAGCGGCCGGCAAACGGCGGTCGGTTCGCCGAGTGGTTGGTCGACTGGTTGATCGGACGGGAAGGTCTGGCCTACCAGAACCGGTACATGGCTTGGCAAATGGCCCCTCCCCCGCTGTACCTCGAGGGCAGGAAGGTCCAGACGGCGTGGCTGTTTCAGTTCCTGAAGTCTCCCGGGCAGCTCCGGCACACCACCACGGGCCGAATGCCCCGCTTTAGCCTCTCGGACGCCGAAGCTCGGTCGCTGGCGAACTTCTTTGCCGCGCGGGACCGAGCGGAGTACCCGTTTCAGGAAATTCCCGAGCGGTCAGAGGTCTACCTGGCGCAACAACAGGCACGGTTTCGTCGGGACCACCCAGAACGGGACACCGACTACCTGACCGAATGTTGGCTCACCTTGAACGGCCCGCTGTGCATCAAATGCCATTCCCTCGGCGGCCGAACGTACCAGACGGTGGATCCGACCACGGACATTCGTGGTCCCGACCTGGAGGGCGTCGACAACCGGCTCCAATCGGACTGGCTGACTCTCTGGCTCTTCAACCCACGGTGGTTGCTACCTTATACTTCCATGCCGCAGTCGTTTCCGCGGACGCAGAAGCAATTGGAGCCCCTTTTCGGCGGCGACCCGCTGCAGCAGACGATTGGAGTCCGAGACGCCGTCCTGAATTACTCCCTGCTGATGGAACGGCTCGGCAAGGTAGAACCAAAGCCGACGACCGCGGGCGGTCGCTAGGTCGGTTGAACGCGCCGAGCCTGTCGCGGCGTCTCGGAAGCAGACGGTGCCAGCGGCTTCGACCGCCACGGTCCTTGTCAGTTTCAGCGAATTGAACACGGAACCCAAAAGGCCACCCTCGAAATGCGTACTCGGCAAATGAAAGTGTTGTTTTCGAAGCCAGCTGCGCTGGCGGCGGCGTGGCTGCTCGCCCTGACCGTTGGCTGCCAGCGACACACGCCCGTGCCGCGAGTAACCGTTCGGCCGGCCGGTGGAGGCGTGCCCGCGCTGGCCGTCCCGACCGACTCAAGCGCGGCCCTTTCGCAAAGCCCGACCGGCGCCAGCCAAGCGGTCCGGAACCGCTCCAGCGGCGGGCCGTCGCCGTGAGACGGCCAGCCGCTCTGGCCCGTCCCGTGGCCCTGTGGGCGCGTGCTTTTTCGCCTCGGGACCGGTGAGCGGTCGCTCGGGACGCCGGTGTCTTTCGGTGACGGTTCCTGCCGAAGCACGACTTCGGGTGCGGCTCTTGCTCAATCAGGACTTCGACTGGCCCACTTTGGCAGCGACGCAAGATTCCACCAATGTTTTCAAACAGCCAAGCCACGCGAACCCTGAATCGATTCTCGCTGCTTCTGGTCTTTCTGGTGTCGGCCTTCTTGCACGGCGGTTGCTCGCGTCGGCCCCCGTCGTTCGAGCTGCGGCCGGAGGCAAAGAAGCTCATTCCACCCGCTCGCGAAGCCCTGACCAAGGTGCTCGACCAAGGGTTTGGAAAGCCCGGCGACCTGGTCGCTTGGCTGGCGCTGCCTGTGCGTTACGGCTGGGTCGAAGGTGAGGTGACCGACGTCTTGGACGCTCGAGCGCGCACGCTGCGAGTTCGGCTCCAGTCGGCCGAGCTTCCGCAAGAAAACGCGGAAGCAGCCTCGCTGCACGGCCTCGGCGTCTTTTGGCTCGGCCCTCGTCAAGTCGACGGACAGCCAACGCAAGACGGCGACGGCTCGTTCAGTCCGTGGCACGTCAACGGCTTCGACGTCGCTAACCAAACCCTCACGCTCGACGGGCCGCCCAAGCCGGCTCCCAAGCCGGGAGACCGTTTCGCACTGGTCGGGCATGTGCTGCAGCAAGGGTACGTCGTGTTCATGGACAACTGCGCGACCTGCCACGGAACGAGTGGAGCGGGTGACGGCCCGAAGGCTCCCGGCATGAACCCTAAACCGCGTGACTACCGGCTCGGCATTTTCAAGTTCACGTCGACCAAACCGGGCATCAAGCCGTCCCGCAGCGACCTGCAGCGCACTGTGCGGCGCGGCATTCCCGGCACCTACATGCCCTCGTTCGAATCGACCTTGTCGGCCGAGCAAATTGCAGCCGTGGTGGAGTACGTGCGGTGGCTGTCCATTCGAGGCGAGCTGGAGCGGCGTCTGGTCGACCAGTTGGCACTGGACTACTCCGAGCAGGCTGTTCAGGAGGAAGCCCAAGTCGCCTCAATGGACACGCTCCTCCAGGACCTGGACACTTTTCTTCGAGAAGACTTCTACCCGGCCATTGTTCCGGAAACGGTTTCGGCCATTGCCCAGGCGTGGGTCGAAGCAGACGACCCGGCGAACCTCGTCGTGCCTCGACGGCCTCCCGACCAGACGCTGAACGAACTGGTTGCTTGGCTCACTCAGAACCGCGACAAGCTGAACGACCTGGTTCGCTGGTGGAAGCAGGCTTCCGAGGCCGTGAAGTCCGGCAAGCCGGTCGACTCCCCCTACCCGGAACGTCTTGTTCGGCTGCTGCGAAACGGGACGGACGCCGAGGCCTTGGCCGCCGCCGCTCGCCAGTCAGAGCAGTCCTTGCGACAGTTTCTGCGTGAACAGTCGATTCAGCACGGCCGAGAGCTTTACATGAGCGATTTGGTCAAGTGCTACAGTTGCCACGGAGAAACGGGACGCGGCGACGGTCCTCAAACAAAAGAGCGGCAGCTCATTCCGGGAAAGAACGAGTTTTACCCAGAGCCCGGACTACACGACGATTGGGGCAATAAGATTCACCCAAACGATTTGACTCGCGGCATTTTTCGAGCCGGAAAAGAGCCAATCGACGTGTACCGACGAATCTACTCGGGCATTAAAGGCACGCCCATGGCCGCCTTCGCCACGTCTTTAACGGACGACGACGACATCTGGGATCTGGTCCAATTCGTGCTCAGCCTTTCGAAAAAAAAGCGATTTGCAAAACGCAGAGAAGCGACGCCGTCTGCGGACAACCCGGCTTAGCCGCAGCGAAAACAACGGTTAAGGCACGCTAAGAGCAACGAGAAACAGGGACGGGAACTGCCGGAGCAGGGACGTCTGTTTCGTTGTCAGCCTGAGAAGCGTTTGGGCCGGCGAAAGGTCTCCTGTGCAAATCGGGTCTCCCGGCGGTCAGGTGGCGCGCGGGCAGGTCTCTGGGCGGAAAAGCGGACAGGCTGGCCAGACCGGAGAGTTTGGTTGTAACATGGAACCGTGCAGGATGTTCGAGGCCGGTGCTGGCGGACGCGGGGCGGGGCGACGACGTCGGTCGGTTCCGAGCCGGTTGGCTTGGGCGGAAAGAGGCGCGTGAGCCGGGGCGCCGTCGGGCTTGTGGAGACCGAACGAAGCGTCTGCCAGCGGGGTAGCAGCGAGACGGTCGCGTCGATGAAAGTCTTGGTCGTTGAAGACTACGCTCCCATTCGCACTTCGGTGGCTCAGGGGTTGACCGAAGCGGGCTTCAGCGTGGACGTGGCGGTCGACGGCGAAGAAGGCTGGTGGTTGGCTCGAACCGCCAGCTACGACGTGCTCGTGCTCGACCTCATGCTGCCGAAGGTGGACGGCTGGACGATTCTGCGGCGGCTGCGGGACGACGGCAACGACGTCCCGGTGCTCGTGCTGACCGCTCGCGACGCCGTGCCCGACCGGGTGCGCGGCTTGGACATGGGGGCTGACGACTACTTGGTCAAGCCGTTCGCGTTTGAAGAGCTGCTGGCTCGGGTGCGTGCGTTGGTCCGCCGCAAGTACCACCAGCCTTCGCCCGTCCTGAAAGTGGCCGACCTGGAAATTGACCAGTCGCGACGGGAAGTGCGTCGCGCCGGCAAGACTGTCCCGCTGACGGCCCGCGAGTACGCCATTTTGGAGTACTTGGCGTTGAACGCCGGCCGGCCGGTGTCTCGGACCGAGATTTGGGAGCACGTTTACGACTTCAACGCCGAGCCGAACAGCAACGTCATTGACGTTTACATTGCTCACCTGCGTCGGCGTTTGCGTCAGCCGGGACGTCCCGACTTGATTCGCACTCAGCGTGGCTTTGGCTACGTGCTGGTCGACGCGTGCCCGCAGCAGTCGTAGAGGGCACTGGCCCGGCGGCCGAACCAACAGACCACGGGTCGGGCTTTCGTTGCCGAGCAGCACGCGGCTCCGGCGGCCCGTCGCGCCGGACCTGTCGCGGCCGGTTTGCAACAGCCTTCAACAAACTCCCGACAGCCCTCGCGAACTCATGCATTCCCTCCGCAAACAATTGGTCTTCAGCACGACGGCCGTGACGACGGTCGTTCTGGCGGCGGCGGGGGTGCTGTTGCACATGCTCATTCGCGACGCTTTGGTACGCGAGCTGGACCAGACGCTGGTGGACCGCGCGCGGTTGGTGGCTGCGGCCGTCGAGTGGGAACGAGGACGGCCCCACCTGGAGCTGGAAGGCCTGGAACACGGAGGCCGCATTCCGTTCGACTCGGAGTCGCTGGTTCAAATTTGGGTCGGTGGCCGGTTGGTGCTGAGTCTGCCTCGGCGGGCGCGGCTGTGGAAGCCGACGGACCTCTGGGGCACGCCGGCGGTCCGGCGGTCGCCGTCGGCGGGGGAAGCGTCGTCCGGAGGCGGTGAGTCGCCGGCGGGGGGCGAGCCGTTCGTCCCGTCGACGCAGGCTGCAGCGTTCGGGCCGACCGTCCAGTGGGTCCGGCTCAGCGACGGACGGCCGGCGCGAGCCGCGACGCTGGTCTTGCGTCGAGGCGGCGAACGCCGACGGTCGAGTGAGCGGGAGGAGTGGGAAGAGCGGCGTCGGGCCGACGAGCGGCGCGAAGCCGAGCGGCATGAAAGCGAAGGACGAGCCGAGTCGGACGAACCGCACCGTCCTGAGCGCTCCGGCGACGCAGCGGTTCGCGCACGCCCGTCTGTGTCCGACGCACGGGTCTCGAGCGCGCGGACGGCCGACGACCGGGCGGACCGCTTCGCTGCCGTCGTGGTGGCTCGCGACGCCTCTTTTCTGCTCACCTTTCTGCGACAACTGCGTTGGCTCCTCTTCGGCGTGGGCGTGTTGGCCGTGGGAGCCTCGGCGGCCTCGCTGTGGTTGGCCATTCGACGCAGCTTGCGACCTGTGGAGCGGCTGGCGACGGAAATTGCGGGAATCGACGAGCAAGCTTTGGGGAAAAAGATTGACGTCCCGGGCGTGCCGGTCGAGCTCCGTCCGGTTCTGGAGCGGTTGAACCAATTGCTGAAGCGGCTGGACGAGGCTTTTCAGCGCGAGCGAACCTTCAGTGCCGACGTGGCTCACGAATTCCGCACGCCATTGGCCGGTCTTCGCTCATTAATGGACGTGACGCTCACCCGACCCCGCTCGGCCGACCAGTACCGCCAGACCTTGCAACAGTGCCGGCAGGTGACGCAGGAGCTGGAGCGGGTGGTGCAGCACTTGCTCACCCTCACGCGGCTCGACGCCGGGCAATTGGAACTGCACCGCGAGCGGGTGCCGCTGCGGCCGCTGTTGGACGAGTTGTGGCAAGCCTTCGAGCCCACGGCCCGGCAACGACGGCTTGAAGTTCGCTGGAACGTCGAGGCCGACGTGCAGCTCGACACCGACCGCGCTCTGACCGTTCTGGTCTTCCGCAACCTGCTGGAAAACGCGGTGACGTACTGCAACGAAGGAGGCCGCGTGGAGGTGGAAGCCGGCCGCTCCGAAGGCCACGTCGTCGTCTGTGTGGCCAACACGGGCAGTCAAATTCCGCCGGAGCAGGCCGACCAGGTGTTCGCTCGGTTCTGGCGCGGCGACGTGTCTCGTTCGGGCACCGGTCTCCACTCGGGTTTGGGGCTGTCGCTGGTGCGCGAAGCGGTTCGGGCACTCGGCGGGCAGGTGCAAGTGCAGACGGAGCTGGGAGGCGTGTTCCGAGTGACCGTCACGTTGCCGCTGCACCCGGCCTCACCGGGTGGCTCGGAGCAGCCGGCCGGTCCGGTTCCCGACGGCCGACGTCCGTGAGGCTCAAAACGACGGACCGAACCGGCGACCGGCGCCGGCGCCCACAGTCGTTGTTCGCTCCGCGCCGCGTGTGCTCGGCTCGCTCACGGCACAACTCCGCTCGCGCTCACGGCACGACTTCAAACGTCAGGGCGGGCAAAGTGGCCAATTGAATGCGACGAGTGACCGAGCGGCCGGTGCGTGTTTTGAACGTGCGGGTGCGGTACGCGGCCAGAATGAGGTTGCCTTTGAGTCCGGGTTGAGCTTTCTTGGCGTCCGCCTTCAGCTCGACTCGAAGACCGGCCGGCGTGCGTTTTGTTCCGGCCACGGAAATTCCCACGGGTGGGTCTTTCAGTTCCAGTTGCAGTCCCTGCAAGGCCAGGAAGCGAGGCAAGAGGACGGTGGCGTGCGCGGTTCCGCCCAGCGGAATGCGGACTCGCCGCGACTCGACCCACCTCAGACTGGGCCGGGCTCGACGGCCCACCCGTTGAACGCAGGCCACCCAGTCTTGAGCGGGCACCAGGTGGTGGTAAATGAAAGCTTGCGTCCAGTCGTCGGCCGGTGTGGCCACGTGCCGCACGCGCAGTCCGTCGATTCGCGCCCACCCGACCAGGCGCAACGACAGCAAGTCGTCGGGCGGTAGGCCGACGAACGTCAAGGTCGTTCGAATGCGGTCCTGTCCGGCGGGAATCCAACCGGCGTCCAGACGCACGTTCGGGTTTGGGCCGTCCAGTTCCAGAAAAATGTCGCCGTCGAAGCCGTCGCGACGCAAGGCGTAGACGGTAATGGGCACCGAGTCGCCGGCTCGGGCGTTCACGCTCGACGGCACCACGCGCAGCTCGAAGTCCGGCTGCGGGCCGCTCAACCGCAACCGGTAAGCAAACTCGGGACCGCCGCCGTTCTGGGCGTCCACCAGCGCCAAGTAGTACGTGCCGTCCGCTGGCAGACGGACCTGAAGCCGCGAGTCGGCGTGGTGAGTGACCAGTCCGGCCGCTGGGTCTTCGGAGTCGTCGTTGGTGGCCAGCACGCGTCCGCGCTGGTCGAGCAGGGCAATGAGCGAGTCGAGCGGCGAGTTGAGTCGGCGAGCGTAGACTTCGGCCACGACTGTCTGCCCGGCTTTTCCATGAAAGCGGAACACGTCGCGGTCGCCCGGCCGGTCCATTCGACCGTTGACCACCACCGGCAACAGGACCGGCTCGGCCTGCTCGACCGAGTCGTTCGGCTCAGTCTCGGTCGTGCCGGGTAAGCGGTCCACAACGAAAGGAACGCTGTTGGAGCGACCGGAAGGGCTGTCGACCCACAACCAGCGCCGTCCCGGCTGCGACGCGTCGACCGTCAGTCGGTCCGTGGGCAGGTTCCACCCAAACAGTTGCACGGTGGTCGTTGTGCCGGCTTCGGCGCCCAGCGGAAAAAGGCCGGTCACCCACGGAATTTCTCCGACCGTCATTCGGTAGACGAAGTCCTCGCGGCCCCGGTACAAAGCGTCGCGAATGGTCAGCTCGTACTGGCCGTCGCGCGGCAGTTCGTAGTAGAGGACCGGGTCGGGGTCGAAGCGGAAGTCGTCGTCGAAAGCCAGTTCGCGTCCTTCGGCGTCGCACAGGCTCACCGTCGCCTGGAACCAGCCGGGAACGGCGTCCGCCAGGTAGGGGACCAGTTTGCGAGCCTGAACGGCCACGACCAGGCGCTGTCCTTTGCGTCCACGAAAGCGAAAGCGGTCGACGTCGCCGGGAAGAATCTGGCCGTTGAGCACTGCGGGCAACGAGTCGACCACGGTCGCGTCGTCCGGCTCCTCGTTCGGTTCCGTCTCGCGAAACTCGGGCAGCTCGCCCACCACGAACCGAATCGGGTTCGAGACCTTGGCCGGTGTGACCAGCCGCAGCTCGCGCACGCCCGGCTCGGCGTCGGGGTCAATGGTCACCTCCAGTGTGACCGTCTCGGAAATTTGCGGGTTCGGCTGCCGCTTCGGGTCGCGGCGCAAACGACGGAACTCGTCCAGCGCCTTTAGTTGCTCCTCTGTAATGCCCGCTTCGGCCAATGCCCGACGAAACAGCCGCTGGAAGACCAGTGGGCCGCGCCGGCCGCGCCGCTTCTTTTGCAGTTCTTTGCGAACCTGGTCGCGAATTTCTTGAATCTTGTTCCGCAACCGGTTCGCCTCGCCGTTGGTCAACGGGCGGTGGTAGCCGACGACCGTCGCGCGGACGCCTTGGCCGGAAAAGACGGCTTCCCTCGTTGCCGCCAGGTACTGTCCGCCGACGACCACCTGAAAGGTTTGTCCGCGTTGACCTCCGGCCGGGAACACGTAGCCAATGTGCGGGTCGTTCGGCCCGGCCGCTCGACGCTGCGCACGGGCCGACGACGGCCCGCCTGCCACGACCAGAACAACCAGAGCGGCCAACGCCGCTCGCCACCGGAAACGGTTCATTGTCACCGGCTCCTGTTTTTCTTTGCGGTACGACTGTCGCGCGGTCGGTTTGCAGTCTGACGGCTCGACGGCCGTTCGACGCCCGGCCGGCTCGGCGTGCCAACCGGCCCGCCCGACCGCGCTCTTTGGGGCAGCCACCTTTCCGGCCGGCGAAGGTTGTCCGGGCACGGACGGGCCACGCGCTGTCGCGGTCGCTCGGCGTGGACGCCGAAGGCAGCCGCGACGACCCGCGCTGCTTCGGCCCACAACTCCCGAAACCGCCGGCCGCCGTGTGACTTCCGGAGAGCCTCCGCCGTGCTCTCACGTCAACTCCGTCAGCAGGCCGCCCCGCTTTTCCGGTCCACCTTCTTCCGGCAGGACGCGGACGTCCTTGCCTTGTGGGTGCGGCAGTCGGGCCTGCAGGTCGATTCCGAGAAGCTGGTAAATGGTGCCAATCAGGTCCGCTGGGTAGACCGGTCGGTCGCGGACCTCGGTTCCCTTCTCGTCCGACTTCCCGACCACCGCACCGCCGCGGAAGCCGCCGCCCGCCACCAGTGCCGAGAACACGTAGCCCCAGTGACCGCGACCTCCGTTCCACGGCGGGTTCCACTGCACCTTCGGCGTCCGACCAAACTCGCCGCAACACCAAACGACCGTCGTGTCGAGCAGGCCGCGGTCGGCCAGGTCGGTCAGCAGCGCACTGAGCCCGCGGTCCAGCTCGGGCAACTTCCGCTGCATGATTTGGAAGTGCTGCTTGTGAGTGTCCCAGCCCTTGTAGTTAATGGTGACGTACGGCACTCCCCGCTCCACCAACCGCCTGGCCATGAGACAGGATTGTCCGAAGGTGGTGCGGCCGTAACGCTGGCGGACCTCGTCTTTCTCCTGCGTCAGGTCCCAGACCTTGCGTCCTTCGCCCAAAATCATGTCGTACGCCTGCTCGTCGCAGCGAGCCAGTGTCTCCAGTTCGGGAAGTCCTTGCAGGACGTGTCCGAGCGTGTCCAGTTGTCGGAGCAGCTCGCGTCGGTTCCGTTGCCGCTGGTCGCTGATGCCTTGAGCGACAATGCCTTCGACGACGAACGGCGTTCGAGCCGGGTCGCCGCCGGTCGCAAACGGTTTGTACGAGGTTCCCAGGAAGCCGGCTTCGGAAAAGCGTCCCAAAGGCTCGGTCAAGACAATGTACGGCGGAATGAGCCCCTTGTAGCCGGCCTTGTAGCCTTTGAACAACGAGACGACGGCGCCGACGCACGGGTAGACGTCGCGGCCTCCCGGCTGGTGCCCGGTCTGAACCATGTACGAGGCGGTTTCGTGCGCGTTGACGCCGTGGGTCATGCTGCGAATCAGAGCGTAACGGTCGGCGATTTTGGCCAGCTCGGGCAGCAACTGACCAATCTGCACTCCCGGCACCGACGTCGAAATGGGCCTGTTGAGCGGACCGCAGTAGTCGTAGCCGGCCGTCGGCTTGGGGTCGAACGTGTCCAAGTGCGACGGGCCTCCCCACAGCCAAATCTGAATGACCGACTTGGCTTTGGCCGAGCCAGCCGGAGCCGCCTCGCTGGTCCGACGTCCCAGCAGCCAGGCGACAGCCCCAGCCAGCGTGGACTGGAGCACCCAGCGGCGGCTCACGCCCCGCCCAGGTCCCTCAGGAGCCCGGTCGACCGAAACCGACCGCTCCTGTCGAACCCACTCAGACAGCCAGCCGCTGCGGGCCCCGTCCTGCACAACCGAAACACCCACCGTCAGTCTGTTCTTTCCGGTCATGACCCGTCTCCTGTCTTGCCTGTCGACCAGTCGCTGGTGCTGACGTTCGGCGGGCTGCGTCGTCCGCGACGGCCGCTGGCGACGCGCGGAGCTGCGCCGCGGGCCGCCCCTCTCACCCGGCTCGGATTCGGCGGACGACTCGTGCCGTCCGTGCCAGTGCCGTCAGTGCCGGTAGAGGAACTCGGGCGAGTTGATCAAAGCCCACGCGACGTCCGTCACCAGGTTCATGCCGTAGGTGTGAGTGCGCCGCGCGTAGTCGGCCACCGTCTGAAGCTCTTCAGCCGTCGGGTAGCGAGAAAGAATGGTGAGGTAAAGCTGAGAGACCAAGACGACGGGCCTTCGAGCTTGACGGGCCAACTGACGCAACTTGGGACTGTTGGCGATTTTTTTCTGAATGTGGCTGGAGTTCAGAAGGTGCAGCCGCTGGGCGGCGGTCACGCGGTTTTTCCGTTCGGACTCCAAACCGGTGTCGCGAGGCGGTCGTCCAAACAGTTCCAAGAACGAACTGGTCATGCTGCCGTCGGCCAACTCGATTGTTCGCTGGTTCTCGGGAATGAACGTGTAAGGTTCGGGCGTGCGGCTGGAGTACTCCTCGTGTGTCCCCGTGACCTGGCAAATGGCGTCGATTAAGACTTCGGCGTCCAGTCGTCTGAGGGGGTAGTAGGCGAAGTACTTGGCGGCGTCCGGGCTGTGGCTGCGCGGAATGCACGACAGCTGGTAGGTCTTGGAATTCAAAATGAGTCGGAACAGGTGCTTCAGGTCGTAGTGGGCGGCCACCAGCTCCTGCTGCAAGTACTCCAGCAGCTCCGGGTTGCTGGGCGGGTTGTCTGGCCGAATGTCGTCCGGCGGGTGAATGACGCCTCGGCCCAACAGCCAGTACCACAGGCGGTTCACAATGTTCTTGGTGAACCAAGGGTTTTCGGGGCGAATCAGCCAATCGGCGAAAACGACTCGGGGGTCTTGGTCCGGCGCGAGTCGGACGCGGGTGCCGTCTGGGAAAACGGCCGTCTTCGGCGCAGACGGTCCTTCTTGTCGGAACGGGTCGAAGTAGACGATTTCTTCCTTCCACTCTTTGGTGGACTTGTAAGACACTCGAGAGAAGAACACGGCCATTTGGTCCAGCCGCTCGGCGGGCCACGTGTCGGTCCGAACGCCCATGAAGGTCAGGGCCACGGCGCTCGCCAATGACTTCGGGTCTCGGCGCTGCACAGCCCGGTAGAAGTTCACCTGCGGCTTGCGGAAATTGCTGCCGCTGGCCGTCAGCAGCTCCCGCACAAACCGGTCGTACGGCATGTTGTTCCGAACGGCGTCTCGAATCCACCGGTGGTAGGCCTGGACGGCATTGGGCCACAGGTTAATGGGAAACTCGGACTTGACCCGCAGCAGGTCGCTCCACTTCATGGCCCAGTAGTCAGCGAACTCCTCTCGCTGCAACAGCTGTTCGACCAGCTGCTGGCGTTTGTCCGGCTCGCGGCTCCACAAGAACCTTCGCGCTTCTTCCAGCGTGGGCAGCGTGCCAATGACGTCCAGGTAGACGCGTCGCAAGAAGACGGCGTCAGAGCAGACATTGGCCGGCTCCACGCCTTTTTCCCGCAGCTTCGCGAAGACGAGCTCGTCAATGTGGCTGGCCGGCGTCAGGTCGGTGCTGGACTCGTAAGGCGGAACCAGCGTGCGGCCGCTTGTGGAAGACGTCCGGCCGTCAACTGGGCCGGCCGTCAAAGCGGCTACCAACAACAGCGTGCCAGCGTGCATGAGGTTGCCCTTCGTCGGAACAAGACTTCTGGTCTCACCAGGGACACGAGCAGCACACCCGCCGGTCGGACACTGCTCCTTCCGCACCGACAATCGACGTTTCGTGCTGCCTAGAAATACTAACCCGAAAACAGAGGCAAGGTTTCTACAACGAACGGGCGAGGAAACGCCAAGGTGGGTGGAATTCGTGGGCGCGGGCTGCGCAGCCGGAACCGGTTCGTAGTACGTCTGTTCCCGAGCGTCCGCGAGAGGCCGTCCACGGCGTGGCAGTTCCCTTGCGCACTCCAGGCGCAGCGCTCCGTGTTCTGCCTGAACTTTGCCCGACACCGCCGCCGACGTCGGCTCCGACGGCAAGCTCGTCGCCGCAGGCAGCAGCGCCGTGGACTGGCTGGCGAGGCGAGCTCAGTCCGCGGTCACTTTGTAAACCACGTCGTGTTCGCGAGCGTGGTCCACGACTTTGATTCCCACGGTCTGACCGGCCGTGGCTTGTTGCACCGGAGCGTTGTCCACCTGCATGGACTCGACGGTTTGAGTGAAGTCGCTGGTGTGTCCTTTGACGTGAATGGTGTCGCCGACGGACAGCGTTCCTTGAGTAATTTCGACCGCCGCCACTCCAATCTTGCCAAAGTAGTGCACCACCCGCCCGACCTCTTGTTCGGCCATTTTCGTATTCCCCCTTCTGTTAGCTCACCAACGGCACGTCTTGTTCGAGCAGCTGCGGTGCCGAAAAAACGCCGGCGCTGCAGCCGTTGACTTTGCTTGTGGCGGGCGTCCTGCCGTGTCTCTGGGTCGATTGTAGTGCATTTGTCGTTCGTTGTCCGTGCCAGGTCGACTTCGAACGGTGGTCAGTCGGAAAAGGCTTGGGTAAGGTAAAGAGTTCAGCGTCCCACCGACCTGCCGTTTTCCCGCCAGTGTTCTGGCTTTTCAAGCGGACCGCCCGGTCGGTCGCTCGGCCGTCGGAGTGGTTCGAAGGGTTGCAACGACCGCCGCACAGGAGTTGTCGTCCATGGGACAGCCAGAGCTCGTTCGTCGTTCGTGGTCCGGCTGGCGCGTCTGGTTCGCGTGGCTGGCGGCGCTCGCTTCCCTGCTCGCCGCCCGACCGGCTTGGCCAGCCGACCGCGCTGAGCAACCTCAACAGCGTTCAGCAACCACCTCTCGTCCACTCACCGGCAAGCCGTGGATTGACATGGACTACGGTCCGTTTCTTTCGGCGACCATTGAAGCTCCGTTTCCGCAGCACAACGTCGCGTGCAAAGGCATTCTGATTTGCGTGGACCGCCGGACGGACACGCACGTCCTTTTCGACGAAGACCTGTTGCGTTACGCGGCCGGCTGGACGGGTGGCCGCTTGAACTGGACCAACGTCGTTTTCGACGGTTCGCACTGGAACCACCCGTGGATTGCCGGAGTCCAGCTTTTCGGCAACCGCGTCGCTCCCGGCTGGGACCGAAGCGGCCGCTTGGACGACCCGCGAGACCCGCCCTACGGTCCGCTGCCGCGGGACTGGGCTCGCTACCGCGGTTTGTACGTCAGCGGCGAGCGTGTTGTCTTGCGCTACACGGTCGGTTCCGTCGACGTCCTCGACAGCCCGGCCGTGGAACGCTTCGGTTCGACCTGGGCGTTTTCGCGGACGGTTCAAACCGAAGCATGCTCGGAGCCCCATTGGCTGAGGGTCGTGGAAGGGGAGTCGGACCCGGTCTGGTTTGTTCGGCTCGAGCCGGCAACGACGGCGACCGCGCCGTCCGTTGCTCGTCCGGGGCCCTCGAGCAGCGAGCGGCCGCTGGCGGGCAGCGGCGTTGCAGCCCAAGCCGCTTCGGCCGGGCAGGACGTGCCGGCCTTGGGACGAATCGTCGTCTTTGGTCGGTTGCCGGAACCGGGCGAGCAGCCGAAAGACACTCCGTCCGGGCCGGTCATTCCGACCGACGGCCTGGTGGCTCATTGGTCGTTTGACCGGAGCGAGGGCGTACAAGCTCCGTCGCACGACGGCCGCTGCGTCGTGCACCTTTCGAAGGCGACGCGGGTGGAGGGCATTCACGGTCAGGCGGTTCGGTTCGCTCACCGCAAAGCCGTCGGAACGGTCGAGACCGAGCAACCGCTTCGTTTCGGAGGCCACGACTACACGTGGGCGGCCTGGGTGCGCACGACCGGTGGCGGAACCATTCTCTCGTTCACGCGGTCGGGCAAGTGGGTGCCGGGCGGGAAGACGTTGTTCATTCGTGGCGGTCGGTTGGCGTTCGACATTGGCTGGGTTGGCGTGGTGCAGTCGTCGCGTCTGGTGGCCGACGGACGCTGGCACCACGTGGCTGTGACGCACCGGGCGCGCGACGGCCGGGTTCAGCTCTACGTCGACGGTCAGCCCGACGGCTCGCGCCGGCTCCGTTCGGCCCCGGACCCCAAGGGCAGCCGACTGCGGTTGGGCTTTACGTCCAACAATTTCCCGGAGCTGGGCAGCAACCGCTTGACGGGTGAGCTGGACGAGGTTCTGGTTTTCCGCCGCGTGTTGACGGCCGACGAGATTCGCGGCCTGTGTCCCGAGGCGGTCCAGTGGCAACGCTCGGTCACCGCCGTGGCCGCCGTCGGCTCCGACCTGCAGGACCCACCGGCCTGTTGGCGGCTGACCGAAGACCGCCAGCTCTTGCTCCGTCTGCCGGCGTCGCGACGCCCTCGCCGTTGGAAATTGCTGATTTGGCGAGGTTTGCCGGAGCGGCTGGGGGAGTTCGTCGAGTTGGTCCGACGCTCGGCCGAACCGCTCGACCTGCGCTCGTTCACTCACGGTGGACCAGCTCGCTGGACACCGAAGCTCACGACGGTCCCTCGGCTGGGCCGCGGCGACGGCCCGTACGTCGTCGACACGCTCACCTGGCCCGACGACAACCCGTGGCACTCGTGGCTTCGCTTCAGCGGACTGGACTTCTTCACCTCCAACCCGCGCCGGGCGGCCATTTGCACGTGGAACGGTGACGTGTGGTTGGTCGACGGCCTGGGTGGCCCACTGTCCAAACTGCTCTGGCAACGCATTGCCACCGGACTGTTCCAACCGCTCGGACTGAAAATCGTCGACGACCAAATCTACGTTTGCTGTCGCGACCAAATTGTCCGGTTGCACGACCTCAACGGCGACGGCGAAGTGGACTACTACGAGTGCTTCAACGGCGACCACCAGGTGACGGAGCACTTCCACGAGTTCGCCATGGACCTTCAGACCGACGCGGCCGGGAATTTCTACTACTGCAAGGCCGGACGTCACGCGCTGGACGCCGTCGTGCCGCAGCACGGAACACTGATTCGTGTCTCCAAAGACGGTTCCCGCTCGGAAATTCTCGCTCACGGCTTCCGAGCGGCCAACGGGTTGGGCATTGGTCCGAACGGCGAGTGGGTGAACACCGACCAGGAGGGACATTGGACTCCCGCCAACCGAATCAACCTGGTCCGGCGCGGCGGCTTCTACGGCTACAACTGGTCGTACCACCAAGGCCACGGCAAACACGACCGTTTCGACCCGCCCATTGTGTGGCTGCCCAAGAACGTCGACCGTTCGCCGGCCGAGCCGCTGTGGGTGACCAGCGACCGCTGGGGGCCGTTGAAAGGACTGCTCATTAACACGTCCTACGGAACCGGACAAATTTTTCTGGTGCCGTACGAGGTGGTCGACGGCGTGCCGCAGGGAGCGGCTGTGCGTTTCGACCTCTCCTTTCCGACCGGAATCATGCGAGCTCGCTTCAACCCGCTGGACGGGCAGCTTTACGTTTGCGGGCTGTTCGGCTGGAGCTCCGACAAGACGCAGCCGGGCGGCTTCTTCCGCGTCCGCTACACCGGCAAGCCCGTCGACATGCCCGTCCAGTACCACGTGGCTCGGAACGGCATTCGCCTGACCTTCGTCCGGCCGCTCGACCCAAGCTCGGCCGAAGACCCAAGCAACTACAGCCTGAAGCAGTGGAATTACCGCTGGCGGTCCCAGTACGGCTCGGACCACTACAAAGTCTCCGACCCGAACCAAACCGGCTTCGACCGCCTGACCGTCCGCTCCGTCACGCTCGAACCGGACGGCCGCACGGTTTTCCTGGAAGTGCCGGACCTGCAACCGGTCATGCAGTTGCAAATCAGTTACCGGCTGAAGGCCTTCGACGGCCGACCCATTCAGCAAGACGTCTACGCGACCATCAACGTGCTCGGACCACCCTACCGGCCGAAAGGAACTCCGGTGGCTTCCCGTCCGAGCGGCCGGGCGCTGGCGGCGCCGCCGCAGGAAGCGCTGCGTCCGGGACTGGCCGTGACGTTTGAAACGCGGGAAGACGAACCGTTGCCGACCGACCAAAACCGCCAAGTGGGAAAACGAGTTTCGGTCGGGCCGCTGGCGGCTTCTGGTGCGTCGGACGCGCGGGACAACGGCGGCTCGACGCACCGAGACGTCCGACTGTCGCGTCTGGCGGCGCTGTTCGTCCCACGCGGTCAGTCGCCGACTCCTTTCCTTCCGCCCGGTCCGTTCCACGCGACGCTGGACGGTTACTGGCACGTCGACCTGCCGGGGCGCTACCGGCTGCACGTTCGAGGAAACGGGCGAGCCGCGGTGTTTGTGAACGGTCGGCGCGTGTGGGTCGGACAAGGGCGATTGTCGACCGCGCCGCCGGTGGAGGTGGAGCTGTCGGCGGGCGAGAACCGGTTGCGAGTCGAGTACGACAGCCCGTCCGACGCCGACGCCGTGTTCCGGCTGTACTGGGCGTCGGAGGCGTTTGCGTGGGAGCCGCTGCCGCCGACGTCGTTGTTTCACGACAAGCGAAACGACGAGCTGACTCACGCCGAACTGCTTCGACACGGACGTCTGCTCTTCGCCAGTCGCCAGTGCTTCCGGTGCCACGCGTTGCCAGACGGTGTCTCGGCCGACCAACTGGCCATGCCCGAGACACAGCTGACGCCGCCGCAACTGGCCAACGTCGGCAGCCGGCTGCAGCCGCGCTGGCTGGCCGCCTGGCTGTTGCAACCGCACACGGTCCGCAACAAGGTGCTCATGCCGTCCCTGCTCGACCCCGACGCGCCCGACGCCGCTCAAACCGCCGCGGACCTGGTCGCTTACTTGCAAACGTTGACGGGCCAGGCCGGCCCGCAAGGCCGCTCGACGCAGCGTCCGGGCCGCCTGCCGAGCGGCTCGGCCGAACAAGGCCAGCTCCTGTTCGAGAACCTGGGGTGCTTGGCTTGCCACACGTTCGAGCCACCGGACACGCCCGACCCGTACCAGCGCGTTTCGCTGGCGCTGGTCGACGCGAAGTTCCAGAGATCGGA
>CAYSAG010000034.1:0-27354 GCA_964428935.1 uncultured Planctomycetaceae bacterium | reverse complement strand
CTCCGTGCCCATGACGGGCGAACTCGACTCACTTCCGCCCGATCAGTCAACATCAGTTCGTCCCATGGCGGTAAACAATTACAAACCGAGACTGCCCATCCAACCGCCACAAGCCCGACCGGCAAACAACGCTTTCGGTCGGTGGCTTTCGTCGAGCGGACAGCAGCGTTAAGGTAGAAGACCTCGCAGGAGAGAAGCAGCTCGGGCTGTGTGTAGAAGTCTCGGGCAAGCCTCGAGCGCCGAGCCGCACGCACGCCGACGCGAACGCCCCCAAGCCGCGCACTCCAACTTACCCCCGGGAACCCACACAGTAACTGGAGGAGGTCACTGCCATGTTGGACCGATTGGTTCGAACAAACGGTGGCGGTTTGCTGCGTCGTTGTCGGGCTGGCCGTTGCGTGCTCAGAGCCGACCGGACGGCCTGTGCGGTGCAACCTTTGGGACGCCGGTGGTTCGGGGCCGTGCTGGCGGGTTGGGCCGTTCTGTCGTTGACCGCTCTGGCCGGTCCCAATGCCCTGGCTGGTCAGCGTGAGCTGCCCAACATCATTTTGGCCATGGCCGACGACCAAGGCTGGGGTGACGTCAGCTACTACGGTCACCCGGTCCTGCGGACGCCGGTGTTGGACGACATGGCCGCCCACGGCCTGCGTTTGGACCGCTTTTACGCCGCCGCACCGGTTTGCTCGCCGACCCGGGGCAGTGTTCTGACCGGTCGGCATCCGAACCGCTTTGGCTGTTTTTCCTGGGGGTACACGCTACGGCCGCAGGAAATCACTTTGGCCGAGGCTTTGAAGAAGGCTGGCTACGTCACCGGACACTTCGGCAAATGGCATTTGGGACCGGTCCGTGCGGACAGTCCGGTGTGTCCGGGAGCGAGCGGCTTTGACGAGTGGTTCAGCAGTCCGAACTTTTTCGACAACGACCCACTCATGAGCGACAAAGGGCGGGTCGTCCAGACCAAGGGTGAGAGCTCGCTGGTGACCGTCGACGCGGCTCTTCAGTTCATTCGTCGCTGCGTGCGAAACGGGCAGCGGTTCTTCGCCGTCGTCTGGTTCGGCTCACCGCACTCGCCGCACCGAGCCGCTCCCGAGTTCCGCAAGCTGTACGCCGACCAACCGCCGGCGGTGCAGAACTACTTGGGCGAAATTGCCGGCATTGACGCAGCCATGGGACGGTTGCGGCAAGAGCTGCGCAGGTTGGGGGTTGCCGAAAACACCTTGCTGTGGTACTGCAGCGACAACGGTGCCACCAAGAGCGGCTCCACCGGAGGCTTGCGCGGCAACAAGGGCAGTCTTTGGGAGGGCGGCATTCGGGTACCGGCCGTCATTGAGTGGCCCGCGCGAATCCGTCAGCCTCGCCACTCCGACTTGCCCTGCGGCACGGTCGACATTTACCCAACCTTGCTCGACGTGGTCGGCCTGAAAATGCCCAACCAGCCGCCGTTGGACGGCGTCAGTCTGTTGCCGCTGATTGACGGACGAGAAATGGACCGCCGTGAAAAGCCGTTGGGCTTCTGGGTCTACCCGGCCAAGGGCATTCGCACGCCCAGCACCGAAATCCTGCGGCGAATGCTCGAAGAGCAACAGGGCAAGCGGCCGCCTTCGCCGTTGCCGCCCGACCCCGGAAAAATCACTCGGCACTACCCGGAGGACCGCTTGCCCGGCTGGTCGGCTTGGATTGACGGCGACTTCAAGCTCCACCGGCAAGCCGACAAGCAAGGCCGTGTGGTCAAGGTCTCGCTGTACAATCTGGCCGAGGACCCGCGCGAACAGCACGACTTGGCGGCCCAGCAGCCAGACCGCGTCCGGCAAATGCAAGCGGCTTTGGAGGCGTGGCAGCGTTCCGTGGTTCGCAGCTTGAACGGCCAGGACTACGACTACGGCGGGCAGTGAACCAGCGGCAGCGAGAGCGACACACGCTGACTGAGGTGCGAGAGAACGCTCGGTCGCCGGCCGTTCGGACGGCTCAGCCAGCGGCCGGTTTCCACGGAGGGCACGCGACGAACCCCGTCAGCTTGCGGACTGGCTGCCGGACGGCCGGCCGCCCACAACACCGCTCGCAAAACGAACACCTCCAGTCCGCGCGTCTGCTCGGGGTGTGGGCTGAAGCACACGACGCGTCCCCGGCCGAAGGGAGCGGAGACGACGGCCGGCGAACCGATCATGACTCCTTTTGGCGTGTTGTTCTTGGCCACTTCGCTGCGGAACACGGCCAGCGTGACGTAGTCGGGCAGGTCGGGCCGGCCGGCCGGCTCCAGAATCGGCCCGTTGACGTAAAGCACCTTCAGTCGCCCGGTGTGCGGTCCGAACAGTCGCTGGCCCGCCTCGGTCAATTCGATTTCGACCTGAGCCCGGCCGCGTCGCCATTTGGGTGAGACGGTCTTGGCGTCGAGAACCTTCAGGCCCCAGCGGAAGCCGGCGCACGCCAAGTAGGCTCCGGCGCAAATGCCGACGAACCCGCCTCCGTCGCGGACGAACTGCCGAACCCGCTCTCGGCCGGTTTCGCCCAGCGCGGCCGCCTGCCGACTGCCCGAGCCGCCGGGGAAGACGACGACGTCGAACTGAGCCAGAGCCGTTCGAACTTCTTCCGGTCCGACGGCCGCCACTTCCGTCTGCGGCCACTGGCGGAGTAGTCGCAGCAGGGCGGCCGGACTGCGCTGGCTGGTGCCGCCGGCGTCGTAGAGGGCGACGTAGACCGGCGGTCGGCCAGGCTCGCCGGCACACGTGGCCGAGCGGTTCGTGCGACGCCGCCGGAACGGCCCGGCGCCTTCCGGGGCTGCGGCTCGCGGAGTCATTTGCTGGAACGAGTCCTTCTCACTCCGCATTCCCAGCTCCACCAACACCCGGTGCACCAAGCGGCGGTGTTGACGCGTGCGCAGTGACAACGGCTGGGACCGGCGGGTGGTTTCGAGAATCAGAGCGTGAGCACCCAGAAGCTGGCCGGCCGCTCGAGCCAGGCTTCCGTCGGCGGGCGGAGACAGACGGACGAACTGTTTCTTTTTCTCGGGAATCGTTTGGTTGATTTCCTGCAGTAGCCGTTCGGCCAGCCGTTTGGTTTCTGCGTCGCGGAACACAATGACGCTGCTGCCGACCGTGTCGGGGTCGAGCTGGTGGAAGCCGTAGCCTTCGTGCAGGTCGAGCAGCCAGTCGGGCCGGAACCGGCAGACGAAGTTCCAGAGGGCGGTCGCGAGCGTTCCGCGAGGCTGCGGACCTTTGGTCTTCGACGGGAAGTTGCGGTTCAGGTTGCTTTGGTCGTCGGGAACACCGGGGATGCGGCGTCGACGCGCTTCGAGTGCCGGCACGTTGGCTCGCGGAACGACCACCAGCCGTCCTCGCCGAACCGTCCAGTGGCGGATTTGCGCAGCGGCCAGTGCACCGGCCGGCTCGTCGCCGTGAATGCCTCCCACGACCACCACCGTTGGCCCCGGGCGACCGCTGTCCCGCACGAAGTAGGGCGTGGCAAAGCGGGTTCCCGGAGCCACCCAGCCGCACCGAGTCAGCCGGTCGGCCGGAAGTGCCGCCGCACACACCAGCAGCACGCTCGCCAGAGAGCTCGGTTTCAGCAATGTGGCCAAGCCGCACCTCCCGTTGGTGACCTCGACCGAAAACGAAACCGCGTGCGCCGTTCGTCCTAGCCTCTCACTTTGCTCGGTGCACACGAAGATTGCAAGCGGGCCAACTGGTCGGCTACAGTCTGTTTCGAGCGGACGGCGGTGGAGCTTGCTGTCGAGGAGGGTGGGCTTCGCAACAAGCCGACTGGCACCAGAAGGCAAGACCGAGGGGACCAACTCATGAAGCCACGTGAGCGAGTGCTGGCTGCTTTCGCGCACGAAGAACCGGACCGGGTGCCGAAGTGGTGCGGGGCGTCGGACGAGTTTTGGGAGAAGGCCAAGCGGCAGCTCGCACTGGACGACGAAGGGCTCCGTCGGCGGTTCGGCGACGACTTCCGCCGCGTGTTGCCGGAGTACAGGATGCCGGACAAGCCGCTTTCGCCGGGAGCGACGTGTCGGACCGTCTTTGGCGTGGAGCGCACGGGCATTGGCTACGGCCAGCCGTTGTCTCACCCTTTGGCCGAGGCCACGCTGCGGGACTTGCACGAGTACCCGTGGCCCGACCCGTCTTGCGTCGACGTCTCACACGTGCGCCAGCAGGCTCAACAATGGGTCGACCACTACGCCATTTTGGGCGGTGACTGGTCGCCGTTCTGGCACGACGCCATTGACCTGGTCGGCATGGAAAACCTTTACGTCAAAATGCACGAGGAGCCGGAGTTCGTCGACGCGCTGTTCGGTCACCTGGTGGACTTCTACTTCGAGTCCAGCCGGAAAATGTTCGACGAGGCGGCCGACTTGATTGACGTTTTCTTCATGGGAAACGACTTCGGTTCGCAAATGGGCCCGCTGCTCGGACCGAAGCACTTCGAGCGGTTCGTCCTTCCCCACCTGAAGCGGCTCGTGCAGTTGGGCCACGACTACGGACTGCTGGTCCAGCTTCATTGCTGCGGCGGTTTCGAACCGCTCATTCCCTTGCTCATTGAAGCCGGCGTCGACGGCGTTCACGCCGTTCAGCCTTGCTGCGTCGGCATGGACCTTCGCGTGCTCAAACAGAAGTACGGAGACCGCTTGCTGTTCAACGGCGCAATCGACTCGCAGCACGTGTTGATTGAAGGGCCGTCGCCGGAGTTTGTCCGGGAAGAGACACGCAAGGTCATTCAAATCATGGCACCCGGCGGCGGGTACGTCGCTGGTGCCAGCCACGACTGGATTCTCCCCGAAACGCCCGTGGAGAACGTCGTGGCCATGTTCGACGCGGTGGAGGAGTTCGGAGTCTACCCGATTCGGCTGGACTGAGGCCGCGGTGGCGCGTCGAACCGACTGGGCTGAGCCTCTGCGACCGGCGGGCGAACGTGGTCGAAGGTCGCAGGGGCGCCACGTTTCGACCTGCTGTGGTCCGGTGCCACGGTTTGCCAAACGGGCGGCCGCGGCAAGCGTCCGAGCGACGGCCGCGTTCAGGGACGGGCACCGGAAAAAAAACGGGGCCAACGCAACTGGAGTTTGTCAACGAGGACCGAAGCCATGAAGAACCCGCTTCCGTTTGTACTCGAAGGTCGGTCCGCTGAGGCGGCCTGCTGGGAGGGGCCGCGCGGAGCCGTTTTGGACCGCGCCGAACCGCGTCGGCGGTGGCGAGCCCGGCGCGTCGTTCTGGGCGTCGCAGCCAGCTTGGCGGTTTGGGGCGGGCTGGTGACGTCGCTGGCGGCTCGAGCCGACGAGCCTTTACGCCCGCCAGCCGTTCCATTGGTCACGCACGACCCGTACTTCAGCGTCTGGTCGTTCGGCGACCTCTTGCACGGCGACTCGACGCGTCACTGGACCGGCACCGAGCAGCAGCTTTGTGCGTTGGTGCGAATCGACGGCGTCACGCACCGAATTTTGGGACGTGAGCCGCGTCGGAGTCAGACCATGCGGCAGGTGGGCCGCTTGGTGTGGCCCACTCGCACCGTCTACACCTTTCGAGCCCGTGGCGTCGAAGTCACGTTGTCGTTCGTCACGCCGCTGTTGCCCGACGACCTGGACCTGCTCTCGCGGCCGGTCACGTACGTCCGTTTCGACGTGCGTCCGATTGACAACCGTCCGCACCGCGTGCAGCTCTACTTCGACGCGTCGTCCCAGTTGGCCGTGAACGAGCCGTCGCAGGTGGTGACGTGGAGCCGGCCGAAGGCGAACGGGTTGGTCGTGCTGCGGGTCGGCACGGTGGAGCAGCCGGTGCTGGCCAGGGCCGGAGACGACCTCCGCATTGACTGGGGGTGGCTGTACGTGGCGGCGCCGGAGCAGCCGGGGCTGACGTCGCTGGTGGCGGCCGCTCGAGCCGCTCGGGGCCATTTCGCGGCACGCCGCGGCTCGGGCCGCCTGACGCGTCGTGACGACACACGGCAGCCGCGAGCCGTCGAGGACGGGCAGCCGGTGCTCGCACTGGCTTTCGACTTGGGGCAGGTCCCGCCCGAGGGAACGTCTCGCTACTTGCTGCTGGCGTACGACGACGTTTGGAGCGTCGAGTACTTCGGACAGCGCTTGCGGGCCTACTGGCGGCGAAATGGGCTGTCCATGGAAAAGCTGCTGGAAACGGCGGCGTCGGAAAGCGAACGGTTGCTCGAGCGGTGTCGCCAGTTTGACGAACGGCTGGTGAACGAGCTGACTGAGGTCGGGGGACGTCGTTACGCCGAGCTGTGCGCGCTGGCCTACCGGCAAGCCTTGGCCGCGCACAAGCTGGTCGCCGGGCCGGGCGACGGCCGTCCCCTGTTGTTCTCGAAAGAGTGTTTCAGCAACGGTTGCATGGGGACGGTGGACGTGGCCTACCCGTCCAGCCCGCTGTTCATGCTGCTTAGCCCCGAGCTGCTGAAGGCCATGGTTCGTCCGGTGCTGGAGTACGCGGCTTCGGACCGCTGGCCGTGGCCGTTCGCCCCCCACGACCTGGGGCGCTACCCGAAAGCCAATGGGCAGGTTTACGGCGGCGGCGAGAAGTCCGAGGAAAGGCAAATGCCGGTCGAAGAGTGCGGGAACCTGTTGGTCCTGACGTCGGTCGCTTGCCTGCTGGACGGCAACGCCGAGTTCGCTCGGCCCTTCTGGCCACAACTGGACCAGTGGGCGAAGTACCTGGAACAGAACGGGCTGGACCCGGCCAACCAGCTTTGCACCGACGACTTCGCCGGCCACTTGGCTCACAACTGCAACTTGTCGTTGAAGGCCATTGTGGCGTTGGCCGCCTACGCGAAGCTGTGCCAGTTGGCGAACCGGCCCGACCGAGCGCCTCACTACCGGGCTGTCGCGGCCGACTTTGCCAAACGTTGGCAACGAATGGCCGACGACGGCGACCACTACCGGCTGGCTTTCGACCAGCCGGGCACGTGGAGCCAAAAGTACAATCTGGTGTGGGACCGCGTGCTTCGGTTGAACCTGTTTCCCCCGTCGGTTGCGCAGAAAGAAGTGGCTTTTTACAAAACGCGGCTGAAACCGTACGGGCTGCCGCTGGACAACCGCGAAACCTACACCAAGCTGGACTGGGAAGTGTGGACCGCGACGCTGGCCACCACGCGGCGAGACTTCGACACGCTCATGGGACCGGTCTACGCCTTCGTCAATGACACCCAAGACCGCGTTCCGCTGACCGACTGGTACTGGACCGAGGACGCTCGCTGGCGCGGCTTCCAGGCCCGGTCGGTGGTCGGCGGGGTGTTCATGAAGGCGCTGGCCGAGCGGCTGCCCGAGCGACTGCAGGCTCGGTGAGCGGCTCCGCTCGGACCGACTCGTCACGTCCAACTGCCCGAACTCCGCTCCCGACGCTCCTCAACCGCAACGGCGACCGCGCGGACCGCTCAACCCGAGGACGCAACAGACCGCGTCCCTCGGGCTGCCGAACGAATTCGTCGCGCCGCGTCCCTGCCGCTACTGGCTTTGCCCGGCCAAGCAAACCACGTCGCCGGCTTTGGTCGAGAGGTACACTCGGCCGTGAGCGACGGCCAGGCCGTCGAACACGGGAGGGCTTTCCAGCGGCAGCTCGAGCTGTGTCTTTCCGTCGTCCGCCGACACGGCCAGCAGGTGGCCGCCGCGTTGCGACTCGAAGGCTTCCGCCAGCGGGTCCACTTCCGACGGGTCGTGCGGGACTTGCCGCACCGGGTCGTCCGGACCGGCCAGGAGCAGCGTGTCGTCGGCCAAGGCCATGCCCAGGACCAGAACGGGCACACGGCGAGTCCAGCCGGACCAGGTCGAGGGCGGTTGAGCCGACCGTCGAGCTTGCCGGTCGGTTCGGGTCTGGAGCGGCCGGCCGAACAGCCGGTAGTAGGTCCAGCGGCTCAGACCCCGACCGACCGGCCCCCAAGCGGTTTCGCCGTCGACGCCGACGTGCCCACCGGGAATGTCGTACTGGTTGCGGCCGTAGCCGAAAATTCGGCGGCCGTCGGTGACCAGCAACCGTCCGGCCGGCACGCGCAGTCCGACCTTGGGCCAGCCACCCCAGCCGCTCAACATTCGAGTGCCGAACTGCCAGTAGGTCCGGTGCCACCAGCTGGCGTCGAGGAAGCCGACGGAGCTCCACAGGTGCGGCACGTCGTCCGGTTGCCGGTTCAGCTCCAAGTCGAACCGAGCTTGACGGAGGAAGAGCGAGCGGCCGTCACTGGAGAGCACGTCCGGCAAGTAACCGCCCGAGACAACGCCTCGGTCGCGCACCGCCTTTGGCACCTCCAGCCGCTGGCACCTCAAGACCTGACCGGTGGCGACGTCCAGCTTGTAGAGCAGCAAGCCGCCTTCGGCGTAGCTGGTTCGTCCGGCCACGAAGTACGCCGCTCCGTCGACCACCAGCACGTTGCCCGGCACGGGCCAGACCGACTCCAGTTGGTCGTACGAGACGATTTGGCGGTCGGCGGGAGCCGCCTGGAAACGCCAGACCAGCTGGCCGTCGCTCAGCCGCAAACAGTAGACGCAGCCGTCGGCCGAGCCGAACACGACGCGGCCGTCGGCGACGGTGGGCGGCGAGTCCACGCGGGCTCCCGCTGTGAAGCTCCACAACCGCTTGCCCGTCGCCGCGTCCAGCGCCCAGACCGTGTGCGTGTTCTTGTCCGCAACCAGCAACACGCCGTCGGCCACGACCGGTGCCGTCAGGCTTCGGCCCAGTTTCGTTTTCCAAGCCGGCTGCAGGCGGTGCAACGGCACGCGGACCGACGTGGCTCCGCTGCGGCGTGCGTCGTGTCGGTAGGTCGGCCAGTCCGCGGTGGGGTTGGCCGAACGCTGCGGCGAGGTCCCAAGTGCTGCCTCGCCGAAGGCCGGCCCGCGCTGCAAACGGGACGCCAGTTCCGCCACCGGGACCTCGTGAATCGTTTGCGGTTTGCCTTTCTTCTTCGCCGCGGTGTTGGAAGCTGCGGGGCCACCGGTCGAGCGCGAACCGGTCGGGGTCGAAGCCGACCGGCGCTGGCCGGGCCGGTCGGCGTCTCGGCCGGGAGCGAACGCCAGAAAGCCGCACTTGAGCAGGTCGCTGACCGAGCAGGCACACGAGTGAGGCGGAATGTACAGAAGACCGTTGGCGGGCGTGAACCCGTACTGGCAAATGCCGCGAACCCACCGGTTGGCCACCACGCCACCGTTCTGAACGTCGACGAACTCCACCCCGCGTCGGTCCATGAGAATGTAGCGGGTGGTCGCGTAAGTCCGGTGACAGCGGGCGTGGCCTCCGCCCTTCATGAACTGCTGGTCGGGCGGACGGCGACGCCGCACCTCGCCCGTGTGCAGGTCACGGGCTTCGGTAAAGCCTGGGTCTCGGCCCTCAGCGATTCGTCCCGTCCACACCAGTCCGTCAATGACGAGCACGTCGACGGGAGCGTTGAAGCCTTCGTGTACGGAACAGCTCCACAGACGCTGGCCCGTCTCGGCGTCCAACGCCAGCAACTGACCTTCCACATTCGGGTCGCGAATGTACTGGTGGTAGCCGCCGCTGGGAATCCACAACAGCTCGCCGCGTTTGTCCACCGCGTTCCGGTCGGCCGACAGCACCACGCCGTCTTGAACGACCAGCGTCGGCGTGGACCACGCCAAACGAATTCGCTGAACCGGCCGAGGCACTCGCCAAACCACCTGACCGGTCGCCGCGTCCAAGCAGACCACGGCGTCGGCGTTCTGGAAGTAGAGCCGGCCGTCTGACACGGCCAACGTGGTCGGCAGAATGGTTTTCGTGTCGGCGTCGTGCTTGGTCCACCGCGTTCGGCCGGACTGAGCGTCCACGACGACCAACCGCTTGTCGTAAACCGGCGGCGTGTAGCGCTGGAACGGCGGCCGGTAACCGGGTTGACTCACAATTTCCCGGGCTCGCTGGGCGTCCCAGTCGGTCTGCCGCCTTCCGGCGACGAGGTAGAGCGTGCCGTCGACGTACAGAATTTCCTGCGTGCCCTCGGTGCCTTCGTAGGTCTGCAGTGTTTTGCCGGTGGCGGCGTCGAGCTGGCTGACGGGAGCGTCCAGCCCCAACGTGACGTACAGCCGGTCGCCGACCGCCACCAGCCGCCGAGCCAGGTCCGCCGGTCCACTGCGAAAGTCACGCAAGTGGTACTCCCACCGCGGAATTTCCCGCTCCCACAGCAGCACACCGCTGAAGGCGTCGCGAGCGACCAGACGCCACCGAGGCGACGCCGCCGCAAAAGCAATCGAACCGAAGTCGGCCACGTAAAAGACTCGCCCGCCAGACGACACCACCATGCTCACGCTGGCCAAGTGGTCGTGGCTGCGAGAGAAACGCGGCGGAGCAATCCACTGGAAGTGCTCCAGCGGGCCGACCACCTGGTCCGTCGAAACCGGGTTGTTGTCCGGACCGTGCAGGTAGTGCGTCCACTCGTCCAACCGGTCGGGCCGCGGCTTGCGGTAGCGCCGAACGGGCGAGAACTGTGCGTCCAGAGAAACGGCGACGCCGCCGGGAGCCAGCACGCGAGCCACCTCCGGGTCGTCCACCTTCCAACCGTCCGCCGTAATGACCAGCAAGTTGACCAGGTTGTCGACGTACGGAAGCCGGCGTCCCTGCAGGCGTCGGACGGAAACCGGCCCGTAGAGCCCGACGGACTGGACGTAGCGACGAGCCGTCGCCAGTTGTCGGTCCGTCGCCGCCAGCCCTTGAACGACGTACGACGGGCCGACGCGCAAGGCGGCCGTCAGCCGTCCGTCCGTGCAACCCAAGTGCACGACCAGACCGCCGGAGAGGCCGGACGACTGGACGACCCGCCGAGCGGCCTCGGCGACCGCGCTCGAGTCGGAAGCGGCAGCGCGTCCGAGCGTCACGGCCGTGAGCGCCGCGGCCAGTGCAGCGGCGACCAGACCGGCAGACCACGTCCGCCCAAGCCGCACACCTCGGCGTGCCGCCCCGGCGCGGGTCCGCCCGACAGCGGGCTCGCGGCCCACCGAGCCGCACGCTGGTTTCCTGTCCGACGTGGCCGGGTGTTCGAGTAGCGGACGGAACGAATTGGGTGAGTCGCGCCAAGCCATGTTCGACTCCTTTTGCCCGTGTGGTTCTTGTTCCTGCGTGTTTGGTTGTCTGCGATTTGGTCGTCGGTGGTTGGTCAAACGAAAGCGTGTCTTCGAGTGGAGCAACAGCGCCGGCGGACACAGGTGCGAGCTCGCGAATTGCCTTCCCGCGCGGCGGGAAAGAGCGAGGCGGCCTGGGCGTCGTCTAGCCAAAGCCAACCGCCCTTGCGTTCGCCGGCCCGCACCGGCTCCGTCCGTCGAGCGACACAGACCAAGGTAAGCCGAACGGCAGGCTGTTGGCAACTGAGCAAGTGACGCCGGTCGGCTTCGAAGACGGTGTCACTCGGTCGGCCGACGGTTCTCACCTCCGGGCTGGGCGGCCAACGCGGTTGCTTCGGCGTTTGTAGCGGAGCAGAATGGCTGAGTTCCTGCAGACGGTGTCGCTGTGGGGAGCCACGGCCGGTCCTCGCGGAGTTTGCTGTGCTCCGTTTGGGACGGAGCGTGCAGGAGGGCGAGCGGCCGGTGTCGTGGGTTCTCGAACGATCCTTGAAGAGTCCAGCGGTTCACGGCAGGGCAGAAGTGTCGGCAAACCACGCGACGCTCACGCGGCACCAACGACCACACGGCGAAGAACGGGAGAGACGACCAATGGCAACCGCACCGCACGAGGCGACGGAACTGACCCGACGTCGTTTCTTGAAGGCCACGTTGGCGAGCGGGCTTGTCGGCGCGGCGCTGCGGCCAGCTCGGGCCAACAACACGACGGCCGACTGGGCCGAGTCGGTGCGAATCGGTTTGCACCAGGCCGGTTGGGACAGGCTTCGGCTTGAGGTGTTCTTCCAGACGGCTGCGTCGTTGGGCTACGACGGCGTCGAGCTGGCTCCACCCTGGCTCGAAAAGACGCACGACCTCGAGAAGCTGCTCCGGCTGCTAAAGTCCGCCGGCACGCGACTGGCTCCGGCTGTGTTTGTGGGTGGGCAGGAGCTGCGTGAGCCGTCGTTGCGGCAAGCCTACCTGCAGAAGGCCCGCAAGTGGGCTCGCTGGACCAAAGCTCACGGCGGCCGCTACGTCATTTACAGCACCGTGGCGGGCGCAGGGGCTCGCCGCACGCCCACCGAGCGACGCCACGTTCGCGAGGCCTTCGACCGGGTGGCCGACGTGGTGCTGGCCGAGGGTTGTCGCCCCTTGTACCACAACCACTACGTCCGAAGCTGCGAGGAAAGCCGTCGGTTGCTGGAAGAAGACCTGCGGCTGCTCGATTGGTCGCGCTGGCGACTGTGTGTGGACACCGGGCACTTGGTCCTGGCCAAGCAGGACCCCGTTTCGTTCCTCCGGCAATGGGCGGACCGCGTGGCGTGGATGCATTGCAAGGACGTGCGGACGAAGGACGTGAGCGCGGTCGACTCGCCCGGCGTCCGGTGGCAGGACCAGTTCACGACGCTCGGGACGGGCGTGGTCGACTTTCCCCACGTACTCCGAGTGTTAGAGCAGCACCAGTACGGTGGTTGGCTGATTGTCGAACAGGACGTGAGCTCAGACCCCCGCCGGACGGCACGGGAGTCGCTGTCCTACCTGCGCCGGGTGCTGCGCGGTGAGCTGCAGGGCCGCGGCGAGCGGGAAGGCCGTTGAGGTGTGACCGCCGAGGTTTGACGCCGTGGCGTTCAGCGCAGAGCTGCGGCGCGGGAAGAACAGACGGGACGTGGTCGAGCGAAGTGAAGGTCGTCCGAGCCGAGACCGCCTGCGGCACGGCGGCACTCGTCGGCCGGCCGGCGTGGCTCGGAATGAAACCGGTCGCTCGACGAAGAGAACCGACGGTCTACGAGAAGTCGCGGAAGGAGGGCTCCAGTCGAGCGCTGTTGATGTCGAGCTGCTCCAGAATGTACCGCACCTTGTCCATGGGTTGGTTGGTGCGGAGCGCCCAGCAAATGATGTCGAGGTTTTCGTGCCCGCGAGCGACTCGGTCTAGAATGGCTTCGACCAGCGGGTCGTGTTGACGAATGAGTGGGCAGAGACTTCCGAAGGTCTGCTCCCCGAACTCGACCCAGAACCGCTCTCCGCACACGTGCTCGATTCGACGCCAGCGGCAAAACGAGAACCAGTACTTGTGGAACCACTCGCGAAGAGCGACAACGCCGACGTCTCTTTTTTCCTGTTCACTTCGGAGCCACTTGTGCCGATCCGCCTCCCTCCGTGCGGCCTCCATCAAACTGCACGGAGCAACCGCCACACCGGTTTGCTGCATGGTTGCCAGCCCCGTCGCACCAAGGAAAACGCCTCGCGGAAGCGAGGACGCTTGTTTTCTGACCCCAGGCGAGCTCACAGCGGCCCGAACTGCAAACCCGCCTCTTCACGCCCTTCCGGCCGACGTTCTTCTCCCGCCGACCGACGGATTCAGAGCGACATTTATACCCACCCCGGGCCGGCTTCCGCAACGGCTTTTCGAAAAATCGTCTTCCGCTGACGGTTCACCGCCGAGCGAGGCCGCTTCGAGACCTTTGGTGCCGTCCGAGGGGTAGCGGAGGTCAATGGCATGAGTGACGGAGCACGCGACGTGGTCGCGGCGAACCAACGGCCGGACGTCCTGCTGCGGGTTGTCTCCGTTCTCGTTCTTCGCCGGCTCGGGCGGGTGTTCGCACTGTCCACCGACGAACGGCACGCAACCGCCGCGTGGAGGCGTGCCGTCTCTGAAGCCGCACGCTTGACGCGGAAGCCTCTTCGTTGCGGTCTGCCTGGTTCGTGCGACGAGAGTTGGCGCGAGTGCTCGAGCCCCACGACAACAACCACGCGAAACGCGCGAAACGGCGTGGATTGGATTTGGCCTTGGAGTCCGAAACGACACGAAACTATACTTCGCCGCCTCGTCGAGGCGGTCGGGCAGGTCGAGGCGGTCCAGTCGAATGTGTCTGCAGGGGTTGGACGACTGGGCATGTCGAGGCCTCGTCGGTCAGCCGCTTTTGGCCGAGGGTCGACGAGCGGGAGGACTCAGCGGACCTGCTCACTGCCGGACGCGAAGTAGCAAGCCAAGCTCAACGACAAGCCACGGAGGGTGTGAGGTGGACAGGCTGCTGGTTGTTGGGGCCGAGTCGATTGTCGGGGCGAACCTTTGCGCCGTGTTGGCCGGTCGCTTTCAGGTGACGGCCCTGTCGTTTGGTCGGAGCCTTCAGCTGGTGGGCTGCGTGCACCAACCGTGTCGGCTGGACGACCGCGTCGAGGCGCGTCGGTGGCTGAAGCAGGTGCGACCGGACTGGGTCGTCGGTTGCTTCGACTCGGCAGGCTCCAGTTGGCATCCACGCTGGCAGCGGCTGGACGGTGTTCGCTTGCTGAGACTGGTGCGGACCTGGGCCGACACGGTCGCTGAATGGGGCTGCCCCTTCACGTTCCTTTCGTCCGACGGCGTCTTCACGGGGCCGTGGATGTTCCACGACGAACAGAGCACGTGTTTTTCCAACAGCCCGAGTGCGCGGGCGTGTCGACGAGCGGAACAGGTGGCTCTGACTCGCTCCGAACACAATCTCGTCGTTCGCACCCATGTGCTGGGGTGGTCGGCGGCTGGCACGGAGAAGGGCTGGTTCGAGTGGGCTCGGGACCAGTTGGAGTGTGGGCGAAGGAGCCATTTCTCAATCGATCGCTACGCCACTCCTTTGCCGGCCACGGCGCTGGCGAACGTGCTGGAACGCGCGTACGACCGACGGCTGTGTGGACTGTACCATGTGGCTGGAACCGAGCGGGTCAGTCCGGCGCAGTTGGCCACACGACTGGCCGCGCGGCTGGGCGTCGACGTGGCCGAACCGCTGGGAGCGTCGTCGGCGTGGCGCGGTTCGTCCCGCGACGGCCGCAACGGGCAGGCTGTCGAAACGTCGCTCCAAACCCGCCGCGTGCGCGCGTGCCTGGGGGTGCGGCTGCCGACCGTCGACGAGGCTCTTGCGGAGCTCGAAGAACAAGCGACGAACGGCTTCCGCGAGCTGCTGGGACATGCAGCCGAACGGGAACTGGTGGCTTGAGCCGCTAGCGGCCGCGTCGCGCCGACTGCAAGGCCTCACCGCCTCCGTCCCCTTTCGTGTGGCGACCGCTTCAGCCTTTCTCAGCCGATCTGGTGCTGCTTGGTCTGGCAAGCCGCTCAGGATTGCACGCCGGGTGACGTGCTTCGTGCGTCGGCTCGGATTGGTCGGGAATGGGTCAGCGATTTGGTGCACGCTTCTGGGCTGTTGAGCGGACCCGACATGCTCGGTCACATCCACTTTCTGTGCCGACTGCTGCCGGCCGCGGCGACGCGTGGCTCTTCCAAGATTTCCGCCGAGCCAGCCCCGAATTGCGTGAGGGTGTCGGGGGACTCGTCCGCGTTTTCCGAGCATTTCCGAGTCTTGAAGCTCTTGGCGCGTGTCCCGTGAGGCTCCCTCCGAGAGACAAACCCGTACAGCCACGACGGAGTGTGGTCTTCCACTTCCCGAACAGCCTCAAATTTCGCGCTGGTTCGGTGCGCCGCGACGACCAATTGGCACGACCGTCACAAAGCGCACGGACCGCTGGCAATTGAGCGGTGCCGAGCGAAACGGACGCAAACGATCTTGTGGCCACGCGACGACTGCGACGATTACGACAAGGCGGACGGCCGGTTGGGTTCTCACGCGCTGTTCAGTGTCTGGAAAGCGGCGGAACCGGTGAACGACGGTGTTCGCTTCAGCCCAGTGACCATTCTGACCCGGCAGTGGGTCTGTTTTGTCTTTCGAGGAGAGCAACGGATGCTGGTTCTGTCCAGGCAGAAGGACGAGAGTATTGTCATTGGCGACAACATCATAGTGACGGTCGTGGACATTCGAGGCGACAAGGTGCGGCTCGGCATCGAGGCTCCAAAGGAGATTCCGGTCCACCGGAAGGAAGTCTATGAGGCCATTCTGCGGGAGAAGGAAGCCCAGGAGCGAGCGAATTGTTCGGGGGTGGCCGATTCAGACGGACCGGGCTCGACGGACCAGTAGTTTGGCTGGGCCGGCGCGAGACCGAACGGAGCGTACGGGCGGCGCAAGCGGAATTTCCGGTAGTTTGCCTAAGGCGTCGTCTGGAATTGCGGGCCAAGATTCAAGAGTGCGTAAAGCCCGGCACGAACGCCAGACGATAGGCGGAAGGAACACCGAGCGAAGGCAGCCGTGCGGAAGCCAGCGGCTGGGCTTGAGTGTCGGCGAACGCTTCCTCGGCGTCGAAAGTCTCGACGCCGACAGCGTTGCCGTACGTAGTCGGAAAGAATGCCAGGAGCATCGGGGAGTCGTGTGTGGACGGCGCTTGCGCCCCGGCTCACGGTCTACAGTACAGCGCTCACACCCTGGAAAGGCGTCTCCGGAAAGGGATCACGTTTAAGAAAGGCCGACAGCCATGACGCGGATTAACACGAACGTACCATCGCTGAGGGGCCTCCGAAACTTGCAACGGTCGAGCCAACTGCTGGAGACCTCGTTGCAGCGTCTGTCGACCGGTCTGCAAATCAACTCGGGCAAGGACAACCCCGCAGGCCTGATTGCCAGCGAGAAGCTCCGTTCGCAGATCGCCGCCATCGAACAGTCGATCAAGAACAGCAACCGAGCCAACAACGTGATCGCCACCGCCGACGCGGCTCTGGGCGAAATCAACTCCTTGTTGAATCAGATCCGCTCGCTGATTCAAGAGGGGCTGAACCAAGGGGCCTTGTCGCGAGAAGAGATCGAGGCCAACCAGCTGCAGATCGACAACGCTCTGTCGGCCATCAACCGCATTGCGGCCAACACGACCTTTGCCGGCGACAAACTGATCGACGGCAGCAAGGCGTTCGTGACGCAGATCAGCACGGCCGACGCGTCGGAGCTGAGTGACTACCAGGTTCACCAGGCCCTGTTCGGCAGCAGCTCGACCATCGAAATCACCGCCCAAGTGACCCAGACGGCGCAACGCGCCGAGCTGATCTACACGGGCGGAACGCTCTCGTCGGCCGCCACCATCGAAGTCAGCGGAAGCAAGGGCAGCCAAGTCTTGTTCCTCGGCAGCTCCAGCACCGTCACCGACATCAAGAACGCCATCAACGCGGTCACCGACGTGACGGGTGTCGCGGCGGAGAACACGCCGGGAGCCACGCTGTCGATCTCCGGCAGCAACAACGACATCAACGTGAGCGATATTCGAGCCGAAGGGTCGTCCGGCACGGTGTCGATCGAACTGGTCGATCCAGGGGCAGCCAACCAAAGCCTTTCCATCTCGGTCTCGACCACCGGCAACAACACCAAGATCACGGTCAGCCTGGCGACGGACGCCGGAGCCAACATTACCTCGACCGCCAGCGATGTGGTCAACGCGATCAACTCGGACGCCACCGCCAAGACCTACGTCCACGCTCAGATCGCCGAGGGTGACGGCTCGGGCGTCGTGACCGCGGTTGCCGAGACGAGCTTGACGGGGACCAGCGGGTACGCGCTGCGAATTCGGAGCGAGAACTACGGCTCGACCGAATTCGTCGACATCAACGTCCTCAGCGGCTCGTTCAACACCGTGGCGGCCGGTTCGGACACAGTCACGTACCGCGACGAGGGACGCGACATCGGCGTCACGATCAACGGAATGCAGGCCGAAACGCACGGCCTGAAAGCCACCATCCGAACGGCTCTGTTGGACGCTATGCTCGAGTTTGCCTCCTCGGCGAACTCGACCAGCACCGAAACGACCGTGACTGTGACCGGTGGTGGAGCCCTCTTCCAGATTGGTCAAGAGGTTTCGGCGGGCGGTCAGATCGGCGTGGGCATCGAAGCGGTCAACACGGCCCGGCTGGGCGGAACAACGGGCAAGCTGTACGAGCTCGGCTCGGGCGGCGGCAAGAGCCTGCTGGACGCCCTCGACTCGAACTCGGTCGACAAGTCCGACCTGGTGGCCATCGTCGAAGAAGCCATCAACCGGGTGTCGACGCTGCGGGGTCGATTGGGGGCCATCCAGAAGAACGTCATCGAGACGAACATCAACTCGCTGGGTGTGGCTCTCGAAAACATCACCGAGGCCCGCAGCCAGATCGTCGACACCGACTTTGCGACCGAAACCGCCAACCTCACTCGGGCCCAAATCCTGCAGCAGGCCGGCATCTCGGTCTTGGCCATCGCCAACCAGAACCCGGCCAACGTGCTGTCGCTGCTCGGGTAACCGACGACTCCAGTTGGTGGTCGGATGAAATAAATGCGTGGTCCGGCGAGTCCGCTCGCCGGGCCGTTTCGTTTTGGCCGGGCAACGGTCTTGTCAGAGCCAGAAGCGGCTGCGCGAGCCTGCCTTTCGCTCGAGGCGGTCTACGTGCGCTTGCGGGCTGCCGTCGTCGAACTCTTACCCACGAGACCGCCCCGGCGGCATAAGGTCTTCGTGGTCGCCGGTGCCCGTGGTTGGCCTTCCACCGATTCGGACGGCGGCTCGCCCGGACCAGCTTCCCTCAAGCCGCCGTTTCCTCCAGACCGATATGACGACTAGACACCGTGCGCGCGGCGCAAGGCGACGTGCGCGCTGGAAACAGAAGCAAAGCTGTCGACCTGGCACCCACACGGACGCCGGCGAACGTGCCGCTAGCGTACGGCGCTGCAGCAGGCGTGCCTCACGGAGACGCAGCCGCGTCCGCTTGCTGGAGCCGCAGGAACCGCGTCGGAACCGGGCGTCCCGGACGGCCAGAACGAGAAATCCCACTCGAGCCAGAGCGAACCAGAGATGTCGACGATTACCACAGGTGTCGGTCTGATCAGCGGCATCGACATTGCCGGGCTCGTCGACGCTCTGATTCAAGCTCGGCGCGGAACGGTCGAACGGCTGCAGGACCGAGTGTCCCTGTTTCAGCAGGAAAACCAGGCGGTTCAGACTCTCGAGGCCAACGTTCTTTCGCTCTCGACGGCTCTGCAAGACCTGGACCGAGCCGACACGTTCCAGTCGCTCACGGTCAACGTCTCCGACCCGTCCGTGCTCCGCGTCACGGCCGGCAGCGGCACCGCTCCCGGACAGTACAGCTTCCAGGCCGTACAGACGGCCGGGACACACGAGCTGGTTTCGGTGGGAGTGGCCGACGCAGACCAAACGCCGGTCGGCGCCGGAACGCTCACCCTCACCACCACCGGCTTCCTCAAACGGCCCACCAGCCTGGACCTGCTCAACGGCGGAGCCGGCGTGCGTCGGGGAATCATTCGCATTACCGACCGAAGCGGGCAGTCGGCCGACATCGACCTCACGAACGCCTACACCGTGGACGACGTCTTGCAAGCCATCAACTCCAACACCCAGGTTCAGGTGCGAGCGCTGACCGACGGCGACCGCTTGGTGCTGGTCGACAGATCCGGCTCGGCCAGCGGTTCGCTGTCCGTCGCCGACGTCTCCGGGCACGCCGCCGAAGACCTGGGGCTGGCCGGCACGACGTCGGGCGACGTGTTGGAAGGGACCTCGGTCTTTCGTCTCACCGCCGAGTTCTCGTTGGACCACATCAACGACGGCAACGGACTGTTCCGCATTCCCGGTGCGCCGGACATGCGAATCACCCTCGCCGACGGCACGGCCTTGGACGTCTCGCTGGACGACGCGCGGACCGTCGGCGACGTGCTCGACGCCATCAACAACCACGCCGACAACGGCGGCAAGGTGACGGCCTCCTTGGTCGACGGACACTTCCAACTGGTCGACCACACCGCGGGAACCGGCACGCTGTCGGTGCAGGACGTCAACGGCTCGTCGGTCGTCCGGCAGCTCGGTCTGGACGTCAGCTCCTCCGGCGGCGTCCTGAACGGTCGGCCGCTGCTGGCCGGAATGAGCTCGGTCTTGTTGCGAAACCTTCGCGGCGGTCGCGGCATTACTCAGCTCGGGCAACTCTCGCTGACCGACCGAACCGGAACGACGGCCGTCGTGGACTTGAGCGGAGCCGAGTCGTTGGACGAAGTGCTGTACGCCATCAACACGGCTCGCAGTGCGAGCGGCGTCAAGCTGCAGTTGGAAGCTCGAATCGACGACTCGGGGCTGGGCATCGAGATTCTCGACACCTCGGGCAGCACCGCGTCGAACTTGGTCATTGCGGACGTCGGCGGCAGCACGCTGGCGACCGAACTGGGCATTGCGGTCAACGCGGCCCAAGACTCGGTTCGCTCCGGGCCGCTGCACTGGCAGCAGGTGAGCGAGGCGACGTCGCTGGCCGACTACGCGCCGGACGGCGGCCCGGTGGCCGAAGGCTCGATTCTGATTACCGATTCGGCCGGCAACCAGGAGACCGTCTACTTCAGCAGCGCCGTCAAAACGATTGGCGACGTCCTGCTCCGGCTGAACTCGACCACCAGGGTGGCGGTGCGAGCCGAGCTGAACGAAACGGGCGACGGAATCGTCTTGATTGACGAGGCCGGTGGCACCGGCACTCTGCGCGTGGACGAAGTGGACAGCACGACGGCCGCCGACTTGCGACTGCTGGGGCAGGCCCAGTCCAGCGGCGGCCAACAACGAATCGTCAGCCGGAAAGCGACCGTCGTCACGGTCGACTCCGACGACACCCTCCGCGACGTCGCCCAGAAAATCAACGACAGCGGAGCGGGAGTGGTGGCGTCGGTCATCAACACCGGCTCGGCTGTCAACCCGTACCGGTTGGTGCTTCGGTCGAAACAGACCGGGCTGGACGGCCGGTTCGCAGTCCTGGCGGACGGAACGCCGCTGGACTTTTCCGTGACGGCCGAAGGACGCAACGCGTTGCTGCGCGTGGGTGGCGAGTCCGGCTACCTCTTCACGTCGTCCACGAACACCTTCAACGACGTGTTGTCTGGCATGGACGTGCAGGTTCTGCGAGCGTCCAGTTCACCGGTCACCGTCGACGTCCGTCGCGACACCAGCGCAGTCCAGGACGCTCTGCAAACCTTCGTCGACCGCTACAACGCGTTCCGTCGCACCGTCGGCGACTTGACCAAGTTCGACCCCGAAACGAACGAGCGCGGTCCGCTGCAAGGCTCGACGTTCGTGCTGCGAGTCACGTCGCGGTTGGAAGCGGCCTTGAGCCGGCAGGTGCTGGGCGGCGGCAGCGTGCGGTCCTTGGCCGACCTGGGCGTAACCGTCCGAAGCGACGGGACGTTGAAGCTGGACACCGAGCGACTGAACGAAGTGCTCGACACAGACTTCGACGCCGTTGCCCAGTTCTTCCGTAACGAAAGTAACGGTTTTGCCAAGCAAATGCTGTCCGCGGTCGAATCTTTGACCGACGTCACGACCGGCGCGTTCGCTCTTCAGGAAAACTCGCTGCAAGAGTCGATTGATTCATTGAACGGACGCATCGACGACCTGGAGGCCATTCTGGAGCGGGAGCGTGAACGGCTGCTGCGACAGTTCATTGCCATGGAGCAGGCCTTGGGAGCCCTCCAGGACCAGCAGCAAGCGCTGACGCAACTGAACCAGTACTTGCAGAGCATGCGAGCCGCCCGGCCGCGGCGGTGAGTCGTCGGCGCGGTCGGCCGTCGGTTTCCCGAGCCGCGCGGTCCCGGTTCCAGCCGGACCGAACAGCGACGGCTCGACGCCGGCCGGCGACGACGGACGTCATGAGTCGAGCGGCCCGTCGGCGCAAACTTCGCAAGCACGACCAGCCGGTCGAGCCTCACTTTCAGTCAGGACGTCGTGACCATGGACGCAACCCAAGAGTACTTGAAGTCGCAAGTCGAAACCGCTCCGCCTTACGAACTGCACCGAATGGTGGTCGAGGCGGCCATTCGGCACGCCAAACGGGCCGAGGTGGCGTTGCAAGAGCGGGACTACGAGACGTCCTACTTCGCGCTCTGTTCGGCCCGCGACTGCGTGAACGAACTGGTTGCCGGAATGGACCGCGAGAAGTGGCCGGAGCTTGTCGACCGGCTGCAGGCTCTGTTCCTGTTCGTCCACCGGCAACTGGTCGAAGCCGACTTGTACCACGACCCCGTCCGAGTGCGCAACGCCCTGAAGATTCTCGAAATGCACTTGGACACGTGGAACCGGTTGATTGAGCGGTTGCGGCAAGAACGGCCCGTCCCGGCGAGCGTGTCCGGAGAACGCTCGTGGGTCGGGTGAGCCGGCCAGACGGCGGTCGGCTCCGTCCGGCAACCCGCTGGGCGCACGAACGCGACGTCGTCCGAGCCGCCCGCTACTTCAGCGACCGGCGCCGTTCCTGTTCGTCCGGCCTCGTGTCGATTCGCGCCACCTGCTCCGGCGACAAGAACCGCGGACCGTCTCCCACCAAAGTCCCCGCCAGAATCCGACAGGTCTTCACGAGCATGAGTGTAATGTTCAGGGCTTCGGTGGCCGTCGCCCCCAAGGCAAGGACTCCGTGGTTCTCCAACAGCACGACCCGCGGCACGCGCTGACGCTGTTCCAAGTAGCGTTCCAAATGCCGCCGGACGGCTCGGGCCAGCGGCAGGCCGGGGTCGGCGTACGGCACGTAGACGGGAGCGGAACCGAGCAGAACGATTTGGTCCGGGAAGAGCGAACCCGTGAAAAGCTCACGGCTCTTCCGGCTGCACAACAGCGCCAAGGCGTCGGTCGGGTGAGTGTGGGCGACGAAGCGGACTCCGTCCAGCTGCAGGCAAAGAGCGTGCAAGAAGGTCTCAATGGACGGTGCTCGTCGCCCTTCCAGCGTCGCCTGCTGCAACAGACTTCGAATCTGTTCGTCCGACAAGTCCGCTCCGTCCAACGCGCCGAGCACCGGCTTGGCCGCGACGCGGACGAACGTGTCGCGGTCGGCGGTCGCCAGTTGAGTGCCCGACGCTTTGACCCAAAACGACTCCTCGTCGGCCCGAACCGACGTGTTGCCCTCGCCCAGAATGACCAGGTCCAGCGCTGGCTCACCCAGCCGCTGTGACAAGACAATCAATTCGGTCAACGGGTCACCCGTCAGTGCCTCGTTCATTGGCTTCCTTTGTTCCTTTCGACTGCTGACCAACTCCACCACGCTGCCTCGTTCTTGTTTTGGAGCCGGACGCGCGCAGCAAACGACCGCCGAGCCCGCAGCGTTTTCGGACCCGAGCTCGGTCCGGCGCGTGCCGGCTCACCGCCGCAGTCGCTTCCAAAGCTCAGGCGGCAAAAGAACGGCCGCTGTTCAAACCGACTCCGGTTCGCGCCCGCGACGACTTGCGGTCGACACCGTCACGCCTGTCGGGTGCCCCGCGTGTTCTTGGAACCCGAGGTTCGAACCGACGAGTCGCGGGCCCCTCGGTCAGCGGGTCGCCAGCGGCAGAGCGAACAGCGTGACACTGCAAGGCTCCACCGTCAACACTTCCGCCCTCTCGACGGCGGCTTCTTCAATTCGCACCCGAGGTGGCTGGCCGGGTTCGTTGTAGGCCAAGGGGTCGTCGCCGACGACTTGCCAGCGCCGGCCGCCTTTCTTCAGTTTGCCTCCCCGGACCGACAACGGAAGCTGCAGCCGCTGCTGAAGCGGGTTGACCACGCCGACGGTCAGCGTCTTTCCGTCGGCGGTCAGTGCGGCAGCCACGTCCAACGGCGAGTCCGCCTCGACCTTCACCGGCAACTGACCGAAGTGGTGACGGTAGACCAACAGGGGCAAAGCGGTGGCGGCGAACGTCGCAGCCGTTTTGGTCGTCTTGATGCAGCCAATGACGTTCACCGTCTGCGCGTAGTTGGCCATGTAGTACAGGTCGCTGTTGCGAGCCATTTCGTGCAGCGCGGCCGCGACGCCCAGCGCGTCCTTCAGGAAGTAGCGAGTTCCCAGTTCGCCGAACACGTACGGCCCGTACCAGTAGTTCCACTCGTCCAAGGCAATTCGAATGTTCTTGCCTTTCAAGGCGGGAATGGTTCGGCGGTACTGGCGGTGAGCGTCGGCAATGCGGCGGACGGCGTCGGCCATTTGGCGCACGTGGCGGACCAGTCCGGGCAGGCCTTTTCGGTAGAAGTGCTCGCTAATCAAGTCCATGTGGTCCGCACAGTGCGTCAACATGCCCTCCGACCACGGCCCGACGTGGCCGACGGCAATCAGCCGAATGCTGGGGTCCTTGGCTCGCATGGCCGCCGCGAACCGGTTGTGTTTCTGCACGTACTCCTCCAGCGGCATGTGGCCCAGCTGCCAGTTGCCGTACATTTCGTTTCCGACGCTCCAGAACTTCACCCCGTACGGCTTGGGGTGGCCGTTCTTGGCCCGCAGCCGGCCCATTGGGCTGTCGGCCGGTCCGTTGGCGTACTCCACTTCCTGCACGGCCATTTCCACGTCGCCCAAACCACTGTTGACCGTAATGTACGGTTCGGTGTCGAGCAGGCGGCAGAAGGTCAAGAACTCGTCCAGCCCGAAGTCGTTGTGTTCCACGCCCGTCCAAGCGGGGTTCTTTCGAGGGGGACGTCGGTCGCGGTCACCGATTCCGTCGCGCCAGTCGTAGCCGGAGACGAAATTGCCCCCGGGCCAGCGGTAGACCGTTCCGCCCAGCTTTTTCAGCAGTTCGAGCGTGTCGGCCCGCATTCCCTGCACGTTGTCGGCGGGCATGAGCGACACGGTGCCGACCAGACAGGCTGCACCGTCGACGCGAATCTCCAGCTCGCCCCGGTCTGTGCTCCGGCCGACGCAGAAACGGAACGTGTACTTCTGGTAGTCCGCGGTGCCGACTTTCGGAAAGACGGCGGGACGGTCCGCGCCGGTCAGGGTCACCTGCACTCGAGCCGGGCGGCCGACCGCCTTCAGCCACACGTAACCGACGTAGTCCTTTCCGGCGACCAAGCCCAGGTCTTTCTGCCGAATGCCGCTTCCGCCAGCGACCAGCGGCGTGTGCTCGCCCACGAACGAGTCTTTTCGAACCATGCGAACCGAGCCGCGAGGGCCGGTCACCTGCCACGGCGAAGCAGCCACCACCGGAAACGGCGTGTCCGGCGGCATTTGCCGCGTCACCTGGTACGGGTGGTACTCGTCTGTAATCGGAAACCAGAACTTCCGGTCCTCCAGCATTTCCGCCCAAATGCCGCCGTAAATGCAGCGTCCCAGATGCTCAATGAACTGCCCGTAAATGTACGGAGAAATGGCCGGGCCGGCGGGGGCGGTCAGGTCGACCTGGAGGCGGGGCTTCCAGTCCGAACCGCCCAGCCGCGTGAGCTGCACGTCGTCGTACCAGGCGGTTCCCGTGGCCAAGCCCCAACCGCCGAACAGGCAATTGACCTGCACACGGTCACGGTCACCCGTGTCGAAGACGACCTCCAGGTACGTCCAACCGTTGGTGCCGGTCAGGGCTCGAGTCCGAGCCGATTGGACGTCGTGCACGTTCAGCAGCGCGCCGCGTCCGCCTTGGACCTGCACCCCGTCCGTCTTGACCCAACCCGAAAGCTTGTAGACCGCGTGCGGCTGGACAGGAACGACGGCGAACCACGCCGCGTCGGCTCCCCGTTCCGACGAAATTCGCACACACCGCCGGCCGCTCCGGCCCAACCGAGCGTAGGAAAACTTCGCCGTTCCCTGCCACGTGTGAGTGCTCCAGCCAGCCGGCTGCCCACCGGCCGCAGTTTCGAACGAACCGTTCGGCACGGCGTTCACCTCGGCGGCCAGCGCCGCGGTCGTCCAGACACCCGCAGCAAACAAGGTTCTGGTCACGAGTCGCCAATTCATGGTCAGGTCCTTTCGTGCTGTCGTCTAGGCTTTTAGACACTCATTTGGCGAAAAACGTCGACAACGTTCGCACTTTCGTTGGGCGAACTTTTGGAGTGCGGCAGTCTTCTGCCGCTTTGGATCCAAAGCGGTGCAGGAGCACCGCACTCCAAACGGCGTCCAGGCACGGATACCAAGGGCGGAGCCCTTGAGTACAGTCTTTGCGCGTCAAGATGCGCTGCAACGTGCGCCCATGACTTGAGCGCCGTAACTTGTCACGTTCTTTTCGGTTGTGGAGCAAGCAGGATCCTTGCTCCACGTGAGGGTGAGCGCTTCTTGTTCAGGCCAACCGAGCGATCCGTACAAACCGGTCGGCTTGGGTGGATCGTCGCTTCGGAATGCGGTCTGTCGGTGTGGACCGACGTTTGAGCGGGAACGTGGCCGTCCTGCAGGGCGTCGATCGGTCCAGCCGCTCCGCCGGTCAAAAGCCTGTGCCCGGTCGAATGCGAACCCGTCGGCGTCGCGGTGGGCCGGACGACGAAGTTGGGGTCGCCTGGCCGGAGCCGCTGAGCAGCTCACGCCGTGTGGCGTAGCGAATCGGAAACGACGGCCAAATCTCGTTGGGGTACGGATTGTTGGGGTCGCCCAGTCGAATGCGTGGTCCGTCGAAAATGTGGCCCGTCCGGCCCTTTCGCAAAAAGTTTTCCGAGACGTACTGGGTAAATCCGAGCCATTGGCGGTCGGGAGCCACCACGTCGAAAAAGTTGTTGCGTTCCGGACGAAAGCCCAGAAACTCCCGCGGCAACGGCGTGGTGTGCAAAGCCGTCAGCAGGAAGGCCATGGTCACGTAGCCGGTCAGCAGTGCGGCTCCCCAACGCAAAAGCCCGTACGGCAGGACGGGCATGCGAATGAACCGGGGAGCCAGTTGCTCGCTTCCCAGCCGCAACACGGTCACCGTCACGGTAAACAGGCCAATCAGACACACGGTGTCGGCCCAACGGTACCAGAAGCCGGTGGTAGGCAAGTGGTTGGCCAGCGGCTCGAAGTAGTTCATGCTCACCAGTCCGGCCACCAGCACCGACAGGCACGTGATGGCCGCCGAAAACGCTCCTTCCCCGGCGACGCACCACGTCACAACGGCCAGAATTCCCAAGAGCACAAAATCAATCGCACCCACCATCGAAAGCCGACCTTTCGTCGCTTCGACCCCCGCTACCGAACCACCCGCAGCAGCTCGTCCACCGACGTAATTCCCTGCACCACCAGTCGAAGCCCTTCCTCTCGCATGTACAACATGCCGTTCTTGCGCGCCTCGGCCCGAATCACCGACAACGACGCTTTCTCGCGAATCAGTTCGCGAATGCGGTCGTTGATCGTCAGCAGTTCGAACACGCCGATTCGTCCGCGGTAGCCCAGGCCGCCACAGGTGGGACAGACGTGGTCCCGGTTGGTCGGGCACCGGTAGAAGTGCGTAATTCGGTCGGCCGGCAGTCCCGCCCGTCTCAGAAAGTCCGGGTTGGGCCGGTAAGCCTCTTTGCAGTCCGGGCAGAGGCGTCGGACGAGCCGCTGAGCCAGCACGGCGTTCAGTGCCGTGGCCAACGCGTACGGTTCGACGCCCAGGTCGAGCAAGCGAAACAGTGCGGTCACCGAGTCGTTGGCGTGGACGGTCGACAGCACCAAGTGGCCGGTGTTGGCCGCCTGGCAAGCAATGTGGGCCGTCTCCGAGTCGCGAATCTCGCCCACCATGACCACGTCCGGGTCCTGACGCAAGACCGACCGCAGCGAGCTGGCAAAAGTCTGCCCGGCCCGCGTGTTGATTTCAATCTGTGTGACG